>JAFZDQ010000018.1 GCA_017561085.1 Lachnospiraceae bacterium
GAAAAAAGCATGGTCAGATAAATCACCTTCACTCTGTCCTTAGGCTTCGGTAATACCGAAACTATGAGACTTCCGAAAATCATGGCAATTCCTGCACAGGACGTGACGATTCCCAGAACGGCTTGTCCGCCTTTGGGATTGGGAAGCACATACCCGGGCAACGTCGCATCAAAGGCTGACGCCACCAGATTTACACCTGACATAAACAAAATCAGTGTCATAATCATAGGTGTTTCTTTCAAAAACACAAGTCCCTCTTTGGCCAGCGTAAGAACGCTTTCTTTTCGCTCTTTTTTGCTTTCCGGTATTTGAATAAAGAACGCCAGTGCCACAAATGCAATCGCAAAGCTTCCGATATCCACTGCAATCACGCCGTTAAGCCCCACAAAAGCATAAAGCGCCGTCGCAATCAGCGGATTTAGTATGGACACCAAAGACCGCGTCAGGGACCTTAGTCCGCTGGTTCTCTGGTATTCTTTTTCCGGAATAATCAGCGTCATGGCCACTTCCGATGCAGGCTGCTGTACCGTATTCATCAGGCCGGAAACCGCATTCAAAAGGTATAAGTGCCACACCATCAGCCGGCCCGTGCGGAATAATATGAGAGTAACAATCGTACAAAATACCGCAAACACGTCACAGCAAAGCATGGTTTTCTTTTTATCAAAGCGGTCTGTCAGCGCTCCGGCAAAAATACTCATCAGCACATAAGGTGCATACGAGCATATGGTCAGCGCCGCCGTACTTAGGGACGAGCCCGTCTCCCCGTAAAGCCACAAAGTCAGTGCAAACGCCGTAATACTGCTGCCAAGCTGGGATATACACTGGGTACTCCAAAGTAGTAAAAAATCCTTCAGTTCATAGAAATCTTTTTTCTTTATATAATTCATTTCTTTGCTCCTTTTCTTATCAGATATTTTTCAAATCGAAGCAAAGCCTGAGGATGTCAACAAAACGCTGTTCCTCCATACAGTCTCCTCAGACTCTGCATGGAGCTGTTGCAATGCAAAGTATCATTTTTTTGTCTCCTTTTTATCTTAGCTCTTTCACATATAATCTATCAACTCCACCACCGTAATTAGTGATGTCCTTCAGATAATGATATCCATATTTTTCGTATAATCCGATGTGCTCTGAGGGAATATAAGTCCTGTCAAAACCGCACTCTTTGGCGTAATTGTTTGCAAAATCAATCAGCCTTCCGCTAATTCTTTGCCCTCTGTAATCCTCACTTACAAACACACTTGATACCCAGGGATAGATTTCCGGCAATGGATAATAATCCGTTTTCATAATAGACGCCATTCCTACAATCTGCCCGTCTATCATCGCTGCAAACATCGTTTCCCAATCGGAATAATTCCAGTTCTTAAGCATCCACAGGGTGTGCTCTTTTACCTCTTCCCAGGAAAAATTCTCAACAAATTCTATCAACTTGTTTGCCGGTTCTGTGTCTTTATCTACTTTTTTGATTACAATTGTGTCCATGCTTTTCTAATCTCCGTCCCATGTAATGTCCGGTCTATAGGATACTACGCACTTAACTCATCTATAAATATCTGCATCCGCTCCGTCACCAGTTCGTCCTTTTTCATGGCAAGGAGTTCCGCTCTCGTAACCCATTTGAAATCTATGGTCTCGCCCTCCTGAAGGCGGATGTTATTCTTGTCCCAGTCAGTAACACACAGAAACTCCACGTAAACGCTGTGCGTCTCTTTCACCGCCATTCTGCCCACCTCTGTCAGTTCGGTGGATATAATTCCGGTTTCCTCTGCCAATTCACGCCGGGCACATATTAGCGGCGTCTCGCCCTGCAGGGCAGAACCGCCTGCTGTTGCTTCCCACATACCGCCGTAATGCTTGCGCGTATCTCGCTGCATAAGCAGATAGGTGCCATCCACGTGCTTCACAATAATATCGCAAACCAGATGAAAAATATCATCCGAAAAGGTCGATTCTTCGCCCCTTACCAGCGTAATACCGTCCAGCTTATTCAGTTCCGCATCATATGCATCCCAAAGTTCCATGTAATTCCCCTCCTTAAATTCAACTTTTCACTAAATAAAAGATTAATAAAACTCCAACAGTTTTTCATTTATCTCGTCTATCTTTGCACCCCGTTTTTTTAACTCGGAATAAAACGCAATCTCGCCGATTTCATCTTTATCCCGGCGCAATTCCTCAATGGTTTGAAGCATCTCTCTCGTAATTGTCATCCCGTAAAGCCCGCCATATTCCTCATGCCAGTCCTTGTTCCAATAATCGGGGGGCATATGATAGTGCACGATGCCCAGATAGGTCGGCTCCACATTTGAAAGACCAAGTTCTTCTTCCACTTCCCGCTTGATACATTCCGGCAAACTTTCACCCGGCTCAATCAAACCGCCAAAGGTTTCCCAATCGTCACGCCATTTGTGATAACCCAACAAATAATCGTCCTCTGCTTTCACGATGACCAACGCATGATTTAATGCCGGATAAAAGCTTTGCATCGCCTCTGCTTCACTGATTTCTATTTTTTCTATAATTTCAGCTCCGTTTGTTGCTTTGAATATCATTTATGTATTGCCCCCTAACAAAAAATCTGTATTCGAAAACCCCTCTCGATACAGACCTAAAAACGCATTGCAATTCCTGCAAACCTATGCTATTCTTTACTTAGAAGGTGGTACTTAGCGGTACCCCTTGTAAGTAAAGTTTGGCAAAATAATCCGCCACAGATTACCAGTCAGGGGCGGATTATTTTTTGTCTTTATGACATATCTTGCATACAAGACCTATCAATGCTACCAGGAATATTCCCAACTGAATCAAATCAGAATATGTAACATACATAGGCATCTCCCCCTTTCTCAAGGGGCCGCCGTTCCCACTATTTTATTATAGCATATTTACTTATTTAAGTCTATAAAAATCAGAACAAACGTTCGTTATTTTATAAGTCCAAGTACCAGACAAACTGCACTTCCTCCCGAATTTCCAGCTCCGGATAATACGCGTACATATCTACCTTCGAAAGTACCGCGCCCTGCTTATGATAAAACTTGCAGGCATTCACGTTATTGTTTTGGCACTCAATAATCATTTGCTTTAGGCCATCTTCCTTCGCACCGGAAATAGCCATGTTAATCAGATTTTGCCCGATTCCTCTGTGTTTATAGCCATCTGCCACGCGGATATCCCACAAAACACAGGCATCGTCTCTTCCGTAGAGCATGTTAAGTCCTTTGGTTTCGCCCGCCACTGTGACCGCACCTACAGGTGTCTCTCCGTCAAAGGCCATATAAAATCTCCAGTTGGTAATGTCAAACTGCTTTTCATATTCCGTCGCGCGATCATATTTTGCCAAATCTTTTACATAAGGAGGCTCTACAGGTACTTCCTCTAACAGAAAGCCACCAAGGCCGTTGTCAATTCTTTTTACACGGTACTCTGCATGCACATCCACGTTCTGGGGTACCCTGTCATATAATTCAAAAGCGGTTTTGTCCACTTCTTTGTAAGTAATCATGTTGCAGACCATAATAAATTCCTCCTCGTTTTCATCCACGATTTCAAATCCAACCTTTTGATACATTTTCACTGCGTAATTTGCTTTTTGGACCGCCAGTGACGCTTTAGGATATCCGCGACGCCCCAACTCCGATATCATTCTTCTCATAAGCACAATTCCGATTCCCAGACCGCGATATTCCTTGTACAAGGAAATGGCAAAAGACGGAACACCGTCTTCAATGTGACCGTAATCATCCATTACCCGTACCCACACGGCGCCAATTACTTGTCCATCTGATTCAGCCACAAAGCAGATATCATCCTTTTTTCCAAAATCTTCCACGTACACCTGTAGCTCCGGCTCATTTATTATCTCCTTGGGAGGTGCGTCAACGCCATCCGGAATAAATATCGCTTCATAAAGAAACTCATTCAAAAGGGGGTATTCATTTTCTTTGATTTCTCTAATATTGAATTTCATTCTTTTCCCAAACTACTCTCTTTGCTTTCCTGCATATACGCCTCCAGCGCCCCTTCTTCTACTTCTGTCACAATCTTCAGGATTTCTTCGTCAATTTGGTCTCTTCCGTACAGGTCCAAAAAATACTCCCGATAATCATTTGTCTTTAGGTTATACCGCAGAGACCAAAGCACCCAGTAAATATCAATGTGCTTATCCCCTACGCCGCCTGCGCCCACGTCCACAAAAGACGTAAATTCTCCATCCGAAAACATCACATTGGGCAGACAAAAATCGCCATGAATAAAGGTATCCCTTTTTAACTCGTTCCCTCTCTTATGAGTTTCATACAATTCCATGCTGGGAGACACCGGTACTCCTTCGATATCGCTTCCATGCAGACGCTTCATAGCTTCTGCAAGCATCTCACAAAGCTGCTTGGGATCACTTAAATAATCTGCATACAAAGCATCTTCACCCTCTACGCTCCTTGTCACCATATAATCCTTATCCTCAGAAATATAGGCAAGCACCTCCGCGCCCATATCCATTTGCGCAAAAAGCATCGTCATAAATGCTTCCTGTTGCAGTTTTCCTTTCTCTGCAATTTTGATGTAATATCCCTTGTCGCTGTAAATGACCTTTGCCTGATTTCCGCAACTGCTGTCATAAAGCTGCGCATCCTGCCAAAATTCATAAAGCTCCTGCGGGAACTCCTCGTAGTTTATTTCTATTTTAACTTTTTCCATACCTTTTCCTTTATGCCCATCTCATAAAACTTCATTATTTTTCCTATTTATCCAACAAACCTTTGCTGTCTCATTCCCTCTTAAAAAGTGAATCCGGCCATTATCCTCTACAAATGCAGTATTGCTCTCCATTGCAAGTCCCAGCTGGAGATGGCAATCACTCTTCCCATATAAGCTCCTAAACATTTACTTTCCGTGTTATAAAATCGATTTCATCCTTCTTTACCTGAATGACAAAGGGAAACTTGTTGCACTGAATGCACAACCAAAAATCCGGCTCCGGGTAAATTTCCTGACGGTCTTTATCAAAAAAATGTTCGCCGCCGTGGTATTGTAACGCTTTCGCCCGGCTCTCGATATCTGCCCACTCATTGCCTTCTAAAATGCTCCGGATATATTCCGCGCATAACTCGTCTTCCGCCGCCGGACGCACGCCCGCATTTCCCATACATACCAAGGATACGGTTTCGGGGTTCTTTTTCATGATGTATTTTGCAATTGCCCCTGCATTTACCAGACTTCCGGTAATAATCTCCTTAGCTCCTGACGCATTCACAATACCCTGGGTTCCTGCGCTGGTGGTGTGGATAATGTTTTTTCCTTTTACCGTTTCCGGAACGATGGTGGAGGGTGAATTGCCGTAGTCGAATCCTTCACATTTCTTTCCGTGCCGCTCGCCCGCTAAAATACTTCCTTCCATCCTGTCGCGGAGAGCAAAGGCTTCTTCCACAGACCCTACCGGACGGATTTCCTTGACTCCCATATCGTATAGATAGCACTCCAACGAAAAAGCACGGAATACGTCAATAATCACGGTAAGTCCTTCTGCCTTTTTGGCTCCTTCAATCATATGTAAGATATTTATTTTTCCTTTGAATTTTTCCATTGTTAAACTATCTCTTTCTCGTGTATTAATCCTGCTTCTGAAATCCGTTAAACCAAGCCCGTTCTTCAAATGCTTTCTTTCTGGGACCTGCAGGTGCCTCCTTCGCAATTCCTACAGGAAGGAAACACACCAGCTCATATTCATCCGGCACACCCAGAATTTGCGCCATTTGATAACCGATTCTGTCCTCATCGGTAATATGTCCTTCATACCAGCAACTTTGATAGCCCAGTGCAACGATGGCAAGGAGCATGTTTTCGATGGCCGCGGAATAATCCTGAACCGCAAAGCATTTGTCCCTGTAAGCGTTGATTCTGCGGGTAAGTACACAAATAATTGCCGGTGCAGTTTCGCCCACCGGAGGGTCGATTACCTGACGAAGCTTCGCCAAAACCTCGGGATCATCCACCGCTATCAGGCTGGTTGTCTGGGTATTACACCCTGACGGTGCTGCCAATCCGGCTTCCATAATCTGAATTAAATCTTCTCTGGGCACGGGTGTACTTTCATACTTACCTCGATAGCTGTGTCTGTTTTTCATTAATTCTAATAGTGTCATATCGATGCTCCTTATCATTACTCTTACTCCTACGAAATTTACAACTGCTTCTCCATCAGGAAAAAAGTTCCCTTTCGCCAATTGGCAGTCCCAACTTTTTCATATCCGTTATTATGATATAGGGATAGGGCAAAAGGATTCCCGCTATACGCATCCAGCCTTATTGCTTCAATACCTGCTTTGCGTAGTTCGGTTTCAATATGATGCAGGGTTTCTCTTGCAACACCTCTGTTTTGATACTTTGGATTTACACATAATCTATGTATAATACGATATTCACAATTTGGATATTTCCAAGCCCCATTTTGGTATTGCTCATCATATTCTTCATTTACCGCAAAAATAACAGAAATGTCATCACCGGCTATGCCAACAAACAGCTGGCCGTTTTTTATATCCAAAAGAAAATCCTCTTTTGACGGATAGATATCATCCCACTGATAAATACCACGGTTTTCCATTTCTGTGATGGCAGCTTTTATCATATCTGCAATTTTCTCTATATCCTTTTCATTTGCCAATCTGTAATGCATTGTAATTCATCCTAAATTCCCTTTACCATCAACATTTCCATAGGTTGCTCATAGCCTGGCACATTCACCACGAAGCCGCCGGCATCCTGATATCCAAGTTTTCTGTAAAAATGCTGAGCCTCTTCATCCACCTGCGTGGAAGTCATAACCATTCCGTAGCCGGCTTTTTTCATATCGGCTTCCCAGTATGCCAAAAGTTCCTTACCATAACCTCTTTTATGATGCTCCCAATCAATATACAGCATTGTACAAAAAGGCGTATTATCCCAAAACAGGTTGTACCGAAGAAGTCCGATGGGCTGCCCGTCCTCTATTAAAACGTAACCCATTTTATCTCTGACCTTCTTTTCAAACTCGGCTTCTGCCAAGTGCTTATCTAAGCTAAACCAAAATTCTTTATCTTCTTTTTCCACGTATCTGATTTGCATTTCGTTTCCCCTTTCACAAGTTCCTTAATCTCCATACTCATATTCACGCACATAGCAACACCTCATTATCAGTAGGCTGCCTGCCGTAAAGAAAACTCCCAGCACAAAACACACGATGCTTCCGCCTTTGTTGAGTACCCTTTTGGACTGGGTTTTTGCATCCACTAAAATCGGATAAATGTCCCCCTCTTCCAGGTAATCTTCATTATAAAGGCTGCCGTCGGTCTGTATTTCACCGTTTAAATCTACCCACTCAATCACCATCCGGGGGCCGCCGTGGGTATAGGTTTTGCCAACTCTGTGACTGTCTGTTTCATACGCACGACAAACCACTGCTTCTATTTCCGTAGTTTTGGTCAGACAGTCGAATATCTTTAGCATGAAAATGATTCCCATCACCAAAAACAGACACACAAAAAAGAATCCCAGTTTCTCTTTTTTAATCAGTTCTTTATCCAGTTTCATGCAAAACCTCCTTGGTAAAATTCTTCTTTTTATAATTCCGGTCCTGATGCAAATCCGCCTTCCATGGTAAACGCTTCGCGGAAGCCCGCACGATAACAAATAGGCTCAGACGGTCCTGCCCACTGCCAGCACATGGGAAAGGAATTCTCCTTGCAATACTCAACAACAAAACTGAGAAGCTCGCTTGCATAGCCCTTTCCCCGATGTTTTTTATTCGTTACAATGTAATCGAAACGGGTATTTGAATCGTCCTCTGCTCTATGAATATCCGTATAAACCACTGCTTCCCCGTCCAGATATCCCACAAATAAGTAGCTGCCTTCGGCGGCTACCCGGCGTTTGGTCACCTCAACCTCCCAAGGCTCTCCGCTTGGCACCAAAATATCCGTCGCCACTTTTTCATCCCAGCGGTTCAAAACTTTGATATCCAGCCGGCTTTGTGCCTCAATTTGGTTTCCTTCCGTAAGTAACATTACCCGGTGGTCTTCCTCCGGTGTGTAGGTATATCCGTGCGCATTCAGAATCTCTTCGTTCTTCCGGAAATAATCTTTTTTAAAGGGGTGGTAAATAGATGCCCTGCTTCCAAGCTCCTTATAAAAAGCCGTTATATCATCAAGCACCGCACCTAAATCCTCTATCTTTTCCGGGTAAATACAGGCGTGATTCCCGTCATAGGAATCTTTATTATCCGACATGTAAAATAAGATTCCGTAGTCCCTTTCCGCATAGGAAGCAAAACGCTTCGGAAAATCAATTTCCTCCTGCTTAATGGACTGTACTAATTTTTCATTTATACTTTGCATTTCTTTTTCCTCAATATCTCCATCGTTCCCAATCTTCATAAAAATCTTTCAAACTCTTGTATCGTTCCTTCCGGTCCTGTTGAACTGCTTTGACCGCTACCCGATACTTTCCTTCACTTAGTTGCCAATTTTCCGGGTTGCAGGGCAAAAAACGGTTATAGCGATATCGTTCTTCCATTTCCTGACCCGCAAAACTTCCAAAGAACTCAAACAACAGCGCTCCTAAGGCAAACACATTCGTCTGTGCATCAATACTGCTGTTTAATTCATATTCCTCCGGCGCTTTCATCCGCTTGGTTCCGGGCCAGTCCGCTCCCATATCATTAATCACCGGCGCTTTACGGAAAAAGTCTATATCGCCCAAGCCATGAGAAATCATGAGCTTCCTGTAAGCGAATTTCGATTTCGTCTAATTTATTAACTACCATTTATGCTCCTATTCCACCTCATACCCGTAAATCCGCTCATCCAATCTTCGGATAAAGGAATAGGTGTAAGGATGAAAATATTTCGGCCAGAATCGAATCGCTGTGGGATTAATGGTTTCACAATCCACGCCCAGAAATTTCTTTCCGTCAGTGATGCAGGCTCTTACAACCTCATCCAAAATCTGCTTGGCAACGCCCTGTCCACGATATTCCTTACGTACAATCGCACCTGAAATATTGAATAAATCCTTTTTTTCCGTCAAATAGGTCTCACCATCCACACCGATTGCAATATAACCAATCATATCAGGGCCGTCCCATGCAGCAAAAATTCTGTCCGTCCTTTCTTCTACCCATCTTTGTAACTGTCCGTGGCGTGTGGGCATAAAACATGGCCCTGCCGCCAGATGTCCCTCAAGAACCCGATATAATTGCTCTGTCAGACTTCTTTCGTCCTTATTTAACTCTCTCACTATCAAATTGTTATTCCATTTCGAAAATCTGTAATTTTCCAGTTTCATAACCGCATCTGAACAACGGATTCCGAAGCTGTTTAAACAAAGGGTCCTATTAACCTCTTCGTTGTTTGCAAATCTGCTTATTGCAACACTGAAAACTTCATCCTTCAGCATTTCTTCCATAACTGCCGCCACCAGAATAGAGGCTGTCTTTCTCTTATTTTTTCCTCCGAAGGCACTCGCTCCTAATGGGGAAAAAGCTCCCTTTGCCAAACCGTGAAAACCTTCGAAAGGTCCGAAGAATGCCAAAAATCCAATCAGTTCTCCGTCCTCTACCATAATCTTTCCGTAAGGGGCATTCTTCGCCGCCTCTACCAATCCTGCCAAATAGCCTTCCAACTCCCGGTCCATCTTTGGCATCATATCGGATTTAAGAAATTCTTCTTTATATTCTTGTTTACAAAGTGCCATTGCTTCTTCTAAATTCAGCTCATCTATCGCTAATAATTCATACATTTTATTTCGTCCCCTTTTTGTATCAAATTCTTTATCATATGCTTTCACTGCTTCCCGATTCTGTTCGTCATGATAAATATCCGACTCGAAAAATCTTCCGCCGGCAGCTTCCTTTAAGTAACCCGGAATCAGCTCCATACCCATAAATGCGGGATAATTGTACCCATCTGCATCATAAATATCCCAAGTGGCCGCTTCTTTGAAACCGAACTGCGGATAATACTCTTCTCTACCAAAGAATAAAATCGCTCCATAATCTAATTCTTTTGCTTTCTTAATCATAGCTTCTATCAGGGCTTTGCCAACGCCCCGTCTCTGGTACTTCGGATGAACACTAAGGGGACCGAAATTCAATACCTTAATCGTTTTCTCTTTCGCTTTTACCTCCGCGTTACTACAAATAATATGCCCTACGATTTCGCCCGTAGCTTCCGCCACTTCTTCCAGTGCTTCTGTTTCTCTTGTCACTTCCGCCACCAGGCTAAGTTCTTTGATTCCGTCACGGTTTCGCAGTTCATGCACCATCCAGTGCTCATAGGGACAACCAATCTGTCCTCTTTCTATCCTACCGGGATAGGAAAAAGCCATTTTCGTAATTTCTTCTACTCTGCGATAATCTCTCTCTTCTTCTGCTCTTACAATAATTTCCATTCTTATCCTTCCATCAATTTGCACACATCAACCCAGCATTCGAATCCGGAATATTTCTCCAATTCGGGGATTGTCATTTCGATGGCACTGTTTCCGCTTCCACAGGCGGGGAAAACGGTTTCGAACCGCTTTAAGGACTCGTCCAAGTAAACCTTTACCCCTTC
The DNA here is from genome assembly GCA_017561085.1 of Lachnospiraceae bacterium. GTDB lineage: Bacteria > Bacillota > Clostridia > Lachnospirales > Lachnospiraceae > Suilimivivens. Next base: position 10,596 of record JAFZDQ010000018.1, read on the forward strand.
CTTTACGCCAAAAGGACATACACCGCCGATTGCATGGCCGATGAGCTCTGTCACCTGTTCGGGAGAAAGCATCTTAGCTTTTGCGCCGAACTGTTTCTTATATTTACTGTTGTCAATTTTCACATCACCTGCTGCCACAATCAGAATTGCACCTTCTCCCACCAAAAAGGAAAGTGTTTTGGCAATTCTCTGGGGCGCGCAGCCCAGGGCCTCTGCCGCCAGCGCTACGGTGGCACTGGATACGGGAAGCTCCTGCATACGGTCTTCAATACCAAATTGTTTTAAATAATTTCTCGCTCTTTCTATGGACATAATTCATACCTCCTTGATTTCAAAATATATTTACCATGTATCCGCGAATAAGCAGACTCGAAATGCGTACGCATTTCTCGTTCGCGTTGCTCGTCAGGTACTCATAAATACATCTTTTTATGCGAGCATAAAGATGTATTTATGAGTACCTGACTCTGCTTATTCGCGAAAAAAACGCACCCGATAATACTTTATCGAGTGCGCAAAATATCTGTACCAGGATATTAGGATTTTAGAATCCTATCATGCAACAGTCGACAAAGAAAACGGTAATTTAATTGAATGGTTTGTAAATCTCTTTGTCATGACTCTTGCTCCTTTCTTTTTTATTTGAGTTTTTACATACTGTTACTCTAACACTATAAAAATTATCTGTCAAGGATTTCCAATTTATCTTTTTGCCTGTACAATTTAATATTACAGAATATCCATCCAATTTCTTTTGTTGTATCCAATTCTTAGTACAATAACTACATGCATAGACTCAACTATTTCAAAAAAAATAAAGTAATTTTTATAGGGCATATAACGGATGCCTTTTTCTTTTAAGATTTTATCTTGTATTATTGGGAATTTATAAGGGAATTTTTTTAATTTAGAAATAGAATTTCGAAGATTTTTGATAAAATTTTTAGAAATGTCCGGTTGTAATAATACATAGAAAATGTAATCGCCAATGTCTATAATATCATCCTTGGCTCGTTCAGTAAGTAATAATTGATACTCATCCATTGGCGCTATACCTTTTCTCCAATTCGTCAAAC
>JAFZDQ010000002.1 GCA_017561085.1 Lachnospiraceae bacterium
AGAATCAAAATAGCGATAAATTCCAATTTGTCGAATAGAAAGAAAGGAGAACGTAGTAGACAGTATTTTGTGTAAAGGAAGTAATAAATACTTATTTTATAATACTTTCATACATGCAATACAGTCTGCCACTAAAAATAACTAATGAGAAAACCGGAACTTTTAGTGCCCGCAAGCAGCCTGGAAGTATTGAAAACAGCAGTTTTATTCGGTGCGGATGCGGTTTATATCGGCGGCGAGGCCTTCAGTCTGAGAGCGAAAGCAAAGAATTTTTCCAAGGAAGATATGAAAGCGGGAATTGAGTTTGCCCATGCCCATGGTGTAAAGGTGCATGTGACTGCCAATATCCTTGCCCATAATGCGGACATTGAAGAGGCCAGAGCCTATTTTGAAGAATTGAAGGAAATGAAGCCGGATGCGCTGATTATTTCAGATCCCGGTATGTTTACCATAGCAAGGGAGATTTGTCCCGAAATTGATATCCATGTATCCACCCAGGCCAACAATACCAACTATATGACCTATCTGTTCTGGCACAAAATGGGTGCGAAGCGTGTGGTTTCCGCCAGGGAATTATCCTTGAAGGAAATCCGTGAAATCCGTGACAGAATTCCGGAGGATATGGAAATTGAAAGCTTTATGCATGGTGCCATGTGTATTTCTTATTCCGGCAGATGCCTTTTGAGCAACTATTTTACCGGAAGAGATGCAAACCAGGGAGCATGTACCCATCCCTGCCGCTGGAAATATGCGGTAGTAGAGGAGAAACGTCCCGGCGAGTACCTTCCCGTGTATGAAAATGAGAGAGGTACTTATATTTTCAACTCCAAGGATTTGTGTATGATTGAACACATTCCGGAGATGATTGCAACCGGAATTGACAGCTTCAAGATCGAGGGAAGAATGAAAACAGCCCTTTATGTGGCTACCGTTGCAAGAACCTATCGCAAGGCTATTGATGATTATCTGGAATCCGAAGAAAAGTACCGCGCCAATATGGACTGGTACAAAGCTGAAATTTCCAAATGTACCTACAGACAGTTTACGACCGGCTTTTATTTCGGAAAGCCTGATGAAAATACCCAGATTTATGATTCCAATACCTATGTGAATGAATATATTTATTTGGGCATTATTGAAGAAATTTCAAATGACGGTTTTCTGGCGAAAATCGAGCAGCGGAACAAATTCTGTGTAGGGGATGAAATTGAGATTATGAAGCCGGACGGTACCAATGTGCCTGTAAAAGTGCTTTCCCTTACCACCGAAGAAGGGGAAAAGGTAGAAAGCGCGCCCCATCCACAACAGGTACTTTTTGTAGAGCTGAGTGAAAAAGCAGACAGATACGATTTGCTCCGTGTGAAGAAAGAAGCGTAGTTTTTTGTTGCAGATTTTTTAAATAGCGTTTATACTGTAAAAATATTTAAGCAATCAGGGAGGAATAAACATGAGCGAGGTAATGAAGGTCGAAGAACTCTTTGGCAGTAAAGTATTTACCCGGGCGACGATGCGAGAGTGTCTTCCGAAAAATGTTTATAAAGAAGTCATTAAAGTAATCGAAGAAGGCGGCGAGTTAAATCTGGCTACCGCGGATGTAGTAGCTAAGGCAATGAAAGGTTGGGCTGTTGAAAACGGCGCCACACATTATACCCATTGGTTCCAACCGCTTACCGGTATTACCGCTGAAAAGCATGACTCTTTTGTGACCCATCCTGACGAAGATGGTAAGATGCTTATGGAATTTTCCGGAAAAGAGCTGATTAAGGGTGAGCCTGATGCATCATCTTTCCCCTCCGGAGGACTCCGTGCAACTTTTGAAGCCAGAGGCTATACAACCTGGGATATTACATCTCCCGCGTTTATCAAAGAAACAGCTACGGGACCTACCCTTTGCATCCCTACGGCTTTTTGCTCTTATACAGGAGAAGCGCTGGATAAAAAGACCCCTCTCCTCCGTTCCATGGAAGCATTAAGCAAGCAGGCCGTGAGACTGGTGAAGCTGTTCGGAAATACAGAGGCAAAGAGAGTGATTCCCTCCGTAGGTGCAGAGCAGGAGTATTTTTTGGTAGACCAGAAAAAGGCTTTGCAGAGAGAGGATATTGTTTTTGCCGGAAGAACCCTTTTTGGTGCCCCTGCGCCCAAGGGCCAGGAAATGGATGACCATTATTTCGGTGTTATCAGAGAACGAATCGGTGCATTTATGCACGATGTCAATATAGAACTTTGGAAGCTGGGAGTTACCTCCAAGACACAGCACAACGAGGCGGCTCCCGCGCAGCATGAAATTGCGCCTATTTATGAATCTGCCAACATTGCGGTAGACCATAACCAGCTGGTAATGGAAACCTTAAAGCGTGTGGCCGGTAAGCATGGATTACGTTGTTTATTACATGAAAAGCCTTTTGCAGGCGTAAACGGTTCCGGTAAGCACAATAACTGGTCCATTACTACTGACACGGGTGTCAATTTATTGGAGCCCGGTCAGACACCCAATGAGAATGTACAGTTCTTATTAATTCTTGCATGTATTATGAAAGCAGTGGATACCCATGCGGATTTACTCCGTCAGAGCGCATCCAACGTTGGAAATGACCAGCGTCTGGGCGGTTATGAAGCGCCTCCCGCAATTATTTCCATTTTCCTTGGAGAGCAGCTTGAGGATGTGGTAGACCAGCTGGTAGAAACCGGTAAAGCTGATAAACTCAAAGAAGGCGGTATGTTACGTACCGGTGTTTCTACACTGCCTGATTTTGTAAAGGATGCAACCGACAGAAACCGTACTTCACCTTTTGCCTTTACAGGAAATAAATTTGAATTCCGTATGGTAGGAAGTGAGGATTCCATCGGAAGTCCCAATACCACTTTAAATGCGATTGTAGCGGAGGCATTTTGCGAAGCGGCAGACAGACTGGAAGCGGCTGAGGACTTTGACCTTGCAGTGCATGATTTGATTAAAGAATACATGGCTGAGCACCAGAGAATTATTTTCAACGGTAACGGTTATGCCAAGGAATGGGAAGAAGAAGCGGCAAGAAGAGGTCTTCCCAACATTCCTTCCATGGTAGAAGCGGTAGATACCTTAACTACCGAAAAATCCATCCGTCTTTTTGAAAAATTCGGTATTTTCACAGAGGCAGAGCTTCGCTCCCGCGGCGAGGTTCTTTATGAAACCTATGCAAAGACCATCAATATCGAAGCGCTTACTATGATAGATATGGCCAACAAGCAGATTATTCCTGCGGTGATGAAGTTTGCCAGAACACTGGCAGATACCACCAATGCCATCGTGGCGGCAGGCGGTGATGCCACTGTATCCCTGCAGCTTTTGAAGGACGTATCCGCGCTTTTGACAGAAATGAAAGCGGCAGCAGAAAAACTGCATGCGGAAGAAACCAAGGCTTCTTCCATGAAACGTGGCAAAGAGCAGGCATTTTATTATCATGAAAAGGTGATGGATGCCATGAATGCACTCCGTAAGCCGGCAGATGAGCTTGAAAAGCTGG
>JAFZDQ010000019.1 GCA_017561085.1 Lachnospiraceae bacterium
ATTATGCCCCGCTTATCAAAGCAAGGCGAAAGAAGTAAATTCAGTAAGGTTTATTATGCCCACAGAGGTCTCCATGATAACAAAGGAGAGGCACCGGAAAACTCCATGGAAGCATTCCGCAAGGCTGCCAAGTGCGGCTACGGGATAGAAATGGATGTGCGCCTGACGAAAGATATGGTGCCGGTTGTGTTTCATGATAAAAATTTGACGCGTATGTGTGGCCGCCCCGAACTGGTCAGTGACTTGACCTACGCACAGTTAAAGGATATTACGCTGGCTGAAAGTACGGAAACCATTCCCCTTTTCGAAGAAGTGCTGAAAATGGTGAAGGGCAGAGTGCCGTTAATTATTGAATATAAAGTGGACTGGATGGACATTTCCATTTGTCCCATCGTTGATAAGATGCTTAGAGAGTACAAAGGATTATACTGCATCGAATCCTTCAATCCCATGGTACTTATGTGGTATAGAAGATATCACAACGAGATATTCAGGGGACAGCTTGCCAGCGGAAATATGGAGTTGGAAGGGAAAAAGGGCTTTTTGTCTTTTATCCTGCAGAATCTTTTGTTTAACGGTCTGACCAAGCCGGATTTTGTGGCGTATGAATACAAATTTGCCAATAATCTTTCCAGAAATATTTGCCGCAAACTGTTCAGAAATACTGCAGTGGCATGGACAATCCAAAATCAAAAAGACATGGATGATGCAAAAACGAAATATGATATGTTTATTTTCGATTCTTTCAGACCTAAAAAGATGCAGAATACCAAAAAATAGGTGCATATTTTGCGGAGTTATGATATAATTTAGGAAACTCTGAAAATAAAAATAAAGAGGGAGAAAACAATATGGCAAAATGGGTTTATTCTTTTGAAGAAGGTAAGGCGGATATGCGTAATCTCCTCGGAGGAAAAGGCGCAAACCTTGCTGAAATGACCAACTTGGGGTTACCGATTCCCCAGGGATTTACTGTTACCACAGAAGCATGTACAGATTACTATGCAAACGGTAGACAGATTTCTGAAGAAATTCAGGCACAGATTTTTGAGAAACTTGCTGAACTGGAAGTAAAGCAGGGCAAGAAATTCGGTGATACCGAAAGTCCTCTTTTGGTTTCCGTTCGTTCCGGTGCACGTGCATCCATGCCCGGTATGATGGATACTATCTTAAATCTTGGTCTTACAGACGTAGCTGTAGAAGGTTTTGCAGCTAAGACAGGAAATCCGAGATTTGCATACGACTCTTATCGTCGTTTTATCCAGATGTTCTCTGACGTGGTTATGGAAGTTCCGAAGTCCTTCTTTGAAAAAATCTTAGATGAAGTAAAAGAATCCAAGGGCGTGAAATTCGATACCGATTTGACCGCAGAGGATTTGAAAGAAATTATTGTACGTTTTAAAGGAATCTACAAGGATAAGATGGGAGAAGACTTCCCTCAGGATCCTAAAGTACAGCTTATGGAAGCTGTAAAAGCAGTGTTCCGTTCCTGGGACAATGACAGAGCTATCGTATACAGACGTATGAACGATATTCCCGGTGATTGGGGAACCGCTGTAAACGTACAGGCGATGGTATTCGGTAATATGGGTAATACTTCCGGTACCGGTGTAGCATTTACACGTAATCCTTCCACAGGTGAAAAGGGTATCTACGGTGAATACCTGATTAATGCACAGGGTGAAGACGTTGTTGCTGGTATCAGAACACCCCAGCCTATTACCAGACTGGAAGAAGATATGCCTAAATGTTATGAAGAATTCCTTAGCATTGCAAACAGATTAGAGAATCATTACCGCGATATGCAGGATATGGAATTTACCATTGAAGACGGTAAACTGTTCTTCCTGCAGACCAGAAGTGGTAAGAGAACAGCACCTGCAGCACTTCAGATTGCATGTGACTTAGTAGATGAAGGTATGATTACTCCCGAAGAAGCAGTTCTTCGTATTGATGCAAAGTCCCTTGACCAGTTATTACATCCTACCTTTGATGCAGAAGCATTAAAAGCAGGCGAAGTTATCGGACAGGCACTTCCCGCTTCTCCCGGTGCGGCAGCAGGTAAGGTTTACTTTACTGCAAATGAAGCGAAGGAAGCACATGAAAAGGGTGAAAGAGTTATCCTTGTTCGTCTGGAAACCTCACCTGAAGATATTGAAGGTATGCACGCTGCAGAAGGTATCTTAACCGTTCGTGGTGGTATGACCTCCCATGCAGCAGTAGTTGCCCGTGGTATGGGTACCTGTTGTGTATCCGGTTGTGGTGAAATCTCCATCAACGAAGAAGAAAAAGTATTCGAGCTTGGCGGACATGTTTACCATGAAGGCGATTATATTTCCTTAGACGGTTCAACCGGTAAGATTTATAATGGCGATATCAAGACAGTAGAAGCTTCCATCAGCGGAAACTTTGAAAGAATTATGGGATGGGCAGATTCCTTCCGTAAATTAAAAGTACGTACCAATGCAGATACTCCTGCAGATGCTGCAAATGCAGTGAAATACGGTGCAGAAGGTATCGGTCTTTGTCGTACAGAGCATATGTTCTTCGAGCCTGACAGAATTCCTAAGATCCGTCAGATGATTCTTGCAAGAACACAGGCTGAAAGAGAAAAAGCATTAAACGATCTCATTCCTTTCCAGAAGGGTGACTTCAAGGGCATTTATGAAGAAATGGAAGGCAGACCGGTTACAATCCGTTTCTTAGATCCCCCGTTACATGAATTCGTTCCTACAGAACAGGGTGACATCGATGATCTTGCAGTAAATATGATGATGAGCGCTGAAGAAGTACAGGCAGTTTGCGATTCCCTTCATGAATTCAACCCTATGATGGGTCACAGAGGATGCCGTTTAGCAGTTACTTATCCTGAAATCGCAAGAATGCAGACCAGAGCCGTAATGGAAGCAGCAATCGAAGTGAAGGAAGAAAAGGGATTCGATATCGTTCCCGAAATCATGATTCCTTTGGTAGGCGAAAAGAAAGAATTAAAATTCGTTAAGGATATCGTTGTTGAAACAGCAGAACTTGTTAAGAAAGAAAAGAATTCCGACATCAAGTACAGCGTTGGTACTATGATCGAAATCCCCAGAGCAGCACTTCTTGCAAATGAAATCGCTGAGGAAGCTGAATTCTTCTCCTTCGGAACCAACGACTTAACCCAGATGACCTTTGGTTTCTCCAGAGATGATGCCGGTAAGTTCTTAGGTGACTACTACAAGAATAAGATTTACGAATCTGATCCTTTCGCAAGATTAGACCAGAGCGGTGTTGGCCAGTTAGTACAGATCGCAGCTGAAAAGGGTAGAGCAACAAGACCTGAAATCAAGCTTGGTATCTGTGGCGAACATGGTGGCGATCCTTCTTCCGTAGAATTCTGCCACAAGGTTGGACTTACTTATGTATCCTGTTCACCTTTCCGTGTGCCGATTGCAAGACTTGCAGCAGCACAGGCAGCTATTAACAATAAATAGTAATTAACCGAGCCTATGGCGCGGGATACTAATTGAACGAGAGTTCAATTAGAGAGTTTGCTTATTTTCTGGGGACTTTCGTTTGCCGGAAAAGATTATAATGAAGCTATACATTGTATAGGGAGTCTGTAATAGGCTCCCTATATTTTTTTGAATTTTGCGTATTGTGAACCATGTAGAAAAATATGGTTGATTAATTTAAGAATATATATTACAATAAAAGAGAACAAATGTTCGATAAAGCAATGACAGGGGATGACAGATATGAGAGATGTATATGAATTTTGTCCGGAATTTGAAAATGATAAATTTCTCTTACGATTGATTTCGGGAGAGGATACTAATGATTTATTAAAGGTTTATTCGGATGTAAGGGCAGTTCCTTTCTTTAATGGTGATAATTGTCACGGAGATGATTTTTACTATGAGACGCTTGAAAGGATGAAGCAGGCAGTTGATTTTTGGATATTTTCTTATAACGAAAGATATTTTGTAAGATGGACTATTATTGATAAAGAAACTATGGAAGCTGTAGGTACGATTGAATTGTTCCACAGAGAAGCAGACGAGCATTTTTACGAGTGTGGTTTGTTGCGTTTGGATTTGCGTAGTGATTATGAAAATGCCGGTAAGATTGTGGATATAATTTCGCTTATTAAAGGTGCTACATATAATTTGTTTTTTTGCAATATAATTGCTACTAAAGCAGTTCCGGAGGCTAAAGAAAGATTGAAGGCATTACAAGAATTAGGCTTTGTAGCTTCTGAAAAGATAATTGTTGGCCACGATGGAACTAAGTATGGAGATTATTATATTTTAGAGAATAAGTAGACGGAGAAATAAAACTTATTGCATAAATTCGTTTTTCTGCAGATAATAATAGTGTAAAAAAGCGATTTGTGCCGACTTGTCGGATTATAAATCGCTTTTTGTATGTAAATAGTTGTCTTACACAAGAGTGTCAAAAATATAATTGACACTCACGGGCTTGTGTGTTATGATAGTGCCATAAATAATATGTGGCACGGATGGTCGTTATGATAAAAACATTGGAAGAAGCATTACAATATATAGCTAAATTAGAGGAAGAAAACAAAGTACTGCGTGAAGAATTGGAGCATTATCGTTCCAGAAACCGTGCCGGCAGGAAGAAACACGATGAAGTTTGGCTTGTTTCGTACAATGATTTTGTTGCGAAATATGAAAGCGGTATGTCAATTATGGAAATCGTGAATCAGGGCGAGATTAGTCGGAGGACGGCGTATCGATATAAAGCATATTATGATATGTTAATGAAAGGTGATGCACAGTCTTAAAATGAGTGGTTATATGAGAGGGAGGCATTTTGCCCTATAGTGAATGCTTTCACAGACAGCAGGAAAAGTTGATTTCTGCCGTCTGTGGTAAATGTGAGATAAGGATTAGTTCCGCTTGAATTTGGAGCATAAACATGATATTCTGAGGATAGAATAGTGCTGTAATGCATTACGATTGGGCTGGTCGAAAGACCCGGGTCCATCGACAGATGGGGAGGTTCCCCATCAATGGCGGGTATATACCCGCCATTTTTATTTTATTAAAGGAAGGTATATGGGAGAATTAGGTATCTTTATTGACGAATCAGGTGATTTTGGAGCATACAATTATCACTCACCATGGTATATAGTAACAATGGTTTTTCATGAACAGAAAATATCCATTCAAGAGCCATTAGAGCATTTGGAAAAAGAATTATCTCTTTTGGGTTTGAAGAATCATTGCGTACATACAGGACCAATTATTCGTAAAGAAGAAGATTACTCAGAAATGGACTATTTGGTAAGAAGAAAAATCTTTAATAAAATGGTTATATTTCTAAGACAGAGTAGGATTCAATATAAGTCTTTTCATATTGAGAAAAAACATATGGCCGATATGGTTGAAATTACGGAAAAACTGTCTAAACAGATTTCAGTATTTATCAAAGAGCATTATGAATTATTGCTTTCATATGATTTAGTCAAAATCTACTATGATAATGGACAAGTAGAATTAAATAGGATTTTGGCAACATTATTTCATGCTTTTTTACCGCGAGTGGAGTTTCGTAAAGTTAATCCGTCTGACTATAGGTTGTTTCAGGTGGCAGATATGATCTGCACATTTGAACTATTGAAATTGAAAATAGAAAATAATAGTGTTTCAAAGTCAGAGAAACTTTTCTTTGGTTCGATTAATGATTTAAAAAGAAACTATTTGAAGATAGTGAAACGACAGGAAATAGATCATTATTAGTTTGTATCTACTTCCCAATCATTTCGTTTACTTCTTCCAATGTCGGAGGATTTAACGGCAGAGGAAATCTGGATATGGCAATCGCAGAGCATGCACTTGCGAACCGTACGATTTCATCATCGCTCATTTTGTGAAGCAGTCCATAGGTACATCCGGCCTTGAAGGTATCGCCGGCGCCTAAGGTGCTTTTTACCTCAACGGAAAAAGGTTTCATCTTTTTCATAGGCTGACCGTTCCGTCCATAGAGCATGTCGTTTTCACCGCAGGTAATAATCACCAGCCCGTCAGTGGTGGAGGTCAAAAGGTCATAAACTTCTTCAAGGGTTTTGCCCTGATATTGTCCCACATTGGTACATTCCTTGGAAACCACATTAATGGCGCAGTTTTGATGAAGGAAGCTGTCATGGCAACAATCTATGGTAACGTAAGGTTTGCCGTATTTTTTACATAATTCTGCAACGGCCCGGGTTTCTTCTTGGAAGTAAGGGTCAATAGCAGCCACCTTACAATCTGCGATATCCGCTTCCTTTGGCATGTTCCAGCGTTTTTGGCCACTTTCATAAAGTGCCTGAAAAAAGCCCATGGGAGAGCGAACCAGACCGGCAATTACCACATAATCCATAAGCCCTTCATAATCAGGGTCAAAATAAAGAGAGGATAAATCCACGCTTTTGTCCTGATAAAAGTCTTTAATCAGCGGGGCAACCATTGTCCCGATGTGTGTTCCGTCCATTTTGACGGTAGCACCGAGAGAAGAAAGTACGGTAGCGGCGGTACCGGTTTCACCACCGGGTAAGAAGTATTTAGCACCGATTTCCGAATATTCATCAGGCTCCAAAAAGCCGTCCTTTAGCCAAAAAGAATGGGTTCCCAATATTTGTCCGTGTAAGTATATTTCGTGGCTCATCATTTACCTCCTTGCAGGTCTTCCTATAAGTAGCAAAACAGATATATTGACGCTTGTCAATAGCCACATCTGAATGGGATTGAATTTTTCTCAATTCAGCATTGTTTGATTTTTGACGGAACAAAAGGTATAGTGAGATTACAAAATAAATCTGCAGTTTATTTTACCTTGAACTTATAATCAGCTACGATTGTCCGGAAAGAAAAGGAGAATATTTCATGAAAAATAATTTAGGTGCAAATATTAAGATTTATAGAAAGAGCAAAGGTTTTACCCAGGAAGAACTGGCAGGGATGTTAGGCGTGACGCCGCAGGCGGTAAGCCGTTGGGAGCAAGAGGTGGGAATGCCCGATGTTTCTATGATTGTTCCCATTGCTCAGGCTTTAAACATAACCACGGATGCCCTCCTTGGTTATCACATGCAAAGTCAGGATGACAGAATCAGCGAAGCGGTTTTTGCAAAGATGAAGGAAATGGAAGATGTGGAAAATCCCGGATTAAGTACTTTGAAGGTATGCGAATACCTAGCCGGGGAAGCAAACAAGAATCCTATGAATTTTGATATCCTTCTGAAATATGTACAAAATGTTGCGGGCCTTAGTTATTATATTGATATGGAGCATTTGCTGGATCATGACCCGCAGAAAGCAGAAGCAATTTTGGAAGATGGAATCAGAAAGGGAATCACGATTATCCGATACGCCGGTGAGATGAAGAGAATCAACAAAGCACATTATGCATTGGCATGGATATATATTCACAAAAAGGATTTTGACAATGCCAGAGAGCACGTCAATGTACTTCCGACACTAGAAGGTCATTGTATCAAAGAAGAACTGAATATGTCCCTGGTATTTTTCGAAAAAGGCTTTGAAGCCGTAAAAGATACTTCGGTAGCGTTTAACAGACTCTTGTTTGATTTTATTGCCAGACAGGTGAATACATTAACCACGCACTATTGTTACTTCGGAACCTTGGAAGAAGCGCTTGAAATCTGTGATTGGTGTGAAGGAGTATTAAAAGCTTATGCAGCAAATCCGGCTTTTGTAACCGATGTGCTTCCCTGGGTTTTCCGGAAGTTTTATTTCAGCAAAATGAGTGCGTATTTAAAAGCCGGAAAAGAAGATAAGGCAAAAGAAATTTGCGACAATTACCTGCGCGACATCAGGGAAAAGGGCATTTTTTCAGAAGAGGAATACAAGTCTGTAGAAAAAGAGTTTAAAGAGAAAATATATATTTTATAGAGTAGAAAATCCCTGTTGCAGTCTGACAGGGATTTTTTTGCATCTTATAGGGTAAAAACAGAATAATTCTTTGAACAGATCCTTTGTTTATGGTATGATTTTTTATATAAACATTTTACGGAGGGGTATGTTATGACTTTTGAAGAAATTGTAGCAAAGGTACGTGAAATTTTTAAGGATGCGGATGTTTCCAAGATTAACGAGCATCTTGCATATCAATTCAATATTACCGGCGAAGGAGAAGGGGCTTTTTATGCAGAAGTAAAGGACGGAAAACTGTCTATAGAACCTTATGAATACTACGACAGGGATTGTAAATTCATTTGTACGGCCCATGTTCTTTTTGACTTGATTTCCGGTAAACTTGATCCGGTAGCAGCGTTTATGACAGGCAAGCTGAAAGTAGAAGGTAATTTAGGAAAGGCCATGAAGTTGAAAGAACTGATGTAGGTCTGCTTTAATGTGCACCGCAAGTATTAGAAATGTTCTGATATTTGCAGGTGCATTTTTGCGATTTTTAGTTAATTGTTGGCGGAAAAATGTTAATTTTTTTGATTTGATGCCGATATAAATAAAAGTGGATAAATCATAAATTGTGACAGGGATACGAGGGATAAGTCATGAATATAGTAGCACATAATCTGGTGGCGATGAATGCACTCAGACAATTTAATATTACCGGTACCAGGAAAGAAAAAGTAACCGAGAAGCTTTCTTCCGGCTACCGTATTAATCGTGCGGCTGATGATGCGGCAGGACTTGCCATTTCCGAGAAAATGCGCAGACAAATCAGGGGCTTGAATCAGGGCGCCCAAAATATCCAGGAAGGGATTGGCTATTTCCAGGTTGCGGATGGGGCTTTGAATGAGGTACAGGATATGTTACACCGCTTGGAAGAACTTGCAGTGAAGTCTGCGAACGGAACCAATGCCGAAACGGATCGGGAATATATTGACGGTGAAGTGCAGCAGATTAAGGAAGAAATGGACCGTATCTTTGAAACTACCACTTACAATGAGCGGAAGATTTGGGAGGTTACAGGCGCTAAGAAACTGCTTGGTACGGAAAGAAAGAAGGCCATTAATTCAACGACAGGTTACACGTCCGTAACAGTAACCAATGCGACCTATGACAAGTTGGCAGTGGGTTCGTATCAGATAAAGGCGGATGATACAGGGCTCAGTGTGGCTTGGACTGCTTATTCCGGCAAAAATTATGAGACGAAAAAAGTAGACTGGGATACTTTGGAAGCAAATGATTATGCTTTTGAAATGAGTGATTATATAGACAGTCAGGCGGATGCCGAACTCTTTGACGGAGCCGGAAATCCTTTGTTTCAGAAAAAAATATCCTTCCGTGTACAGGAAGGCGCTAAGCGGCAGGATATTATAAATTCCTTAAACGGAGCTACAATGAGTTCCGGTCCTCATGTAAGTTTATCCGCAAGGTATGAGGATACGACCGGAGCTTCTAAGTCGGGCGATGTTTCCGTATGGAGTAGCGGGATGGAATACACAGCTGCTTATGCATCCAAGGCAAACAGTGCAGACGGCAGGGATTTTGATGCTGCAGATGATGACTTTTTTGAGCCGGAAGGAGGAAGCGGCGCTGCCAACCTGATTTTATTCCCAAGTGAATCAGATTATATGAACGCCCGTAACAGTAGTGAAACGTGGACCTTTGCGTTTGATCTGAAAGGAGTCGGCAGGGTCACGGCTACTTCCGGTGAGGTGACATACGGAGCAAATGAAAGAGGGCCTGAAGACGAAGGAACCTGGTGGGAGTACTATAATACAACTGAAAACGGAAAACCGGTACAGAAAGTACGGGCCCTTTCTTATGAAATAAATAGCGGAACATTAGGCGATGTAATGGATGCCCTGACCGGTGCTGCATTAAGCGGAAGTCCGGGAGTCCTGGCCACAGATAAGGGCGGCAGTACAGATGCCGGCGGTTATATCAATATCCGCTTTGAAATGACGGCGGACACCCCATTTTCTTATGGGAATACAAGTGATGATAAAGTGGGTTATTTTATTTTGAGAATCAATGTGGATGCTTCTGATACAGAGCAGTCTGTTTTGGATAAAATTAATGACACTTTAAATGCCAATACGATACTGGATGTTTATGCAAGTAGCGGTACGTCGGATTCCGCGGGTATCGGTTCCTTAAGTACAAGGACCATTATGGTAGATGCGCCTATTTGGGGCGGCGCTTGTGATTTTTGGGTGCAGGCAGGTCCGGAAGCCAATCAGCGAATTGATTTTACCTATGACAGTTTGAGTCTTTTGGCATTAGGGATGGAGGATACCAATGTATTAACCGTTGATGATGCAAATGAATCCATTGAAACAGTGAAAGATGCACTTAGGACGGTCAGTGAGCAGCGTTCTTTGTTTGGTGCATATCAGAACCGTCTGGAGCATGCTTATAATATTAATAAAAACATAGAAGAAAATACCCAGTCCGCAGAATCTTTAATCCGTGATGCGGATATGGCTTCTGAAATGATGGAATATGCACAGCTGAATATTTTATCCCAGGCCGGTCAGGCCGTACTGGCACAGGCCAACCAAAGCAATCAGGGGATATTGAAGCTGCTTGAATAAGTCAAATACACCGTATAAGTGTCCCGCAGAAATAAAAAACGTGAAAAAATTGTCTAAACAATTGGAATAATTCCAAAAAAATATTGTGACGATTATACTTTTGTGGTAAAATTTTCCGTGAGGGTATAGTTAGAGTGACATATGACTAACGGAAAAAATACGAAAGGAGTAGACGCAGAACCCAAGCGTCTGAGATTGTCATGAAACTAAAGGGAAAATTATTGCTCATTCAGGTATTTGTAATTGTTGTATTATCAGTATTAATGTCTGTAGCCGGAGTAAACGGTGTTAAGAGGGTTATGTATGCA
Organism: Lachnospiraceae bacterium; assembly: GCA_017561085.1. Lineage (GTDB taxonomy): Bacteria > Bacillota > Clostridia > Lachnospirales > Lachnospiraceae > Suilimivivens. The sequence continues at coordinate 10,819 of JAFZDQ010000019.1, forward strand.
GATGCCGAAGAAATGTTAAAGATTGCGGCATATGGTTATGCAGGGGATGTCAATTATCTGAAAAACAAAGGAGAAGCAATTGAAATTGCAGTATATGAAGGTGATACGGTAATCGAAGCTTCTGATTCTTCATTAGTAGGGAAAAAAGCAAGCGATGCAGTAAAGCAGGCAGTCATTGATGGGAAGAAACCCATTTATGAATATGCGGTAAACTATTGCTGCTATTACATACCGTCAGAAGGCGGCATGGTTTGTGCAACCAAGACAGATGCCGGTATTGTTTCGAAATTAGCTGAGTTCAGACTTCAATTTGTTGGAATTTCTGTTATTATTATCGTTGTTTGCGGCATTGCATTATTGTTAATTACAGGAAGAATTGTTAAGAGAATCAAAAATGCCAGTGAAGTGATTAAAGCACTTTCCCAAGGCGATTTAACGAAGGAAATTAAGACTTATAAAAAGGCAAAGGAAGAAACCAATGCCATTTGTAACGACGCGGCACTTCTTAAGGATTCTTTACGGAATATGGTAGAGTCCATTAAAAAAGGAGCAGACAGATTGGATCAGAGCAGTGACCAGTTTAAAGCCCGCTTTACAGAAATCAATACGAATGTAGAACAGGTAAATATGGTTATTAATGATATTGCCCAGGGCGCAGGCGGACTGGCGGATGATGCAATCGGAATGACCGCGAAGGTTTCCGAAATGGGTGATGCCATTGATCAGAATAAAGAGAGCATTGCCAACCTGGAAGCTACCGTTGAAAAGATGAATCAGGTATCTGAGTATGCAAATGAGCTGATTGCTTCTTTAGCTGAGCTGAATGAAAAGACCCAGGATGCAATCCGTGTGGTAAGTGATAAGACCAAGGCGACCAACGTTTCCGTAGATAAGATTAAAGAAGCGGTAAATATGATACAGTCTATTGCAGGACAAACCAATTTACTTTCTTTAAATGCATCTATCGAAGCTGCCAGAGCAGGGGAAGCCGGAAGAGGTTTTGCAGTTGTTGCAGATGAAATCAGAGGACTGGCAGACAGTTCCGCAGAAAGTGCAAGAACCATTGAAGAGATTATCATTGAATTATTGGAGAATTCCAATGATGCAGTAGTTACCATGGGTGACGTAAATAAGAATTCCAAAGAAGAAGAAAAGAGCCTTCAGGATACCAAGGAAGCCTTTGGACGTCTGCAGTCTGAAGTAGAAAACGTAAAAGCGGCTACGGCAGATATTGCGGACCAGATGAAGACTTTATATGACGCAAAGGACAGCATTGCTTCCTCTGCAAGTAATTTATCCGCAGTTTCTGAAGAAAATGCAGCATCTACCCAGGAAACAAGTGCAGCAATGCAAACACTTGCAGCGTACTTGGATGAATGTGTATCTGAAGTAGATGCACTGGCAGAAATGAGTAGTGATTTAACAGGAGAAGTAGCAAAATTTGAACTTTAAGAAATGCCCTTTTCCGGTAAGCGCCGGAAAAGGGTATTTATATGAAAAGGAGAAACGACATGGGAATGAAAAAAATGCCGCAGGTAAAAGTACTTGCTAACGGAGGAAAAGCTTGGGAAAACCGTTTTGACGCATTTACGGTTAAGGTATATATGCCTAAAAATGATTTGTTCCACGAAATCATTAATTATGGTTTCATGACCCCTTATTTATTGGTATTTGAAGAACAAAAACAAAATTGTGAAGAAGCAGTGGCCTTTGCAGAAGAAAGCGGTCTTGCAGGGATTGCGGCCTCTTATGCGGGAAGTGTTGTATTTGTATATCCCAATTCAAAAAAAGGCTGGGAAGATGCGCCTGAGGATTTATTTGCGACATTAATCGGAGAATCCAAAATCGGTCAGTATTATGAAGACGGCGTAACCAAGAGCAGAAATCGTTTTACCGGAGAATGGGGCGATATGTATATCCGTGGCGCGCTGAATAGAAGCTATTTGTTCGGTTTTGGTAAGTCGGCAGACTATATAGCGAAAAATTGCCTGAAAACCATAAAAGGGGAAGGCCTTTACGGCAAAGGGGATATTACTCCCGCAGCCTGCATTTTAGAGAATCTCAGCATTATGCCAAGACCTGAGAGAAGAGATATTCCCGTAATCAGTGTAGGAAACAGTGAGGCTGTAAACAAGGCACTTTCAGATGGCCTTGATGAAGTGTTAATAAAAGAAGAAGCGGATTATCCGGCGGATTATGCTGCCTTTTTGAAGCAGCAGCGCCGTATGGTAGGAAATCTTGATAAAGAAGCAGATTTAGAGAAGCTTGGCCTTACCGTAGAGCCCGCTTATCATGTGGTAAAGACGTCAGCAGATAACAGAGGAGATGATAAGGATACCACTGAGCATCCC
>JAFZDQ010000020.1 GCA_017561085.1 Lachnospiraceae bacterium
ATTAAAAGCCCCAAATCCTTTAAGATTACATCCTTGGATAACACTCTGTGGGTTCCTACCACAATATCCACAAGTCCTTTGCGTAAGCCTTCTACGGTCTTTTTCTGCTCCGCACTACTCCTGAACCGGCACAAAAGATCTATCCGCACGGGGAAGTCCTTCATTCTCTGCACAAAGGTATTGTAATGCTGCTGGGCCAGAATGGTGGTAGGCACCAGATACACTACCTGCTTGCCCTCCTGCACGGCCTTAAAAGCGGCACGGATGGCAATCTCCGTCTTGCCGTAGCCCACATCCCCGCAAATCAGACGGTCCATGATTTTGGTGCTTTCCATATCCCGCTTGGTGGCTTCAATAGCGGCCAGCTGGTCTTCCGTTTCCTCAAAAGGAAACATCTCTTCAAATTCTTTTTGCCAGACGGTATCTTCCCCGTAAGGGAATCCTTCCGCCTGCTGCCTGATGGCATAAAGTTCCACCAAATCCTTGGCCACCTCATCCACGGCTTCCCTGGTTTTGGTCTTGGTACGTACCCATTCCTGGGTTCCTAACTTATTTAACTTCGGCGGCCTTGCATCCGCAGAAGCATACTTCTGGATGACATCAAGTCCGGTAGCCAGAATATACAAATTCCCGCCACCCCGATATTCTATCTTAATGTAGTCCTTGACTACCTTTTCCACTTCAACCTTCTCAATGCCTTTATAAATGCCCAAACCATGGTTTTCATGAACCACATAGTCCCCTACCTTCAGTTCCGCAAAATCATTGATTTTTCGGCCCTCATACTGTTTGCGCTTTTTCTTTTTCTTCTTCTCAGCACCAAAAATATCACTTTCCGAAATGACCACAAACTTAAGAAGGGGATACTCAAAGCCCTTCATTACCCTTCCGTAAAAAGTCATTACTTCTCCGGGGGCAATTTCTCTGTCCGGGTCCTCCGTATAAAAAGCAGTAATTTCCTGTTCCTGCAAATCCCCTGCAAGACGCATAGCCCTGGTTCTGGAGCCGGACAGCAAAAGAACTCGGTAACCGTTTTTCTTGTACCGTTTCAAATCCTTAATCAGCGCTTCAAAGCTGTTATTGTAAGAGGCAATGCTCTTCACCGGAATATCAGCCTTTTTATCCGGTTTAAACAGGGCAGTCTTCATTTCAAGGGCTGCAAAAGTCGCCACTCTGTGACCTGCAACCTTGGCGGCAATTTCCTCTGCCGGATACAAAAGCTCCATCTGCCCGGGCAAAAGATACCCCTTCTCCACACGATGGCTCATGCTTTCGCAAAACTCGGTTTCTACTGCCTTGGCATGTTCTGCCACTCTGGCAGGCTCGTCTATAAACACGCAGGTATTATCTTTGTCAAAAAGGTCCAAAAAGGAAACCGTATCCTCAAAAAAATACCGCACATAACTATCTAAATTCACCAGATTCTTAAACTCAAAGACCTCTTCCCGCAAGGTCTTAAACTGGCTTTCCACACGATGGGCTTCTTCTGTTTTAAATTCGCCCCTGAGTTTCTGCGAAAAGGACATGGCTTCTTTTTCGATTTTCGCCATTCCCCTTTTTAGCTTCTCATCGGGAAGGATCATCTCACAGGCAGGATAAACAGACACCGAAGTCAGCTTCTCAATGGAACGCTGGCTTAAAATATCAAAACTGCGGATTGAATCCACCTCATCGCCCCAAAGTTCAATACGGTACGGGTTTTCTTCCGTCAAATCAAAAATATCAATGATACCGCCTCTTACGGAAAACTGTCCCGGCGCCTCCACCTGATAATTTTTTTCATATCCAAGCTCTACCAGGCGCCTTGCCAGCTCCCCTTCATTCACTTCAGAATTTTTGTCAATGGTAATGACAGCCTCCTCCCAGGCAGAAAGAGGCATCTGAGGTGACAAAAGGCTGCTGAAGGTGGTCACAATCGTGACAGGCTTATCCTCTAAAAGGCGGCGCATACAACGGATGCGCTCCTTCGTCAACTGGTTACTGTGGATATCCGCCTGATAAAAAATCAAGTCCTTGGCGGGATAACAAACAATATCCCTGTCATAGAACCGGTAATCCTCGGCAATTTCTTTGACACGGATATCACTAAAAGTAACGATGAGCCTGTTCTTTTTCCCATCGCTAAGACCATACATCATATGAAGTTTTTGGGATTCCAGGCAACCTGTAAAAGCCACGGTTTTCCCCGGCTTCTTTAGCAGGCTTATCGCTTCTTCAAATTCGCCCAGTTCATAAAGGGGTGCTTTCAGTGCCCTCATAAACGCCCTCACTTTGTTCTTTCTTTTCTTCCTTTTGTTTCTTAGGCGGTTTCTTGGTATTATAAAGATTCATGGCTTTATCAATTCCGTCACTTAAGATACATTCTATGGCAAGGACTGCATTTTTCCTGCACTCCGTAAGTGCCTTTTCATCTTCACTTGTAAAATGTCCCAGCACATAATCCGCCAAATCATAGCCGGCAGGCTTATTTCCCACGCCTAATTTCATGCGGATAAATTCCTCATGTCCCAAATGGGCAATGATATTCTTAAGGCCGTTGTGACCGCCTGCACTGCCTTTTTTGCGCATGCGGATATGTCCTACATCCAAACTGATATCATCTGCAATTACAATCAGTTCCGCAGTTTCATCAATCTTAAAAAAGTTCACGGCTTCCCTAATACTTTCCCCGCTTAAGTTCATATAAGTAAGGGGTTTTAACAGAATCACCTTTTCACCGCCGATGATTCCTTTGCCGATTAATCCTTTAAACTTGCTTTCAAGCACGCGGATTCCATGCTTATCAGCAAGTGCATCTATGATTTGCCATCCGATATTATGGCGGGTATTTTCATACTGTTTTCCGGGATTTCCCAGACCTGCAATAATGTACATTTCCTGCTCCTTTATCCTGTATAACATACGCTGTCTGTCACGTTAATTATATCTTATTTGATATCTTCTTTTACGTTGTCTATTTTATACTATACCCAAAACTTAATCAATATGCATCTTTGTCTCATCTGCTGCTGCAATGCTTGTTTTTTTCCGCAAAACTGTTATAATGATAACTTGTCGGCTCTGTTCATTTGTTTGCTTTAGAAGGAGTAATTTTATGATACAAAAGTTTAAAAAGAAATTTATCGGCGACAGGGATTTTTATAAGCGCATTTTGTACCTGTCAGTGCCCATGATTATCCAAAATGCCATCACAAACTTTGTCAGCTTCCTGGATAATATTATGGTAGGGCAAATCGGAACGGAGCAAATGTCCGGCGTTGCAATCATCAATCAGTTGATGTTTGTATTTAACATCTGCATTTTCGGCGGTGTTTCCGGTGCAGGCATCTTCGGTACCCAGTTTTACGGGAAAGGCGACTACGAAGGCCAGAAATACACCTTCCGCTTCAAGCTCTACGCCTGCCTGATTATCACCGGTATTGCCCTTTTGTTATTCGGCTTTTTTGACGAGCAGTTGATTAACCTGTACTTAAGCGACCGGGGCTCGGTGGGGGACATTTCCCTTGCCTTAAGCAGCGCGCAGGAATACCTTGTCATCATGATGCTTGGGCTGATTCCTTTTGCAGTCGGTCAGACCTACATCAATACCATCCGCGAATCGGGACATACCTTTATCCCTATGGTTGCCAGTGTTGCGGCTGTTTTCACCAATCTGGTGCTTGACTACGTACTTATTTTCGGGGTTCTCGGCTTCCCTGCCCTGGGTGTTCGCGGCGCCGCAATTGCTACCGTAATTGCCCGTTTCATCGAGTGCTTTATCGTCATGATTTGGACCCATACCCACACGGATAAAAATCCCTATATCGTAGGAGCCTACAAGAGCCTGCGCATTCCCAAAAACATCCTCATTGATGTGCTGAAAAAGGGTGCGCCGCTGATGATTAACGAAATGTTCTGGGCCAGCGGTATGGCGGTTATCTCCCAGTGTTATGCTTATCGCGGACTGGAAGTAGTGGCTGCCCAAAATATTTCTTCTACCATTTGTAATTTATTTAATATCGTATACATTCAGTTAGGCGGCTGTATTGCCATCGTAGTGGGACAGCTTCTTGGCGCGGGCAAAATCGAAGAAGCCCGGGATGCAGATACCAAGATGATTTTCTTCAGCGTATTCTGCTGTAGTATCGTATCCGTTATTATGGTGCTGCTGGGAGGATTTTTCCCCGGCATTTACAACACAGAGCAAAGCATCAAGGACCTGGCGAAATCCTTTATCATCATTTCAGCCCTGGCAATGCCACTGTGTTCCTTCTGCCACTGTGCTTACTTCACACTGCGTTCCGGCGGTAAGACCATTGTTACCTTCTTATTCGACAGCGTGTATACCTGGGTGTTAGTCATTCCCTTTGCATTTTTCTTATCCCGCTATACGACCCTTACCATTACTACCGTCTTTTTCCTGGTACAGTTCACGGAACTGATTAAGGTAGTTATCGGCTTCTTCATGGTACGAAGCGGCACCTGGCTGCAAAACATTGTTGGCGGAGAGCAATCTTAAAAAAAGATTGCACAAAACGTACGAAGCATTTCTTGCTTCACAGAGATTTCCCATAAAACAAAATAAGCCGCAATTCCCCACCCTGTGAGGAATTGCGGTTTTCATTTTTTAATCATACGCGGTAGCCATTCTCCTATCGCCAATCCCACGAATTGAGATGCTTAGAAATATAATCCGCCACTTGCCATGCATACCCGGCCCGCTCTGACACTTCCATATCATACATCACTAAATTCTGTTCTTCCAAAAAAGTCCGTCTCCGGCCATCCGCTTCTTCATCATTTTCCATCCGGTACCGAAAACGGGGCAAAATCCAAATCTCTTCAAGGGAATCCATGAGCAGATAATCCATATCCTGATATTCCCCGGATATGCCTTCCTCTGCCGGAAGCCGTTTTACCTTTTTGAATTTTTGTTTTTCTTCTTTCTCTAAAATCTGAAAACGATCCAGAAACAGCCCTGTTACCCGCCCCTCTTCGTCAGGAATAACCTCATCAAACGCAAAAGACTCTTCATAATATGCGGTTTCACCATTGCCATCTTTATATTTTTTGCGGAATAAAACGGTATTATTATTTATATTCAAATAATAAATCTCACCACCATTTAAGCGGGCGCACTCCGCCTCATCGCTGGTAATATTCCGTGCATTTGACTTATACTCGTAATTCAAAAAGAAATACAACCGGATATTCTGATTTTGATAAAACCGGTATTTGTTCCATAATTCATTAAAGTTTCTGGTCTTACCATCTAAATAAACATACCCGATAGTTCCGGCCTCGCATTCAAACAAAACAGGTACTAATTGCATTTCCTGCTCTTCGCTCACTCTAACATTGAATAAACCGGCAGTTTTTGCAATCTGAAACAGAGCCTTTCTGCAAGC
>JAFZDQ010000021.1 GCA_017561085.1 Lachnospiraceae bacterium
GCTGCGATTTCAACTGTCTCCGCAACTTTTTCTGTCACTTCAGATTCAGACGCCTCTTCAATATCTTCGGCAACTTCTTCCGTAATTTTTTCTACTGTTTCCTCTGTTGCCGCATCCGCAATTTCCGGTTCTGCCTCTTCAACAATTTCTTCGACGAGCTCTTCCGCCTCTTCATCTGCAGTCTCAACAGTTTCCGCTTCTTCGGCTACGGTCTCAACCGCTTCAGTAACCTCCTCCGCAACTTCTTCGACCACTTCAGATTCGGATGCCTCTGCAATTTCTTCGGCAACTTCCTCAGCAATTTCTTCCACCACTTCCTCTACTTCTTCAACGGGAAGTTCATCTGTCAGGCCTGCCGCAAAGGCTGCCTCCGCATCCAGCTTCTCAATATCAGAAACTTTAATTACGCGGGGTTTATCTGCTTCTGCCATGGATTTCTCCAGTTCTTCCAAAAGACCTGTCTTGGCAGATTCATCAAAGTTTGCAAACAAAGAACCTGTATGCTGCTGAACACGTTCCCTGATATCAGCCATCCGCTTCTGTTCGTTTTCTTTTTTAATTTTTTCCCATTCAGCCATAATGTCATCAATACTCAGCTGTCCGGTTATCTGTTTTTCTACCTTTTCCTGCTCGGGAACCACGAGACTGATCTGTCCGTCCGAATCCTGGGACAGGATATTATCATAGCCTGACGGCTTATTGAATGCACGGATTACACCGGTGTTAATCATCGCAGAATTCGGGTTCATTGCAGCATTCATCACTGTCGCACCGGAAGCTGCTGCACCGGAAGTTACCATACCTGAAGCTGCTGCACCTGTTGTCAAAGCACCTGTCATAGCCATTGCCGCCGCGCTCTCTTCCTTCGCCTTGGCATCCTGCTCTTCTAATTCTAAAAGGACATCCTCTACCGTCACCTCTGAGGTATCTCCGAAGAAAATTTCTTCTGTAATAGAGCGTTTCTTGTATTCTTCCGTAGCGGGTGCTTCTTCCTGCAGCTTGGTTTCTGCAGTCTGCGCTTCAAAAGCTTCTGCTACTTCCTCTACCGGCATTTCTTCCGTAACGATTTCCTGCATGCCGTTTACATTAACAGGTCCGATGACCTTCGTTTCGCCAAGTGCATCCGCCACCTGATCAGCCGGAATTTCCACGGTCTGATTGTTCTCCAAGAATTCACGCATGCTTTCCGCAAGTTCTTTTTGAAGATTGATGGTATTGTACTGGCTTACATCAACGGTTTTCACCTGAATCTCGTCTAATTCTTCTTTCGCAGGCATCTTCTGGGTGGGGTCGGTGAGCACCGTCACCTCACGGCTGAACTCATTCTCCTCCTCATCCACAGGCGCTTCCAACGCTTCCTGCCTGATGTTTCCGGTATCACCGGCAGAAACAGATACACCCATAATATCCTGTTTCATCTTAGCATAAGCCTGCTGCTGGTCCTCAGAAAGAGGCTGGTGAAGCTGCTTCAGCTCAAGGGCCTTCATCACATATCTGCCTTCGCCGAACCATAAATACATTTCATCACATTCTTCCACGCATTTGGTTTCAAGGCCCACTCTGTGATAAAGGTATGCAAGCTCATACATCCACTTTTCGCGGTATTCTTTGTTCTTCAGTTCTTCCAGTACAGCGATTCTCTCTTCCAGGCTGACTTCCTGCGCCTCATAAAGTTTGTACTGAAGCACATATCTGCCGGTATCTCTGGGAGCCAGCTGCACAAATTCCTTATAATACTCAATCGCCTGTACGTACTCTTCCAGCTTAATGGAAAGCTCACAAAGAGAGTACACAATTAAACGTCCTCCGGGATGCTTCTCATAAGCAAGTAAAAGGATGTTCTTACTGTCCTCGTATCTTCTGTTTATTTTATAAAGGTCACTGATGGTGCAAAGCATCATGACACTCTTCACTCTACGCCAGTCAATGGTGTCTGCAATTTCAACCGCTTTGGCGTATTCACCTTCTGCAATTAATGCTTTGATTTCATCAGCGCGTACTTTGTATTCATACTTATCCAAGGTAGTCACCTCATCTATTTTATTCCTTTGTTTGGGCATAATAAACCTATTTTTACTTATTAAGTTTATCATATAGGCATGTGTATGTCAAAACGTATTAGCGAAAAATAAACAATATATGGCGATATTTTGGTAATTTCAGCCATAGATGTTGTAGTTTAGAAGTGTGAATCTAAAAAGAGACGGGATAATAAATAATCCTGTCTCTTTCTAAATTTTTTAAATAATTTACTTGATGATGTAATTTGCAGTTTTCATTCCTGCATAATTGCCGATTCCGGTAATCTGAACCGTCGCAACACCTTTTCTATCTATAGAGTTCTCTTTTGTTGAACAATGCACTAATTTAGGCGATTCATTCAACCTAATAGTTACTTAGCAAAAGAGATTTTTATTCTCTCCAATTTCTATCTTACTGTTGCATCACTGAATATGTATGAATTCAACGCCACTGCCATTTTCTCACTATTGACAAAATCCTTCAAGTAGTACATATCATATACATCCTTATATCTTGTAGAAAATGGTCCGAATTTTAGCAAAGAACGTAATTTTTCTGCAAACATTTGCTCATCGGAATTAATCAATAAACTTGCTCCTTCATCGTCGTACGCAATATCGAAGCAATAATCTTCCTGCTCTAATTCAAATCGATTGTGTACACCCAAATCAATCTTACTTCTAACTTGATTTCCATCAGTATCTTCAATTAAAACGAATACTTGCTTTCCGCTATAATCCTGCTGTTTTAATTCTTCAATCTTACCCAATCTGCTAATTCTAATTCCTTCAAGACAATTCAGCTTACTTATAAACGCATCAATTGCTTCATCAGTCAACGAATACCTGATAAAATCTATGTCCAGATCCTGCGTCGCTCTTCTGACATTGTTGGTTTTACTCCGCATAACTACACCACCCTTAATGGTTACATTTCTACTAAGTGGCCCTATTGACAATGCTTTCAATACAATATCCTGACAAACTTTCGCAGACGCCTTATCTCCCTGATAACCATTCTTATTTGCTTCTTCTATCAGCTTCTGTATATTAATCATCACAAAACCTCCAGCCTTAATGTCTCCATGACAGTATTGGATTTTGGCAATTCATATGCATATTCTGCGACTAAAGCCATATCTAATTCATGAACAATTCTTCTGTAGCTCGTAATTAATTCTTTATAATAATCAAAAGAGAATTTCCTTTTATTTCGTATCAGCTCTACAAGAAGGCGCTCTTTATCATAAATTGCAATATCCACCCCATCATAATTCATAGTAGTTTTGCCCATATCAAAAGCTTCGCTGTTTTCATAAAATTGCTTCACTCTTTCATCACTAATCTTTCTGGTACTTTTTGGTGTCGCAACATAATAAAAATCCGGTATGGTATCCGTCAAACCATAATAATAAAAGGCACTATTCAAAGTAATAATTGCATTGGGATATTTCTTAGAAATAATCTCCAGCTCCGGTACATATCTTTTATCCGAATAGATACCCTTTTCTTTTACATATAACTCACCTTCTCGGACAAATTTTTTAATTTTATAATCAGTTCCAAATTTTTCCAAGCATTCCTGGTAGGATAATAACATTTCACTTCACTCCACTTCAAGTATATGCAGGTATTAAATTTTATTTTACCTACATTTACTCAAATTATACCACATAAGTAAACATAGTCAAGAATTTAAAAAGGGAACGCAGGTATTTTCTTGTTTTTTACCTACATTCCCTTAATTTTTTACTGCTCCAGCAAATAATTACTCAGCTTCGCAAACTCTTCCAGTGTCAGAGCCTCGCCTCTGATGGACGCGCTAAAGCCAAGTGCTTCCAAAGCATCCTGGGCCTGTTGTCTGGTCACCGGCAAATCAGATGCATTGCCAAGGCCGTTGGCCAGAGTTTTTCTTCTCTGGTTGAAAGCGGCGCGGATCACCTTAAACATGAATGCCTCATCCTTCACCTCAACCGGCGGCTCTGCGTAACGCTCTAAGCGGATGACTGCACTTCCCACGTTGGGCTTCGGAATAAAGCATTCCGGGGACACGTAAGTAACCACCTTGGGCTTTGCATAATACTGTACCGCCAGGGAGAGGGCGCCGTAATCCTTGGTTCCGGGTCCTACCTGCATGCGGTCCGCCACCTCTTTTTGCACCATAATGGTAATGCTTTTAAGCGGTACATGACTTTCAAAAAGCCCCATAATAATGGGCGTGGTTATATAATAAGGCAGGTTCGCCACCACCTTAATGGGTCTGCCCTGATTTTTTTCCTCCACCAGTTTGCGGATATCCACCTTCAAAATGTCCTCGTTAATAACCGTCACATTATCATAAGGGGACAAAGTATCCGCCAAAATGGGAATCAGAGACTTGTCAATTTCTACTGCAATAACTTCGCCGGCACTTTCTGCCAGATACTGGGTCATGGTACCGATTCCGGGGCCGATTTCCAGCACGCAGTCGTCCTTGGTAATCTCCGCCGCGTCTACGATTTTTTCCAGAATATGACTGTCAATCAAAAAGTTCTGACCGAAACGTTTCTGAAAGTTAAAGTTGTATTTTTTCAGGATTTCAATGGTTCCTGTAGGATTTCCTAATGTTGGCATTTTTTCTTCCTTTCTGTCAGAGCGGTATGCTCCGGCTTCCGCGCAACTGCTTGTGCAAGTTCATCTGCACAAGTTACTCCATGCGATAAACCTTGCGGCCGTTCCGTGCCGTTATTTCAATTACCTGCTCCGGCTCCAAGCCCTTAATTGCTGCAATTTCGCGGGCAACATAAAGCAAATTGCGGGAGTCGTTTCTTTTTCCCCGGAAGGGCACCGGCGCAAGATACGGGCAATCCGTCTCAAGCACAATGGCTTCCATAGGCAGATATTCCACAACCTCTTTTAATTTTTTCGCGTTGTTAAAGGTCAGCACTCCACCGATCCCAAAGGAAAATCCCATATCCAGATAAATTTTCGCAATCTCCTTAGAATAAGCATAACAATGCACAATTCCGCCGATTTCGCCTGCCTTCAGCGCCTGCATCATATCAGTGGTGTCCTTGGCTGCGTCCCTGGAATGAATCACGATAGGAAGCTTCGTTTCCCTTGCCAGCTCCATCTGACGCTCGAACCAATACCGCTGGTTGGCCTGGCCTTCTTTTTCCTTTTCCCAGTAGTAATCCAGGCCGATTTCGCCGATGGCTACGACCTTGCCACCGTTGTGAAGTGCTTTTTCCACAGCTGATTTTTGGAGCCACGCAAAATTCTCTTCATTTAATTCTCCTGAATTGGAAGGATGGACACCAATCGCGCCATAGATAAAAGGATACTTCTCACAAAGCTCCAACACCACCTTGCTGCTGGCAATATCCGCGCCGATATTCACAATCGTATCTACGCCTCCGGCCGCCATGCCAAGGAGCAATTCCTCCCTGTCCGCCTCAAAAGCCTCGTCATCATAATGTGCATGGGTATCAAAAATCATGGTTTTCACTCCATTTCCGTCTGTTTCATTACTGTATAAATTGCCGCATATTTATGAAAAAAATAAATTTCTTAAAAATTTTTAAAAAAATACTTGCAAACCAAAACACATTATACTATAATAACACTTGCGTTGCAAATGATAACGCAAGAAAAACTTAAGAAATGCGTCTTTAGCTCAGTTGGTAGAGCACCTGACTCTTAATCAGGGTGTCCAGGGTTCGAGCCCCTGAAGACGCACTCGAGCATCAACTTTGTGGACTTATGAGCCATGGGGTTGGTGTTTTTCTTTGCGCGAAAACATGAGCCGTGCGTATGAAAAGGCATAGACATTTCGTGGGAGCTTGCTCACTAAGAAATGTTTATGCCTTTTCATACATAGGGCGAAGTTCGCGACAACGAGCAAGTTCGCTTGCGAGTCTGTCGTGCACGGCGTAGCCGAGATGCATGACTCAGATGCCATAGGATTCATAAACATTTAGCTCAAAAAAGTATATTAACTAATTCCGGAAAAAGACGTATAATTAACGAATAAGCATGCTTGAAAACGAGGTGAATTACCATGACCCCCAAAGAAATGGAAATGAAACTAACTGAAATAGAAAGCGTTATCAAACCGGATATGTATGAATCATTTGCTAAATACATAAACGCTTACAGAATTGCTTTTTATGACGCATTTGGCCAGAAGGAACAGGCAAATGAACCTGATTTTATACAAGACGTACGGACATTCCTAAAAATCGACCATGACGCCATCGAACGCGAAAATATCGAAGGTCTTATTGATTTTGAAAAAGAAAAGAATCTGAAATTATTGGGAGACTATTACTCCAACTATACCTGTTCGGATGTCGTTTTTGAGGGAATCGAGAATATTAATGTAGAGGCCGTTGCCGCATATTTAAGTAAAGACACCCGCAATGAACCAACAACCGAATTTGTCAAAAGAATGCGGGAAAGAGAATATCAGAAATTTATTAAAATATTTGAATAAACAGACTTCCTTTTACTTCAATCTCTAAAACAATTCTTCATTCACAATCATTTTCTCCATAATTTCCAGAATCTGCTTCAAATCATTCCTATACAGCTCACAGGCATTCTCAAGGGATCTCTCATCATAGATACTCGCATTATTTGAAAATGCATCAATATTATTATCAATGGTAATAAATACATTCTTACCGCTAAATTCTACGTTGGTATAGCTGCATGCCAGTTGCATCATCTCGCTGATCCGGTTCAAACGCTCCTCAGTCAGCAGGGCCAGGGCCTTTTCCTCATCATTCGTCATGACACTGTAGAAACCATCAAAACGCTCATGTCCGACTTTGATTTCAGTTTCGTACTTCCCTGCGGAAAATGCACCGATTGCATTCTTAATCGTTTCGATTTTCCTAACGTCACTGCGCGGATTATCTTTCTTTTTGAATTTGATGGTTATGCCAAGGTCCTTTTTTAAAACCAGCCGGATAACCTGGCCTTTAAAGGCATCATGCTGCGCCTGTTCTACTCCGTCCCTAAGGTGCAAATCAAAATACGTAAATTCTGCGCCCTTATACTTGCCTCTGATATAGTCATTGGCTTTGGAATAATTATAACCGGGGAGTATGGTGCACATATTTTTTAACTCCCTGTTAATATCAAACACCGGGTCATACTCAATCAGTTGAACCTCTTCCGCAATAATATCCCTGATAACATTCCGGCCCAGTAGTTCTTTAATCGCTTCCCTCTGAAGCACTTCCTGCCTGGCAAAAAACAGTGCCACTACCACCGAAATCACAAAGAAAGTCATATAAATGCCAAACTTCCTCATATCATACTTAACATAATGCACCGTTGCGATAATCAGAAACAAAACAAGCGCTGCAATAAAAATAACTTCCAGCTTTTTGCATATTTCCATTTTATCTTTGCGTTCCCTGATTTCACTCAGAATCTGCCAAACCTTTTTGGTTCCATAGCTTTCTGACATTCCTTTTTCCTCCCCTACTTCTTCGCATGCTGCAGTTTATACTGCTTGGGCGTAATTCCCTTCCACTTCTTAAAAATCTTTATCAGATGGCTGCTGTCCGAAAAGCCGGTTTCCTGGCTGATGTAGTTCAAATCAAAGTCCGTAAACAGCAACATATCCTCCGCCTTACAAATACGGATAAATTCAATATATTCCTTACAGCTTCTGCCGTAATACTGCTTGAAATTCTTGGCAAAGTAGGAATAACTCATGTTACACATTTCCGCCAAATCCTCCACACGGATAGGCTCACCCGCATGGGAGTCAATATAGGCCGTAATGGAATGGATGGAATCCGCGTCCGTCGCCGTGGTCACTGCCACGTCCGTATCGAAACCTTTTTCCCTCCAAATACGGATCAGATTCACCAAAAGATAACAAATCTTATTATGTACCACGATGTCATAGCCGTAGTCCTTTCTCTCTAACTCCTTGCGGCATTCTTCAAAAATATCATCTACCGGAATGCCCTTTAATTCCTCCGCTTTGAAAAAGGTGGGGGCGCTGTTATCCTTATTGGCACTTCCCAAAATCACGCGGAGCTTGGGCGCGTAGCTGTTCTCGGTATAAAGCTTATTGACGTCAAATTTCAGTACCTCATATTTTAACGGAAAATTCGTGGCCGTATAAATCGCATGGACGCACTCCGGATGAAAAAGAATCATGTCGCCCTCTTCTAAGACATAACTCTTTCCGTCACTGTCTATCAGTCCCGTTCCTTCTCTCATGTAAACCATCTCCATGAAATAGTGCCAATGGGGTCTTACGGGAAAAGGTAAAACAGTAGTGTCAAACAGACACGCTTCGTATGGGGAATTTAAAGTATCGCTATACTCAAATAAATACTGCATCTTCTCTCTCCGAATAGATTTTTACGATTTTTACATGGCTCTATTATAGCGGAAAGCCTAACAAAGTGCTATAGTTTAATAAAAATAAGTTGGTTTTTTACAAAAAAGAAAGGAAGAATCATGGAGTTCATCAAAGGAGTTACATTCGCTCCCTTTGCCTGCAGAGGATGCTTTCAAACAAAAGAAGCTTTTGAAAGTTTAGACAACTTAAAGGCACGGACAGGTGCAAATTTTATCACCCTGGTACCCAATGGTGTACAAGCCACAGCGCAATCCGAAGAAATCGTGTGGGATACTGAAGTAACCATGGCTGATGATGAACTGATTGCAATGATTGATTATGCCCATGAAATCGGCCTTAAAGTAGCACTGAAACCAACTGTGAACTGCACCAACGGCACCTGGCGTGCACATATTAACTTCTTTGATAAAGATGTGCATTGCGAGCCCAAATGGTCCGTTTGGTTTGCTTCCTACACTGCATTCCAGCTTCATTATGCGAAGATTGCCCAAAAGACCGGATGTGAAATGTTCCTTCCCGGCTGTGAAATGGTGATGAGTGAGCGTAGGGAAGCCGAATGGCGGAAACTGATTTCCGATATCAGAACCGTCTATACCGGTCTTGTTTCTTACAACACCGACAAATATCAGGAAGATAATGTTTCCTGGTGGGATTGTGTGGATGTGATTTCCTCCAGTGGGTATTATCCCTTAGAGGACTGGGACAAGGAGCTTGACCGTATCGAAAAAGTGGTAAATAAATATCAAAAACCCTTTTTCTTTGCTGAATGCGGTTGTATGTCAACCACCGGTTCTTCTAAAGTCCCCAACAACTGGTGTCTCCAGGGTGAGGTTAATCTTGAGGAACAGGCTGCCTGGTATAAGGCCATGTTTGAAGCCTGCAAGAAACGCTCCTTTGTACAGGGCTTCTGCTTATGGGACTGGTCCTGCAGACAGTATTCCCTTTGCAAAGCAGCTACTCACGGTGCTTATGAAATCTACGGCAAACCAGCCGAAGATGTTGTGAAAGAATATTACGATTCTATTTAAATATATTTGTTTTTCAATTGCTTTTATCTTTTTATCCCTTTTTCAAAAGGCGGCGTTGCACATCCCTTGCAAAGCCGCCTTCCCTTTTTTCATACCAAATATATATTTGTGAATTTATTTTTTTGAAAAAGAAAAGACCGGACTTTCTTCCGCAGGACGCTCCCGCTCTAAGAAAAACGCAGCGGATGCTAAACTCGGAAATCCCTCGTTAAGCACCGGCGTTTTTCAAAGCCTGCTTGAAAGAATGTCTGGTCTTTTCTTTTAACCACATATCTCAAAAAAACAATTACTTAATTAATTTCTACGAAAAAGGAAGTATATTAACTAAAAGGTAATGGTTAATACTTCCATGAGGATGCCTGCCGCTACGCCGATTGCGTATAAGAGGAAGGTAATCTTTAAGTTCTCTTTCAGATCATCATTGGCACGGAATAAAATGAGCAATCCCACACCGGAGCCTGCCAAAAGGCCGGCCATCATTGCTCCCGCATGAATCACACCTTCCAGATAAAGCTGCGTAATCACCACCGAAGAAGCGCAGTTGGGGATGAGTCCTATCACTCCCGCAAAAATCGGTCCCAGAATCGGCTGTCCTGTCATAAAGGACGCAAGCACATCCTCTCCTATCCACTCAATTCCCAGATTAATCACCAATGAAATAATCAGAATAAAGAAAAAGATTTGCAGCGTATGCTTAAACGCCGAAACAAAAATATTTCCTTCATTACAGTTACAATGCTCATGGTCACACATGTGCTCTATCCTAAGATGCGCATCCTCCGCCGGCTTTTTCTTGCGGATGACCAAATCAATCACAAACCCGGCCAAAATACCAATCAGCGCCTTGGTTCCCAAAATCTTCGCCACCGTAAGAACCGGTACCTGCTCCGACAATAAAATCGGCAGCATTTCATCCGAAGTGGATAAAAAAATCGCAAACAGCGTACCCAGCGTAATAATTCGGCCGGCATAAAGATTCGATGCCGCCGCTGAAAAACCGCACTGGGGAAGCATTCCCAAAAGGGCACCTGGAACCGGGCCGAATCTCCCTGCTTTGGCAATGGTTTCTCTTGTTTTTTCCTCGGTCCGATGCTCAATATACTCCATCACCAGATAAGTCAGAAACAAAATCGGCAATAATTTTAAATTGTCAATGATGGTATGCTCCAACACATGAACAATCATACGTATCTCCTTGTATTTTTATCAATCACATTTCTAATATATATCACAGGATACGGCTCTCCCGCAACATTTTTCTATACCGGTAAATAATTCCTGCCCTGCAGGTTTCTAAAATAAAAGCATAAACAGGAAATATAAAAGGGGCTGATGCAGCAGGTAAATCAGCAGGGAATGCCTTCCCAAAAAGGCAAAGGGTTCTATCCGAAGCAAAAATGCAGGCTTAGACAGCCATCCCTTCTCTTTTACCATCCGGCAGGTGTAGTAGCCCGCCATAAACAAAAACAGCCAGGGAATCAGGGAAAAATAATCCGTAGAATAAAAGGAAGGCGCCGGAAAACCCAGATACGTCTGAAATAATCCCTGATACAAAACGCCCGGCAGCTTCACCAGTCTGATTCCTTCAAAGCCCAAAAATCCATCATTTACATTTCTGGTAAGGAAAAAAAGTACCACACTGCTCCACAGCCCTACTCCGGCAGGCAGTTTCTGTAAAAACCGCTCTGTCAGTGCCATCAGCAGCATACAGGAACCAAGCAGGGTCAACACGCCGAATACTACCCTGTTCTCAGGCATTGCTACCAGTGTAACAATTGTTACCAAAAGACCGCCACCAAAAACCATAAGACCCCTTTTAAGGTGTTTTTTCCCTAAGTTGGCACAAAAGCCCGACAAAAAGATAAAGGTCCAACAAATGCTTTGTTGCCAGATATAAGCGTAAGGACCTCTGTAAAAGGACCAGTCCACGCCGTAAATATAGACCAAATCCCAGGCGCCGTGAAACGCAATCATGCTAAGGAGCGTCACGCCGCGGATGGTATCCAAAAGGGCATACCGCACGCTGCCGGTCTTCCCATCACGCGTTTGTCCGGCGCTTTCCTTCATGCCGCTTGCGTGTCCGCTGCTTGCCTGCCCGTCACCAATATTTCTTTGACCGGTTGCTTCCGTCACCATCACCGGTTCCCCCTTCTTTTGCTCTATTTCAATCATTTCTGCTTTCATATTATAAACCATCTATTATTCTATAAAAAATCGAAAAAAATGACAATCCCAATTCCCTTCTTTTCACCGCGCATTTTCGTTTTTCCGACTCATTTTCACCGCGCGCTTCCTTTTTTTGCGACTCATTTCTGCCACGCACTTCCTTTTTCTGTCCCCATTTACCTCGCTTCCTCAGAATTGACGCTTTTTCGCGCCTTTGCTATACTAAACATAATCAATTGTAATCCATTTGACCACAAATAATCCA
The DNA here is from genome assembly GCA_017561085.1 of Lachnospiraceae bacterium. Classification (GTDB taxonomy): domain Bacteria; phylum Bacillota; class Clostridia; order Lachnospirales; family Lachnospiraceae; genus Suilimivivens. The sequence continues at coordinate 11,851 of JAFZDQ010000021.1, forward strand.
ACTACAGGAAAGAGACGAATTATGTCCGAACAACGTATCTGCAAACGGTGTCTGGCCAGAGAAATGCCGGATGCCGGTTACTTTGAAAATATGTATGAATATATCGCCAATATAGATCCGCAAATCAAGACTCCGGAGGCTTTGTACGAGGAGCGCCTTGCTCTTTGTAAAGAGTGTGACAACCTGCTAAACGGAATGTGCCGCACCTGCGGCTGCTTCGTGGAAATGCGGGCTGCCATAGCGGCAAATTCCTGTCCCGCCGTGCATCCGAAGTGGTCTTCCTTGGGCTGATTTTCCGCCAACTCCGGTCTTCCCTACCGATGAGGCACCGAAAATGACCGAACAGACAAAAGAAAACCATTCTCCGTTTTTCTTTGCTATGATAATACTCACAAGCAAAAACAAAAACGGAGGCGATATCAATGCAGGCAATCAAAACCCTGGAACTTGAAAAGCAATATAAAAACCTCACTGCCGTAGACAAGCTCCGGTTAGAAATTGAAAAAGGGGAATTATTTTCCCTGCTTGGCGTAAACGGCGCAGGAAAGACCACAACCATCAAAATGCTTTCCTGTCTGACTCGCCCAACAAGCGGCGATGCCCTTGTAGGCGGCTACAGTATTACGAAAGAAACCGAGCAGGTCAAACAATTAATCGGGGTATCTCCCCAAGAAACTGCGGTTGCTCCGAACCTTTCTGTAAAAGAAAATCTGGAACTGATTTGCGGCATTTACGGATTCTCTAAAGAAAAAACGAAAGCGAAAATTGCGGAACTTTCCAGACAGTTTTCTCTGGATACCGTTTTACAAAGAAAAGCAGGCAAGTTATCCGGCGGCTGGCAACGCCGCGTCAGCATTGCAATGGCGCTGATTGGCGAGCCGGAAATTTTATTTCTGGATGAACCGACCCTTGGCCTGGATGTCATAGCACGGCACGACCTCTGGGACGTCATCCGCTCTTTGAAGGGCAAAATTACCATCATCCTGACAACCCATTATATGGAAGAAGCCGAGGCACTTTCCGACCGCATCGGTATTATGAAAAGCGGTAGTCTTCTTGCAGTAGGAACTGCAAAAGAGCTAAAGGAAAAGGCCGGAACAGAGGACTTTGAAACCGCCTTTGTTACCATAGTGACGGACCAAAAAATTGTGACCGATACGAAGAATGGCAAGGAGGGATTGGTATGAGAATGATGACTTTCGCCAAACGATGTGCCAAAGAAATTTTGCGTGACCCCATTAATTTAGGCTTTGGTCTGGGATTTCCTTTGGTTTTGTTGTTTCTTTTAAGTATGATACAGGCTAATATCCCGGTAAACCTGTTTGAAATTAATACGCTGACACCGGGTATTACCATATTCGGGCTATCCTTTATGACGCTTTTTTCTGCCACACTGATTGCCAAAGATCGGGAAAGCGCCCTTTTACAAAGGTTGTATACCACACCCCTTAGGGGCACTGACTTTATCTTAGGCTATATGCTTCCGATTTTACCGATTGCATTGGCACAAACCCTGATTTGCTACCTGTTTGCAATTCCCTTGGGACTGACTGTGAATATCAATATTCTTTATGCTATCATCGGAATTATCCCTATGGCAGTTTTCAATATTGCTTTGGGGCTTTTGTGCGGCAGCCTTTTGGGTGCGAAGCAGGTTGGCGGTATTTGCGGTGCGCTGCTTACCAATCTCTCCGCATGGCTTTCCGGCGTATGGTTTGATTTAGATCTTGTGGGAGGATTTTTCGAGAAACTGGCAAACGCACTTCCCTTTGTACATGCAGTGAAAATGGAACAGGCACTGTGCGCAGGCAATTTTGAGACAGCGTTAAGCCACCTTCTGCCGGTGCTTCTGTACAGCGCATTGGCAACAGTGGTTGCTATCTTCTGTTTCCTTGCCCAGATGAAAAAACAGTAAGAATATCACAATAAGGATTTAAGCCCATGAAATACAAACTCATTATTGACAAAACTGCAGAAGAAGAAATCATCGCCATTGTGCATGCTCCTTCCTCTTTGACAGAGCAGATAGAAAATCTCGTCTGCGACTTTTCCGGTGCAGACGGCCTTTTGGGACATAAGGATGACGAACTGCGGAAGCTGGCGTTCGGAGAAATCGAGTGCATTACCATTCTTGACCGAAAGGTGATTGCCATAGATACCGAAGGAAATCACTACCGGATTCAGGACAGGCTCCGCGATTTAGAGGAAATCCTGCCCTCCTATTTTATCCGCATCAACAAATCCAGCCTTGCCAATGAACATCGTATCAAACGGTTTGATGCGGCCTTCAGCGGCGGCGTGGATGCCGTATTTTTGTGCGGCTACCGGGAATACGTTTCCCGCCGTTGTTTTTCGGAAATCAAAAGGAGGTATGAAGGATTATGAAAAAATATGTATCGGACTTTTTCCACCGCGGTCTTATTTCCTGCGGCTTCGGCCCCATTATTTTAGCAATTATCTATCTGATTTTACAGAAAAACGGTATGCTGGAGACATTATCCGTAAATCAGGTTTGTATCGGAATCTTTTCCATATCCGCACTTGCTTTTCTTGCGGGTGCCATGAATGTGCTCTATCATATAGAACGGTTGCCCTTGATGGTGGCAATTCTGATTCATGGTTGCGTACTGTATGCCGGCTATCTGTGTACTTATCTGATTAACGACTGGTTGAAAACAGGTGTCGTACCGTTTTTGACTTTCACCGTTATTTTTGTAGCCGGCTATTTGATCATTTGGGTAATCATTTATGTCATCATCCGAAGGAACACGGAAAAGGTGAACGACCTGTTAAAACAAAAGCAAACCGGAATACCTAAGTAACAGCCTGCAGGATTCTTTCTGTTTCTGTGAAGCAAAAAAGGAAAGCTTTAATAATAAAGCTTTCCTTCTTCTATTATTTTCAAACTTCCGTCCGCATCGGACAAATGGGTAACACCGCAATTCTTATGAACGCCTTCTCCCCAAAAATCTTTAATGGATGTGCCGCTTATATTGGCAAGAATCGCCTTCAGCGCACAGCCGTGAGTAGAAATCAGCACGGTTTTATCCCTGTATTCGTCATTACTAAGCAGTTCTCTCAAGAACTCTCCGGTTCTGCCAATGACCTCTTCAAAGCTTTCGCCTCCGGGCGGCACCCGGTAGTTCGGTGTATCAAAGAAGAAGTTCCAAAACTCCTTATTATCGGGAATATTGTACCCCTGCTTGCCGCTGCAAAGTCCCTCATATTCCCCAAAGCCGATTTCCTGAATCCTGATATCCTCAATGATTGGTATCTTTCTGTCTCCCACAAGAATCCGGGCAGTTTCACTTGCCCTCACAAGGGGAGATGTAAATACCACATCAAAGGGAACATCCTTTAATCCGTCTGCCGTCAGGCGGGCAAGTTCCCTTCCGTAATCATTCAGGGCAATATCACAATGTCCCTGTATTCTTTTGGCTTTATTGTAATCGGTTTCTCCGTGTCTGATTAAATAGATTTCCATAATAACTTCTTTCCACTTTCTATTAGTCCCTTCCGGGCTTCCTATCCTCATTTAAGCAAAGGCTTCCAGCACAGGACTTCCCTCTTTCACAAAGGCAATGTACTGATGCAGCTCTGCTTTCGCCGTAATGGTTTGCTTACCGGCATACACCTTCCGGTCAAGAACAGAGACCCAGCTTCCTTCCGGCAGATAAACTTCTCTTTCTACCTGCCCCTTTTCCATAATGGGTGCAAAAAGAATATCCTCGCCAAACATATACTGGTCTTCCAGCGTGTAACAAACCACGTCCTCATGGAAATCATAGAACATGGGACGCATCACGGGTGAACCTGTTTTAGAAGCAATATCCATGTATTTCATAATATAGGGTTTCAATTTTTCTCTGGTTTCAATCAACTTTTTGATGATTTCATAATTCCCATCCCCAAAGCACCAGATTTCGTTGGGGCCACCGCTTCTTTCGATAATGCCGGGATTAGGCTCAGGCTGGTTTTCGGTTCTTTTTCTTGCACCATGCAGACGCATAATAGGAGAAAACAGACCAAACTGGAACCAACGTACCAAAAGTTCCCTAAACTCCTCACTTTCGGTATCTCCGAACAAGAAGCCTCCAATATCACTGTTCCACCAGGGAATTCCGCACATACCCATGGAAAGTCCGCTGGTTACGCTGTGACGAAGTGCTTCCCAGTCCGACCTGATGTCGCCATTCCAAACAGCAGCACCGAATTTCTGACTGCCGGGATAAGCGGCGCGGGTTAAGGAAATAATATCCTCATCTCCCAGTTCTTTCTTGCCCTCATAAACCATCTTCACGTAGTAGTAAGGATAAAGAAGGGCTGTCTGGGCACCATTTCCTTTATAAAAATGCAGATGTCCGAACTGCTGGGGATGTACCTCAGGCTCCGCTTCGTCCAGCCAGAAATCCTTAATACCATAGTCGTAGTAATTCTTTTTCATCTTGTCCCATACGAATTTCCTGGTCGCAGGATTCATAGGATCAATAAAGGTCTGCTGTCCATAGAAGGAGAACGTACCGTACTGGCCGTTTTCCGTACGGATCAGCATATTGTTTTCACTCATTTCCAGGTAATTTTCACTGTTGGGATTGATGGTTGGCCAAATGGAAACTACCGGCTTAATTCCCAGTTCTTCCAGTTCTTTACACATAGCTACGGGGTCAGGCCAATACTTTTTATCAAACTTCCACTCACCCTGCTCTGTCCAGTGGAAATAATCAATGACGATTGCATCAATGGGAATTCCGCGTCTTTTATATTCTCTGGCAACCTCCAAAAGTTCTTCCTGGCTTTCATAGCGGAGCTTGCACTGCCAATAACCTGCTGCCCACGCAGGAAAAGCAGGGGAATAGCCTGTAAGATCTGCATAAAGTTTCATAACATCCGCCGGCGTATCACCGGAAAATACCAGATAATCCGCCTGATACGTACTGTTTGCACACCACAGGGTATGATTTCTGGTGGTCTCGCATCTTCCCGGGGAAGGATTGTTCCAGAAGAAACCATATCCCAAAGAGGAGTATAAGAACGGCAATGTAGACTTGGTATTATAGTGCACCAAATCACAGGTACTTCCCTTACGGTCAAAAATCGCATTGGTTTCCTGTCCCAGTCCGTAAAAATGCTCTCCCTCATTGGCATCGAAAACCACTTTTGTCATATAGTGGTCACCTTCCGTATGCACATAATTATTAAAATAGTCACCTTCAAATTTTGACTTAAGGATTAACTTATCTTTTCTGTAAAAACGCAAAATACCGCCATACCAGATTTCTCCGGCTTCAATGGTAGCTTTCATATCCCCGTTAATGATGGTTGCAAATTTTTCATCGCCTTCCGTGCGGCAGTTATCCTCTGTCACCGGGTCAAGCAATGTCCACTTTTCATCGTAAATCACGGAATTTCTGGTCATTCTGCAACGCAGACAATCCTGTCCGTAAGGCTCAATCACAACCAATTCATCTTTTCTCTGGAAAATCAGTTTTTTACTTTCAATTTTTATTTTACCCATGTAACTCACCCCATATATATCCTATTGTAAAACCAATTTTTTAGCCGATTCCTTTGTAAATAATTCCCAAAATAAATACGGCAACGGCAATCGGTACATACACGTACTTCGACAGAAAACCAAATATTTTCGGAAGGGGTTTTTCTCTTCCCATCTCCAATTCTTCTTTTGTTTCTTTGTAACCAAGCACATAATAAACAGATACCGCACCCAACAGCGCACCAAACGGCACCACTAAAATGGTGATAAAATCCATCCAGGTTCCTACTCTGTCACCATCCTCGATAAAAAGGCCTACTGCCAGCGCAATGATACCGCATATGGTAACAGCAGTTGTATGTGACATTTTAAATCTGGTCTGCCAGGATTCACTGACTGCCTCAAACATATTAATCAAACTGGTAATTCCCGCAAAGGCAACAGATAAAAAGAACATTACCGCAAAGAACCGGCCAAAAGGCATATGCGCAAACACCTGCGGCAGGGTAATAAACATCAGCGGAGGTCCGCTGGCAGGCTCAATTCCAAACGCAAATACCGCAGGCATGATTGCAAATGCGGAAAGCATCGCAGCAAGCGTATCAAAGATTGCCGTGTTACGGCAGGATTTGATGATGTCCTCATCCTTACCCAAATAAGAACCGTACACAATCATCCCGGAGCCGGTAATGGAAAGAGAGAAAAATGCCTGTCCCATAGCCATAATCCATGTATCCGCCATAAGCAGGTATTCCCACTTGGGAATCAGCAGGAACCGATAGCCTTCTGACGCACCTTCTAAGAAAAATACTCTCACCGCCAACACCAGAAACAACACAAAGAAGGCCGGCATCATGAATTTATTTACTTTTTCAATTCCTTTGGTAGCCCCGAAAATCAATAAAACACAGGCTATCACTATCATAAGCGTATGACAGGGAATATTTCCCAGAGGAGAAGCCATTTCATTAAATAAAGCTGCGGAATCCGCCACCAATAATTCACCCGTCACTCCGGCAAACAGGGTCTTTAATACCCAGCCCAAAATAACGGAATAGCCGATGGCAATTCCCAGAGAACCAAAAAGCGGAATCCAGCCTAGCAGATATCCGATTTTGCCTTTTCCTCTTGCATTCCAGCAATATTCATAAGCACCAAGGGTTCCTGTTTTCGCTCTTCTGCCGATGGCAAATTCAGCAGAAAGACCCACCATACCAAACAATGCTACAAAAATAAAATAGGGAATCAGAAATGCTGCGCCTCCGTATTGTCCCAAACGATACGGAAACAACCAAATATTCCCCATTCCTACGGCTGAACCGACACAAGCCAGCACAAAACCCAGTGAATTTTTAAATTGTCCGTTTTTGTGTAAACCGGTCTGCTTCGTTTCTAAATTACTCACCATTATCTTCCTTTCTGTTTCCGCTCCGCGGTCTGCCTTCTTATAAGATTGCGCAGAGCGCAATCTCTGCGCGCGAGCGGTATTGCGCAGCAATAATCTTCCTCTCCGCGAGCTGTCTTTATAAAAGATTGCGCCCTGCGCAATCTCTGCGCGCGAGCGGTATTGCGCAGCAATAATCTTCCTCTCCGCGAGCTGCGCATAAAAAGGCAGTATATTTTCATACACTGCCTTCGCTTAATCTATTCTTGATTCATCCGGGTACTGATTAAACAGTTTCTACGGGTGCATCGGGAGCGTTCTTCTTAACAGATTCGATACCATTCATACATCCTGCAAGAGATTTATAACCTTCGCTGGTTGCGATAATCTGTCCGTTGGTAGCTTTTAAACGGAATCTGAATTCGCCTGCCTTATCAGCATAAACTTCGAATTTAGGATGCTTCTGTGCTTCGTATCCTTCTTCTGTCTGATTTTCAACTGCTGCAACGGGAGCGTTCTTCTTAACGCTTTCGATACCCTGATTACAAGCTGCATCGGTTGTATAAACTTCAGAAGTAGCGATTACTTCTCCGTTACCAGCCTTTAAATCAAACTTAACGCCTGTGTCTGTCTTTTTCACAATAAACTTGCCCATTGGTGAATCCTCCTTTGTGATTACAATCATACTATACTGTTATTGTACGTTTTTTTGCGGTTCTTCGCAATACATTTATGCTTTCTTTATTCTTTTCCTGCCCTTATTTTTTCTTACGTACCTTTTCGATGGTTCCGTCAGGTCTTTGGATGGACATATGATCCAGCTGACCACGTAAATTCGCACGCACACTTTCCACATACTTCCTGCGGAGCTGCTGCTGTTCTTCTTTTTCCTCTTCGGTCAACCCTTCCCCTTGGGATTTGTGATAAAGTTCATTAATTCTCTTGATGGTTTCTTCCATGTTCATGTGTTGCTCTCCTCGATTCTACCGGTTTGGTCTTCTAAGGTTTTTCATTAAATATCCATGCCGGCTCTTAAACTATCCATTTTTTCATCCAATTGTGTACTAAGCTCGGCACAAAGCAGTAACTCACTTTCCATCGCCTTCGTAAATGTACGGTCTTTTTTGTACTTCAGCTGATGCTCCAAGCTGGCCCAACAGTCCATGGCAATGGTACGGAGCTGGATTTCCACCTTCATCGGACGCTTTTCATTTTCCAAGAAAATAGGTACTGCCACAACCAGATGGAGGCTGCGGTAGCCGCTCTTCTTGGGCGCCTTAATATAATCCTTTTTCTTAATAAGGGTAATGTCATCCTGCTTTAAAAGGGCATCCGCCAAAGTATAAACATCATCCGCAAAAGAACAAACCACACGGATTCCGGCCACGTCATTCAAATTTTCTTCAATCGCCTCCATGGTAAAAGGAAGGCCTTTGCGTTCCAGTTTTTCTTTGATGCTGGCCATTCTTTTCAGTCTTGTCTTGATATCATTGATGGGATTACGGTCGTGCTGCAGGGAATATTCCTGGTCAAGAACCTTAAATTTCGTTTCTATTTCCATCATGGCACAACGGTAATATGCCATCAAACGCTCGATTTCAGCACCGCGCCTGGCTATCCATTCCATAGCCATAACATCGGAAAAGGCCACGATTTCATCTTTGATTCTTTCTTCGTTTGTGCTCATATCAATTTCCTCTCGGGGTTCGATTTCTCAACGCTATTATTATACCATTTCTTCCAAAAAGCAACAACCTGTCAAGCGAATTACTCCTTTGTCTTATACATGGACATCCCGTGGCCTGACATATCATTGGGGCGACGGTTAAAGCCAAACTTTTCATAAAACGCTTCTTTTCCTTTAGCGGCGCCTAAAATAAACATAATTCTGTCTCCATCTTCTGCCGCGTTTAAGGTCTTCTCTATTAAGCCATTTACGATTTCAGAACCAATTCCCTGCTCCTGATATTCCGGACACACAATCACATCTCCGATATACGCCGTATATCCATAGTCAAATAAAACCCTGCCCATGGCAACAATTTCTTCTCCTGCCCGCGCTACTACCAAAAAAGTAGTGTTTTCAAGTCCTCTTTTTGCCTGTCCGGCTGTAATTTCTGACCAGCCTACAGATTTTCTTAAAAAATTATATTCCTCGGGCGTCATACACTCCGAATAAGTAATCTCTGACATTTTCGTCTCCTTTTCATAACTTAACATGCTTTAATAATATCCTCACAAGCAGGGCTTTGAAAAACGTCGGTGCTTAGCGAGGTTTTTTCGAGCTTAGCAGCCGTTACGTTTTTCATAGAGCGGGAGCGTCCCGCGGTAGGATATTATTTTGTGCTTGCTTATAAATTATTTACCTACCCAAATCATCAATCATTACAAATAAACCGCAAATAAATAAAGGAGGAGGACAAGCCCCCTCCCATATTTTCTATTAGCAAATTTCCAAACTAATCACGCTGCAAGCGGGAATGGTAAAGGAAACGCCGTTTTCATTCATTGTAACATCTTCAAATGCTTCTTCTTTCACAGTTTCAGGCTTGTCAAAGGTATTGGCAGCATCCATTGCTCCGCTTAAGATTGTTGCTTTAACGGAAGTTGACCTCTTCTCTGCAAATGCCATCTCTACAGGATAGCTATCTGTAGCAGAAAGGTTTGCAAGTGTCACAAGAATTATTCCGTCCTTGGTCATGGATACGGATTCCTGTAAGTTAGGAACCTTGTGCTCTTCCGTACCGATTTCGGTCGTTTCTAAGAAGCTTTCAAGAAGCTGTGCACCCTGATGCTTCTTATACATGTGGAATACATGATAAGTAGGGGTAAGCAGCATCTTCGCGCCCTCTGTAAGGATAACAGCCTGAAGAACGTTTACCATCTGTGCGATACAAGCCATTTTTACTCTGTCACAGTTTTTATTGAAAATATTCAGGTTCAGCGCAGCTACAAGCGCATCACGCATGGTATTCTGCTGATAAAGGAATCCGGGATTGGTACCGGGTTCTACGTCAAACCAGTTACCCCACTCATCTACCATCATACCGATTACTTTATTAGGGTCATACTGATCCATAATCGCACCATGCATCTGAATCAATTTTTCCATATAAAGTGTTTTGGATAAGGTCAGATACCATTCTTCCTCGGTAAAGTCTGTTGCGCTTCCCTTGTGCTCCCATACATGAGGAACTGTGTAATAGTGAAGAGACAAACCGTCCATATGTCCATGGAAGTGTTCGGGTGTATGGTCAAAAGCAGTTTCCATCACCTTGCTTGTCCAATGGGCATCATCTACGTTGGCACCGCAACAAATCTTCTGAATCGGATTTTCCTTATCATACTGATGTACAAAGGTCTGATATCTGCGGTAAAGGTTCGCATAATATTCAGGTGTCATGTTTCCGCCGCAACCCCAGTTTTCATTACCTACTCCGAAGTAATCCACTTTCCAGGGTTTCTCACGGCCGTTTTTCTTACGCTCGTCGGTAAGAGGGGACACGCCGTCAAATGTCATATATTCAATCCATTCAGACATTTCCTGTACGGTACCGCTACCTACGTTACCGTTTACGTAAGTCTTACAACCAAGCTGTTCACAAAGTTCAAAGAACTCATGGGTACCGAAGCTGTTATCTTCGAGCACGCCACCCCAGTTGGTATTAATCATTTTCTTACGGGTTTCTTTGGGACCGATACCGTCCTTCCAATGATATTCATCCGCAAAGCATCCTCCGGGCCAACGAAGTAACGGAATACCCATTTCCTTCAAGGCATCCACAACGTCACTACGCATGCCGTTTACGTTAGGAATTTCGGAATCTTCCCCTACAAATAACCCCTCATAAATACATCTTCCCAGATGTTCACTAAAGTGTCCGTAAATCTCGGGATGGATATATCCTTTTTGATTTTTTTCATTAATGTACAGTTTCATTTGTCATTCTCCCATAAAATTTTCTTCTATTTTACTGCGCAGGCTTACCTGCGTCAATAATAGCCTGATATTTTGTATTAACAACCGCAGCCGCTGCTTCTTAAGAAATATTACAAACGGACTTTCTCTTTTGCATGGTACAGGGGACTAAAATTTCAGTAACCTCACCCTGCGCTCCTTCTGCATTTTCTTCATCCTCTATCTTATCGATTAACAGCTTTGCCGCATGCAAACCGATTTCCTGAAGCGGCAGCTTCGTGGTGGTAAGGGGCGGTCTGAAATACGCCGCGATATCCTGGTCATCAAAGCCTGCCACGGAAATATCCCTGCCTACCTTAAGACCCTTTTCTTCAATCCGGTCATACACGCCTCCGGCCATTCTGTCGGTCATACAAAAGATAGCTGTCACTCCGGCATCTATCAATTCCCCGCTTTCTTTGTATCCGGTACTTCTCTCGAAATTACCATAGCGGACCAGCTCCGGCGCAAACAATACCTGCGCATCAAACAAAGCCTTCTGATAGCCCAAAAGTCTTTTCTGGGTATGGATATTATCCGGGAATCCTCCGATTACCCCGATTTTACGGTGTCCCATGTCTAACAGGTATTTCACTACCTCATAAGCACTCTTTTCATCATCAATGGCAACGGAAGGAATTTTCTCCGATTCGGTATACGCATATGTCATCACTACCGGGATTTTAAAATCCTCCGGAAAACTCCGGATTACTCTTGCATGACCTGCTAAATAAATAATTCCGTCTACTTTTACGGACACAAGCTCCTGCAAGGCCGGGTCAAAAACAGAATGATATGCTTCATCATTATGATACCATTTGTCTTTCCACCTTCCGTAAAGACGCAGATTCTGCACAATAGTACGATACCCCTTCTCTTCACAATGCTCCATAATACTTTCAATCATACCGGGGGTTGTAAACTGCGCAATATCCTCCGCAATAATGCCTATGGTATGTGTCTTGCTGTTTCGAAGTCCCTGGGCAATATAGTTCGGCTGATAGCCCATCTCCTTCACGGCCTGCAGGACTCTCTGTTTGGTTTTTTCACCCGCCTTGGCTTTGCCGTTTAGGATATTGGACACGGTTGTCACTGATACGTTACATTCTTGTGCAATTTCTTTTAATGTAACCATTCTCTTACTCCTTGCATTAATTTTGTTCTTCCAATGAACGCATAAGTGTGTCTGTGATAAATGTTTCATATGCGGAAGCTTCCTTCACTGCGCACACTGCACCTTCTGTTTCAAATAACATTTCTGCAGGCTGGGCATCCGTATAAGGAAGCCACTTGGGCATATCGCTTCCGTCTGCATCCTGACCGTTGGGATCACCGGTTTTAATAAAGTTCGCCCAATAATTACACATCTGGCGGGCCAAATCATAATGCTTGCCCACAAAAGGACGCCAACACTTCGCCAGTGTTTCAAAGAAGAACCATAAATCCACGGAGTGGAAGGTACCCGGATTGTCCCAGCCGGGAATTTCCGGTTTAAATTTATAATAATAGTAATTCTGCTTACTTCCGGACTTGGTTAAGCCGTCAAAAATACCTTTAATGGTGCATTCAATACCGTTTACCACGCCGTAGCGGCCTTCACTTTCCTGTGCATAAACTTCAGGGAATTTCAAAAATTCTTCTGCTCTGTCACCGAAGAATTCTACCGCTTTCTCTTTCAAATCCGCTTCATTTTCAGCGGTAAAGAAGTTCGGGAACTCGTCCTCGGTGTTTCCTGACATCACTGTCACATCTGCGCACTTACCTTCTTTTAAAAGTACCATCGGATCGCCTACGCAGAATTTACCGTCAATGGCATTGGCCATACGGGGATATGTCTCTGCAAACTTGGCATATTTATCACGGATATAAAAAGCATCCAAAGCCCTTGCTTCTTCCAAGGTAGATACACCCAAAAATTCAAAGAAATCCTGACCCAGCTTTTCCGCCTCGTCCAAAGGCTTGGGAATACCGATAAACGCTTTCATATAAGGATTACGGATCATGGCACTCATAATTACAGCCTTTTGGAACAGTCCCTTATTATCGGGGCAAGCCATCTGGCTTAAGACACTGCCGCCTCCTGCAGACTGTCCGGCAATGGTGATATTCTCCGGGTCGCCGCCAAATGCCGCGATGTTACGGATTACCCATTTGATGCCGGCCTGCTGGTCCAGACTTCCGAAGTTTGCGGGCGCATCCGGCTGTTCCTTACTAATCTGGGGATGGCTTAAAAAGCCGAATACATTGATTCTGTAATTGACGGTAACAACTACCACACCTCTGCGGGCAAGGCGCTCACCGTCAAATTCCATTTCTGCAGGATAACCCCACTGTAAACCGCCGCCATAAAACCAAACCAGTACCGGCTGCTTTTCATCCGCGCTCTTGGCAGATGTCCATACATTCAGATAAAGACAGTCCTCTCCCATATCAATATCCGGGTCTACATGCCATTCCCGGCAGTAAATATCAGTTCCAAGTCCCGGTGTATCCTGAACGGATATGGGCGCAAAACGGTACGCATCCCTTACACCTTCCCAATTTTCACAAGGCTGGGGCGCACGCCATCTGTTTTCACCTACCGGCGGAGCCGCAAAGGGAATTCCCTTAAAAGCCGTAATTCTGGGGTCTGCCGCTTCAATACCGCGGACCCATCCGTTTTCTGTTTTTGCTGTTCTGATCATAGTTTGTGTAACCTCCATACCAATACATATAACATCATTGTTTAACGATTTACCTTCTATCTACTATCATATACATAATGAAATACTATTTCAAGAACTCTTTTCGCAATAACCCCTTTTTAGGACTTATTTCTCAGGTACCGTCACCATGGTTTTCACAAAGGAAAGCTCCGGTTTTACATCCATCTCTTCCGTCATGTCAAGCACCGGGAAACCTGCCCTGTTAAAATGCACCCTGCGGATTCCCGAGCTTCTGGGACCTTCCACACCGGGTCTTGCATGATAGGTATTCCATACAAGTCCATCCTCGTCAATCACATAAGCATTGTGGCCGGTTCCGAATTCGCCCTCTACACTTCTGGAGGATAAAAGAGGATAATTTTCTTTCACCCAATTATCGGGATTCAACAGATCTGCATTTTCATCTGCCGTCAAAAGTCCCACTACATAAGTACTGTCAACCGCCGCACTGGAGAAGGTCAGATATACCTTGCCGTCACGATAAAGGGCAAAGGGGCCCTCATCCACAAAGGTATGGTTATTGGCCCAGCTGTACTCCGGCATGGAAAGAAGTACCGGATCAGAAGTCAGTACCCATGGTTTTTCCGGGTCAATGGTTGCAATATACAAAAATGCACCCTGATCTACCGGTTTGAACTGACGCTGGGACCAGCAAACATAATGCTTGCCTCCTGCCTTTATCACGGTCATATCCAAGGTAATTCCCTGCTCTCCGTACAGGTAGCTGCCGTCTTTTTTCACTACTCTGCGGGGCATTTCCCAATCAGAAGCCTTGATGGGATTTCCCCCTTCTTTCAACGCCATTACATGGCACTGCTCCTGATAAAAACCTTCTGCGGTTCCCGCATGGAACACATACAATTTATCGTTAATTACATGAAGCTCCGGTGCCCAAAGAAGGTCTACCAGATGAGGATAAGTATACGCATCCAAAACAGGAATCTGCTGCGCCGTTACCAACGCAGGAATACTGTCTGCTTCTCTCATAAAAATGGTGTGCTCACGGTCCAAATCGTTGGTGGAAATGAAGTAGTATTTGCCTTTCCACTTGCCGATACAGGGGTCTGCTTTGTGCCATGCTACCGGGAATTCATAGCGGTTCTGATGAATTCTTCCTTCTACTTCATAGGTTCCGGGAGTATCAAAGTCGATACCGTCCGTATACCAGTCAATTCTCTTTTCTACGGTGGTGCCGTCGCTGTATCCGGCCATGGCTTTTATTTCATTTAATTCTTCAAGGGAGGAAGCGGTCACTGCCGCCGGCACTTCGTTTGCCACATTAACGGGGGTGGTAAAACGCAGGTACAAATCGTCCGCAATTTTCTTGGAAACCTGAAGCCAGTTTCTTCCAACCGCGCCCTCCGGCATTTCGCCGTTTACGGAAAGTATGCAACGCGCCGCCAGCATTTTTTCAAAGGAAGCCGGCTCTAATTCTTGGGTAGGTGCATCCTGCAGGGCAAATAAGGAGGTCGTCTCTTTGATGAAATAGCCGCCTTCTTTATCCTTCCACATCAGCAAATAGTGTTTATTCTTTCCGCAATAGGTACAAATCGCATCCTCAACCGCCGCATCACATCCAAGGTCAAGAAGCGCTTCCTCCTGATAATAAATCAGATCCTTTGATGTAAACAAAAGCAGTTTTCCTGCGGAAGTAACATCCTCTGTGCCATCCGGCAAAATCCTTTGTGCCAACACGCCAAAGCCCCCGTCTTCCATAAAAAATAACCAGGGATTCTTTAAATTCATGGCATTTAAGGTGCCGTCTTCATTTCGGGTTGCCTTGGCATATAAAATACCGGAATTATGGTTTAAGGGAATCAGCTTTCCGTCATCGTCCTGCAAAGCCAGATGCATACTATACGCTAATTTGGTAGAATAAATCGCATCCTCTAAAGGTGTTCTTGTGTAACAAAATACTTTCATGTCCGTACCTCTCTGTTTATCTTAAGTTTCATATGTCATTCCTTACTTTTTATTCCTGGGCAAGCTGCATTTGATAATAAACCCCCTGCAGCGCCATAAGCTGCTCGTGATTGCCGCGCTCTACTACCTCACCATGTTTGATGACCAAAATCAAATCCGCGTCCTTAATGGTGGAAAGTCTGTGGGCAATCGCAATAATGGTGCGCTTTCCGGTGATGTTCTTGATAGCCTTCTGAATTTGCTTCTCTGTTTGAACATCTACCGATGCGGTAGCCTCATCCAGCACGATAATAGGCGACTGGCGCAAGATTGCTCTGGCAATTGCCACTCTCTGCTTTTGTCCGCCGGAAAGACGAAGTCCTCTTTCTCCCACCTTGGTTTCGTACTGCTCAGGCATGCTTAAAATATCCTCATGGATATTGGCCGCTTTGGCTGCTTCTTCAATTTCTGTCCGGGTCGCATCGGGCTTGGCATAGCCGATATTTTCCGCAATGGTACCGTTAAATAAAAAAGTATCCTGCAGCACCGGGGAAATATTGTGACGGAGGCTTTCTAAGGTCACAGTCTTAATGTCTTTGCCATCAATTAAAATCCTGCCTTCTATCGGGTCATAAAACCGGGAAATGAGCTGGGTCGCAGTGGTTTTACCCACACCCGTAGGTCCTACCAGCGCCACCATCATTCCGGGTTTACAGGTAAAGGAAATGTCCTTCAGTACCGGAATCTGATTGCTGTAATGGAAGCTGACCTTTTCAAAGGTTACCTCTCCCTCAACCTTACCGATATCCACGGCATTTTCCGCATTTTCAATGGCGGAAGGAGTCTCCAGTACCAGCGTCACACGCTCTGCGCCCGCCAGGGACTGCTGGAGATTCTCCAGTAAAGTTGCAAGCCCTGATACCGGTGCATAAAACAAAGATAAATATAATACAAAAGCTACGATGTCTTCCACGGATAACTGCCCTTTATACGCAAGATATCCACCGAAAAATACTACAAGGACGGTTCCTGCGGAGGATAAAAATTCCACACAGGGATGGAAAATTCCGCTGGCCCTAAGGGCTCTCAGCATGGCTCTTACCTGCTCGAAGTTTTTCACCTTCATCCTGTCACTTTCATAGGATTCCTGTCCAAAGGACTGGATTTCATGCAAGCCGGACAAATTATCCTGCAGCTGGGCATTTAATTCGCCCATACACTTTTGGGATGCCCTAAAATAAGGACGGACAATTTTGGCAAATACCACACCGGACGCCAAAATCAGCGGAATCGGGCAACAGGTAATCAGTGCCAGCTTCCAGTTGATGGTAAGTAAAATCACAAGTACCCCTACAAAGGTCACCACATTGGTCATCATGTCGGGAATCATATGGGCATACAAAAGTTCAAAATCCCTGGTATCATTTACCACGCGGCTCATCAAATCGCCGGTTTGCTTATCATGGAAAAACCCAAGGTCTAAGCTCTGCAGCTTGTCATACATCCGGCTCCGCAGGTCGCCTACCAGATACCAGGCCGCCTTGTGCGCCAGGTAATTACTTAAAAACCGGAATAAAACCCTAAGCAGGTACAAAATCAAAAGTAATAATGCCAGTTTCATAATTACGGAAAGAGCTGCATCATCCACACCCTGCTCCACCACGCCTGTCATGGTAGAGAGCACCTTCGGTGCCGTCAGGTTCACCATGGTAAGGCTTAAGGTAGATAAAATGGCCAGTACATAAAGTCCCTTGTAGCGGGTGGCCTCCTTGGTCAGTTTCCATAGCATTTTCATTTTGCGTTCTCCTCTCCTATATCTGAAAAAGACCGGCAAAGAAAATTCTTTACCGGCCCAATTGTCCTAATCATCAGCAGTTGCTTTTTCATATTCTACAACAACCTTGCGGTCTCCCACCACATCTTCCAGTAGGCCTAAAATAACGTCATCTGCCCTTCTGGAAGCTCTCTTTAACAGTCCGTCTTTATTAGCCTTTGCTTCCATATCCTCTTGCGCTACTATAAGTGCTTCTTTTACATCTTCTTTTTCGCTCCAGTTAAAAAGTGCATACTTTTCGTCATAAAACTGAATGGATTCAGGGTCCACTGATGCGCTTAAAATTTCAGCCTGAGGCAAGGTAATAATCACCTTATCCTCTGTAATTTCGGTCTGAATTTTGGAAGCATCAATACCTGCCTTAATCTCAGACGTATAGGTCATGGAAAAGCCCTTTTGAGTGATAAAAGGAATCTTTCCTTCCACTACGGTATAAAGGCCGTTATAAATCATCTCTGCTGTAGAAAGTTCACTGATATTATTCAATTTTTTGTTGATGTACTCAATGGTGATTTCGGGTTCTTCCTCTTTCGGTTCCTCTTCCACCACTGCAGGTGCGGCTACCGGCTCCGTGTCTTTGTCCGAGAGTTTACAGCCGATGAATCCGGCAATTACGGAAACAAGCACACCCATGATAAAACCAAACGTAATTAATTTAATGGAAAATCTGAATTCTCTTGTCATTTGTACACCTCCCCTATGTATCCCCTGATACAACCTCATTATAGCATAGAGAAAAAAGAGGTACAATGTTTTTAACTATCACAAAGTATTACAAATCTATTCCTTTAAACAGCTTTCTTTACCCTCTTACTTTTTTCACGGTAAAGTTCTTCTTGCCAAGAAGCCCTTTGTAATTGCCGGTTCCCGTGATGATGGCAGTTGCGGTGGCTTTTTCACTGCCGTCGCTTTGCTTCACAAACCGGGTACTGTTGATGACACTTACGGTATAATCCTTGCCTTTGACAAGGGTTTTATCATTTACAACCACCTTTACTTCAGGTACCACTACAGAAGCGCCTGTGCTTTGCTGTGTGGTTATGCTGCCAATTCTGACAGAGCCTGCATCTGCTTTTTCCATGGGACGGATGGTAAAGTTTTGCATGATGGTGCCGGCGTATTTGCCCTTGCCGGTGACGGTCACCACTGCCTGGCCGGCGTTTGTATTTTTCTCGTATTTTACGGTATAATCCGTATCTTTTTTCAGTTTCTTCGTACCTTCATACAGGCTTACGGCGGGCTTTACTGCTTTTCCGGTATACACATAGGAGGCTTCGCCTTTGCCGATTCCTACCCGGTAGCCGTCGTTTGCAGTGCCGTTTCCGATGGGCTTTCCAAGAATCTTAAAGGTAATGGATTTCGTACCGCTGTAGCCGCCAATTCCGGTGACAACCACCTTGGCGGTTCCTACATTTTTATTATTGGAATAGGATAACTTGTAATCGGTTCCTTCTGATAAGGTGGTTCCGGTTTCGGTATCGTAAACTACCACGCCTGCGCCGTTTGTCTGCTTAAAACTGCTGCCGGTATAAATCAATTTCAAATTGCTTTTACTTCCGCTTACAGCCTCGCCGCCAATGGTAAAGTTGTGGACCTTGTTGGAAATCGGACGTTTCGCAATGGTAAAGCTGACTTTCTTCGTACCTCCGCTTATAAAATTCTCTGCGCCGCCCTTTACCTTCAGGGTTACCGCCGCTTTACGGCTTGTGGTACTTACTTTCACGTTGTTAACATAGCTTGCTTCGTCGACGGTCAGTTCTGCAAGGGCAGCCGCGCCTAACGTCACATCCCCAAGCTTCACCGTCATATCCTGCAGCGCAGGTTTATGAGGCTGACCGTTGTAAAGCTGCTTCGGTACGATCACGCTTAATTTGCTTACATTGACAGGATTAATCCGATAACCTGCCAATGCCTCGCCTTTAAAGTTTCCTTTAAAAACAATATCTAATAAATAATCATCCGCACCAATTCTTTCGTCGGAATTCTTATAATGATTTAAGGCTTCATAATCGATGGTGAAGTCTGTGTTATTCTTTAAGGTTTTACCTTTGTATTTTACGGTAACGGTAGGGGTTTGTTTCTTTCCGTTGTAGGTATAAATATACTTGCTTAACCGAATGGTTACGTCGTCCTTTACAATGGGATTCCCCAAACCTTCCTGCATCATATCTCCCAGATTTACAGGCTTTATTTGGAAGGTTCCTGTATAAGTTCCGGTATATTTCCCTTTTCCTTTGATGGTGTAACGGGCGGTTCCCGCATTTTTATTATCCGAATAGGAAATGGTATAATCCACATCCTTCTTCAATTTCTTGTTATCTAAGGTCTTATCCAGGACGGTTACGGCAGGCTTTTTCGCCGCTCCGGTATAAACAATTTCCTTGCTTGAAGTTAAGGAAATCGCTGAATAATCCTTACCGATAACGCGTTTTTCCGTATCCAGTACTTCCAGCTTCTTGTAAACGGTACTGCTGTAAGCACCGATACCGGTTACCTTCACATAGTAAATTCCGGCCTCGGAAATACTGTCTGTTACGTTTTTGTCTGCATCCGTATAAGCAAGTGTATAGTCGGTGTTTTCCGTCAGTTTCTTTCCGCTGCGGGATACCCATACCACCGGCTCCAAATCCGGCGCCATACTGTCACTGCTCATTCGGAGCACATTACTTTCCAGGAAAACCATAGCCGATGTAATCTTAATTTTGGTCGCAGGTTTCGCCGTAATGGTAAAGTACTTTTTCACGGTTCCCGAATAATTACCTTTCCCTTTGATGGTAATGCAGGCCTTTTCGGAGACCTTGGTATTACTTGAGTAAGCTACGGAATACTCGGTTGTTTTCAGTTTTCTTCCGTTAACGGTTACGGTAACCGCAGGCTTAATCGCAGATCCCGTATAAACCGTCTGATAGGGTTCCGTGGTTCCGCCAACGGTTATTACCACATCCTGAAGAGGCTCATAGGCTTCATTTCCAATGGCTCTTTTGACGATTTTGAAGGTAGCCGTAGCTTTGCCGCCATAGTTTCCTTTTCCGGTAACAATTACCTTCGCATAAGGCTTTTCCGTGGTTCCGACATTTAAGTTGTTTTCATAAGAAACCGTATAATCCGCATCCGGAAGAAGCGCCACTGTCTGACCGCCTTGCCCGCTATTTCTGCTTACAAATACAAAATCCTCTGAAAGTCCCATAGTTTCTAATGTTACTTTGCTGCCGGTAAAAATCACCTCAGGCAAAGTACTAAGCATATCTGCGGTAATACTTTTGGGTGCAATGGTAAATGTCTTGGAAACCGTTCCGTCGTAGTAACCTTTTCCTTCAATGATTACCTTCGCATAAGGGATTTCCGCGGTTCCCGCATTTACATTATTTTCATAAGAAAGGGTATAGTCCTTTCCTTCTTCTAAAACCACACCGGCATGACTGATGACAACAGGAAGTCCGGAAGCTGTCGTAATTTCACTTCCCGTGAAGGTCTGCTTCGGTATCGTGCTAATCATAGACTCATGAAGTGACACCTTTGTCATAACAGTACTTCTGCTAAGGGCTCCCTCATAGGTTCCTTTACCGGTTATGGTGATGGTGGCAGTAATTTTTCCGTCTTTTTCCTGAGTTTTAACCGATAAATTATAGTCTTTATCCTCTTTTAAGGTATATTTCCGGGCATTGTCATAAACCGTAAGAATGCTACCTAAGTCGCTGACATAATCACATTCCTCGGGAATATTGATGGTAACGGAGCCGTCATTTATATTTTTGCGGTTGTCGTACCAGAAGTTACAATCCACGGTATTTTGGGTTATTCCGTCTACCCTTCCCTGGGAAGAATACTGCCAAAAGCTGTATTTGTTGGCATAATGGGTTGCCGTATTATATCGTGCAATCCAGTAACAAATTTCCGAATAAGAAGATGATGCCGTAGGCTGCATATCGTCCGTCAGCATGGCATAGTTGGCATAAACACCGGGCTCGTAGCCGTAGCCTTTGATGGTAGTGGCGAATTGATCGCAAATTGCCTGCCTCTGGGCATCGCTTAAATGGGCATCATACAATCTGCCCGAAGTGCCTGTAGGAGAATATTCATAATCCATAAATACAGGCAAAGTTACATATTTCTGTAAATTATTATTCTTTAAAACATTATGGGCGTACTGCGCCTCTTCCTTGGCCTCAGCCTTGGTAATCGCCTGAGAAAAGAAGTACACACCAATCTTAATACCGGCATTGTAAGCATTCTTAATATTCTGGACAGCTTTATCATCTGTCATCATATTTCCTTCTGCACCGTAGCCTCTGTATCCCACTCGGATGATGGCAAATTCCACGCCATCTGCCTTGACCTTGGACCAGTCAATACTTCCCTGATGCCTGGAAACATCGATTCCGTGGCGGATGATTTTGTTGGCTACATGGGACTCATGGGTATAGGTTTTGCCCGTAAAAGGACTCACTGAGCTACCTACGCCCTGCAAATCCACTTCCTCTGTTTCTTCCAGTGTCACCAAGTCATGGGATAACATATATTTGGCAAATTCAGGGTCGTACGGATCATAGGTCTGCAAAACGCCGTCTCTGTCCACATAGGCAAAAAAGCCGTTTTCATCTATGTACATTCCGGGATAAAAAACACGCACTTTATGAAGCAGTTCTTCCACATAGGGGTCCGTAATCTGCTGTTCTGTTACAAGCCCGGTGGTCGGTTCTGCGGTCGGCTCTTCCGCAGGCTCCACGGTGGGCTCTTCCGTGGCTTCTGCTGTCGGTTCTTCCGCGGTAGGTTCTTCTGTGGCTTCTGCTGTCGGTTCTTCCGTGGGTTCTGCCGTAAATTCCGCTGTCGGTTCTTCTGTAGGCGCCGCAGTCAATTCCTCAGTGGGTGCCTCAGTCTGTTCCTCAGTCTGTTCCTCCATCACTTCTTCTGCAGGCTCCTCAGTGGGCCCTGTAGCCGCTTCCCCGATAATATAATCCCCGTCCGTATTTTCAGCGGCATAGACAATCTCTGTCACCGGCATAGAAGTCGCCAAAATACAAGCCGATAAACAAATACATAAAATCTTTAACAATCCCTTTTTCATAAAACGAATCTCGCCTTTCTGTCCCCTTAAACTATGTACTCTCATTATAACATAGACACACCGCAAATACTATTTGGAAACCGTTTCCAATTTCCCGGCCGCAAATAGCTCCCTCTACGCTTTTTCAAATAAAATCCCTTTCAGTCCGTAAATTTCATCTACGGTGAAATCCGCTCCTGCTGCCAAAAGTTCTTCCCCGGTAGCATTTCCGTAGGTCACGCCGCAGGCAAAAACTCCCGCGCCCTTGGCCATTTGGATGTCCATGGGCATATCCCCGATTACCAGCGCCTCCTCAGGCGCAAATTTCAAATCGGCAAGGGTCTTCAAAACAGGCTCTGGATTTGGCTTTAACAGCGTAGTATCCTCCGCACAAAGTACATAAGAAAAATACTTCGCTATCCCCAGCTGCTCCAAAAATTCCCTGCAGGACTTTCCGTTTCGGGAGGTCGCAATGGTACAAACAATCCCTTTTTCGTTCAATGCTTCCAACACTTCTATTATCCCCGGGAAAAGCTCCGGCGGATAAAGAAGTCTCTTTTCTTCAAAAAACTCCCGGTAAATCACCACGCACCAGTCCAGCATCTCGTCAGAAAGCTCCGGATAAGACTTCTGAAAACCGCTTTTGGAAGAAAGGCCGATAGTGGAAGCACATTCCTCTTCACTTGCAATACGCAGCCCCAGTTTTTTCATCGTCTCCTGCTTCGCCACGATAATGGCTTTCCGGGTGTCCGCAATGGTGCCGTCAAAATCAAAAATCGCCAGTTTTATCTTCATAAAAATCTCCTATCCATTCCTTACAAATAATGCACCCAACCTATTTCCCGCAGGCGCTTTCCTGCCCTCTTAAATATCGGTCAAAAATTTCAAAATGACAGGCCACCAGCCTCTTGTGCATGGTAACACCGTCCAACTTGCCTACTGCCGCTTTGATGGGAATCATAAACTTCGCATCCGCAAAGCCCAAATGCTTCATATCTTCAAACACTTCCCTGCGGACAAAGGCCTCGGTTCCAAATAGTGGCCGGGTGGTAACGTTACGATTATCCTCGCAACAGATTTGTAAAAAAGGCTTTTTCATAATCATTCCTTCATAATCCCCAAACAATCCGCCGTCAATATTTAGGCCGCAACTGAATTCTTCCTCATGCTGACACAGGTAATAAGCAACCGCGCCACCCATGGAATGCCCGGTTGCGCCGATTCCTTTTGAAAAATCTATCCTATCCGCACAGCGCTCCTTTAGGGCCCGTACCGCGCACAAGGTATCCTCTGCCCACACAGGCACACGGCCGATAATATAGTTCATATGCTTCTTTTGAAAAGCATTGAACTTTTCATAGATTTCTTCCGGCGTTCCCTTGGCCTTCTTTAGCTTAGACTGGTCAATAAGTACCTTTAAGATACTGTTATCGTACATCATTTTATTGATTTTTTTGTCAAATAAATCCGTACTTCCGTCCTCATACTCATTGGCAATGGCTTCATGGGCATGGCCTACCGATGCGACTATATAACCGTTGGAAGCCAGCTCGCAGCACAAAAAGGTGTGTCCTTCCACATAAGAATTGTATCCGTGATTAAATAAAATCAAAGGAAATCGCATACCGGCAACCTGGGGAACGTCCGCATAATAATCCGCTGTAAAATCTGCTCCCTTCGGCATCTTCACATGAAAAGCTTTCTCTAATGCTTCCCTCTTAAATTGGGAAAGTGCCGCTTCTTTGGGTAAACCCTCTACATCCTGTTTGTTTACAGGATAGTACAACCTCACCGCAATTTTACGGGGTCCGGTGGCAGGTCCAAGCTGCTCCGTTCTGGTTTCATCAAAAATGCTGAAGGTTTCCGTACCTACCGCGTATGTACCTGTGATATATTCGGGTTTGTTCATTTTCATAAAAATGTTCCTCGCTTTTCAACATTCTAAAAGACACTATCGTAAATCATTAAAAAATGTAACAATTCCTTTTGCAATTACTTCAATATCCTCATCCATCCACCTTTGTCTGGAAGTAGAAATTCGATATAAAAAATTTTGGTCTTTAAAGCAACTTTCCAATCTATCAATAATATCCTTCATCCTATTTTCACGCATTAATTCGTCTTTAAAGATTAACAAATCTATGTACCTTACAAGTTTATCTCTATTTATATGATTCTTTAGATAATACACGTCATAAATATCTTTATATCTTCGATTATTAACCCCGAAAATAAGCAAAGCTCTGAGTTTTTCTACAACAGATTGCTCGTTAGAATTTTTAAGCAAACTAGCGCCTTTTTCATCCATGCAGACATCAAAACAATATTCTTCCTGCTCAAGTTCTAATTGCTTATGTACACCAATATCAATTTTACTTTCAACAGCCGTCCCCTCTTTATCTGTAATTCTTACCTTTATTGATTTTCCATGATAATCTTGATGCTTCAGTTCTTCAATATCTCCAATTATTTCTATTTTGATTTCCGGAATACAATTCATTTTCTGAACAAATACACGTATTGCATCATCTGCAATAGAATGATGAATAAAATCTAAATCAATATCCCGCGTCGCCCGGCGGTTATTATTGGTCAAGTTCCTCATGACCACTCCACCCTTAATGGTAACATTTCTATTAAGAGGCCCTATTGCAATTGCTTTTAACACAATATCCTGACAAACTCGCGCCGCCGCCAATTCTCGAGATAACCCCTCTTCATAATACCTATCCATCATCTTTTGTAAATCCATATATCAAAAAACCTCTTCTTCCAGTGCCTTCTTAATCATCTTACTTTTAGGAAAAATCTCTGCATATTCTTGGATTCTCCAAATCTGAAGCTTATCGATTATTTTCCGATAATTTCCGATTATTTCCTTGTACAAGTCATAGGGCATCGTATTTTTATTACGAAGCAACTCTATCAACATACGTTCTTTATCATAAATTTTTACAGTAATACCATTAATTTCTTCTTCATCAACACCTAACTGCAATAAATCATCCCTAACATAAATTTGCTCAATTCGGACATCCAACAATTTCGCAGCCTTTGCTTTAGTCGCAATATGATACTTTTCGGGAATTACATCTGTTAAACCATGATAATAAAATGCATACTCTCCCGCCAAAATAGCATTTGGATACTTTTTAACAATAACCTCCAAATCCCACGAATAACGTTCCGTTGAATACACACCTGATTCCACCCGATAAATACTTTCCTCTGCAACAGCACGGGTTAACTGATAATCATTTCCATATTTTTCAATACATTCTTTATAAGTAAAAATCATTTTGGTTCACCTCGGTAAGAGTTTCATTTTTTCCGACCTTTACTTTAATATACACCTACAATAGCTCCTTGTCAAAGTAAAACTCGGCAAAAAATTATTTCATTAATTTTAGAGGATGAATTACAGATAAAATATGATATAATCAGTGTTATCATCAGATAAAAAAACTTTTACAAAAGGGGAACAAATTATGTACGGAGATGAGTTTTTATATCAAACGCTTGGCTACAAGCATATCTATAGTAAGTTGAAAGATGTAACGGAAGAAGAAATCACATCTTGAGAAGCCTTATGGCGTTACAAGAGGGTATCTTGTCAGTACATTTATACAAAATACAACGACACGGGTGGGTGCTGACCGATATGATAAAATCGAAGAAGTTAATCAATGTTCTGTCATATGGATTGAAAAAAATGACACGTTTTTACGGAATGTAAACCATTCATCGGTAAAATTCAACTATGCGGAAAGGGAATATGTTTGGTCAGAATTAGTATATACACCGGTAAAGATATTTGTTTTTAAGGATAATTCAGTGGAGTTAATACCGACATTTGGTGAAGAGAAATAGATAATTAAAGAGCTTTACTTCTGTGACTGACACGGGCACAGAAACAAAGCTCTTTTTTCTATTTCCTGACCATACCTTTCCTTCTACTACTCCGTGGCCTTTTCCAATAGGGTAAAGGTCACCGTATCGCAATCGATTTCATAGGTTAAGCCCAGCGGGAAAACACCGATAGGATAAGCATGACCCACATTCACGTTACACAAAATCGGCAAATCAGGTCGGTTCGCTTCAAAACCCACCACCTGCTTAAGTGCCTTTTTATATGTATCCATTTTCCCTTCAAATGCCGGTTTTCCTACTACAATTCCATGAATCACATCCAGTATTCCCTGAGCCTGTAAGCCACGCAAAATATCGGTAAATACCTGCTCAGACGTATCAACCTCACTGGTCTCTATGAGTAATAATTTCCCTTTCCATTCCTCAACCGTAGGCCACAAAGAAGTTCCCAGCAGGTGCAGGAAAACATCAATGCATCCACCAAACAATTCCCCTGTCGCTTTGCCGGTTCCCTGTACGATTTCATACCCGGTATTGGGATATCTCGGCGTCGGTACTTTTTGGTTTTCTTCTATCCACCAAATTTTGTCCTTTTCATAACTGCAAAAATCACTGCATTTGATTTCCATCCTATCCTGCGGGTCAAACAGTGTTTTTTCCATTGCTTCTTTGGTATATTCGTTAATGTCCACATATTCCGCAATATTGTTCATCACAGACAAACCATAATAGGATACCAGCCCAGCCTTGAACATCATGAAATGGTTCGTGGTTGTATCCGAGAACCCTGTGAAAATCTTAGGATTGTCCCGCAACACATCAAAGTCAATGTAAGGCAAAAGGCGGATGGTATCGTCCCCACCGATGGCACAAAACACAGCTTTTATCTCAGGATCTTTAAAGGCATCCATCAAATCTTCTGCACGCGCCTTTGGATTCTGATACAAATAATCTATCCCCTTTAAGGCATTCGGCATAGCTACTACTTCCAAACCATATTCTTCCTCTAACCGCTTTTTCGCCAGGTCGTACTTGTGGATAAATTCACGTTCTCCAAGCATACCATTTGATAAAGAAACTATGGCGACTTTATCACCTTTTCTTAATCTGTTCGGTTTTTTCATATTTGACACCCCTCATTCTAAGTTATCTTAACTTCTGACTTCCTCTAAGCTATAAATATACCGAAACGCAATCTTATCAGAAGAATCGCTCGCCTGTCCCTCCAATTCTTCCTTTAAGGAATTATCCTCATCAATAATAAAATAAATGCATTTACAGCCATATTCCACGGCTTTTGGCATAAAATATTCCGCTACCCAGCGGGTGTCTTCCGGAAGATTCTCAAATCCGCTTCTGGTATCCGCCACATAATCACAATTCTCATGTTCTCTGATAATCTCCAGTGCATACTCCAGCGGCTTTCTGTAATCCTGATTACAACAAAACTTTTTCCACTTCACGAATACCACATTGTACTGTTCGTTATAATTTACTTCACAATACTCTGACTTGTACATCTTACTTCTCTTCCCTACAGCGTAATCCAATATCTCTGCTCGGTTACTCCGTCTACCACAATTTCATTTTCCAACACGCCGCCGTTCTTCATAATGCTCTTGGCGGAGCCTATATTTTCTTTATCGCAGACCATTAAAACCTTGTCCAAGCCAAGTTTTCTGCATTCTTCAAGGGCCAGTCCTATCATTTGGGTGGCGTTGCCCTTAAGCCGCTCGGAAGGTCTGATGCCGTCCCCGATGTGACCGCCGTTTAACAATAGCGCTTCGTTCAGATAATGCCGTATATTTACCGCTCCAAGCAAAATATTGCGCTCCTCATCCAGTGCAAAAAAGGTGGAATCCGGCACTTTTCCATCGGATGCATCCTTTATCTCTAAGCTTTCCAAATACTGTTCAAAATCATGGTAATCCACTTTCCGAATAGCATAAGGGACAATCTTTTCCCCGGTAGCATACCATTCCTCTAGCATATCAAAAAGCAGATCCTTGTATTTCTCTTCCATCTTAATCAGTCGCATCTTTTTTCTCCTCTGCGGGACTTCATCACGAAATCCCGCCTCTCCTCAATTCTTTTTATCCCTTCTCAAAATCAAGTCTGATAAACTTCTTTCCGTTGGGCAGTTCTCTTAACAAAATCTTTCCCGGAACATAACCGATCCTTTGCATACTCTCTGTCAGTGCCGTCTCTTCCATCTGATGATGTACTTCCTCCAGACAATCAAAGGAGTGTAAATAGGGGGAATCAGACACAAACGAGTCTCCTGTGTTTATCTGAATAATACAGGACACATACTTTGGCTTTACCTGCCCAATCACCTTCTCAAAGCACTCATAGCCGATGTATTCCACCAACAAATTCGCTACTACCAGTTCTGCAGAAGGAAGCTGTAAGTCCGCACTCAACAGATCCGCACAAACCGCTTCGAAAGTTCCTTCCAAATGAGCATATCGTTTTTCACATTCTGCCAGAAAGTCCCTATTCACATCTACGCCGTAAACCTTTTTTATCCGGTTTTGATCAATATGCTCCAGTCCGTTTCCGCCGGCAATTCCCAAAATCATGACAGAACTAATCTCATATGCCTCAAACTGTTCCTTCATCATCTGATTTAACGCCTGAAGCTGGCATACACTGTCAAGGCTCATATGGCTTTCATAATCATTTAAATCTATTTTTTCCCAAGGATTACTCATACAAATTCTCCATCATTTCTACTGATACGCACTTGCTCTAAACTGATTCTGTCGCACTTACTATTCTGCATTCTTATTATAAAATTCAGTGATTTCGCCCACTTTCAAATAACCGATTTTCTGATATGCCGCGTTAGAATAAGGATTATTGTCATCCGCATACAACATGGGAAGAACGCCCTGCTCTAACAAAATCTTGCTCACATTCCCTACCAGCATTTTGACATAGCCCCGGTTTCTTTTGGCACGGTCTGTTACCACGTAGTTGATTCGTGCATACTTTTCATTTTTTTCCGCAATTCTGGCCATGGATACGATGTCCCCATCCTGCCACAAAAACAGGTTCTCGGAATCCGTGTGTTTATCGGCAAAAGCTACCGCCTCCTCATGAGGCAATTCTTGGTGCGAGATATCCTCCGTGATCTGCTTCACCAAATCAATCATCCGCTCCTTGTGCTCTGCCCGGGGTGAGGTGAGCTGTCCTTTTTCCTCCACAAGTTTTACCTGCGGACATTTGTAGGCAATCAGCCCTTTATATTTTTCATACTTCACATTCAATTCTGCTTCCAGACGCGCAAATATGCCGCTCATAAATTCCGGCTTTGCATTGATATGAACCTTAGGATTCTCTTTCACACAATCCGCCAGAATTTGGTACACTTCATTTTCTGCCTCTGCATCAAATTGCTCATTAGCAAAAATCCAGATGGGTGTATATTGGTTACTTTGCGCTACGATGTAGCTTTTGTCATCCGTATAAATACGGGCGTCCTCACATCCCCGTACCAGATAAAAGAGATTGTATGTAATTTCGTCATTTCCCTGCACCAGCTTATCAAATACGCTGTCCTGCCCATTTATCTTTCTCATAATGTCCTCCTATTTCTCTACAATGACAGATGCTCCCTTTGACCGGTCTCCATTTAGCCACTGCCATTTTTCTGACAATATCAGTTTACCGTTTTGGCCAAATTCGGGTACGCTATGACATACCCCTACGCGCATCTGTCCCTGAATATTTAAATGCTGATAATAAAAATCCAGTTCTCCCTTTTCGTTAACAGTACCCAGTAAATGACCTTTGATTACTTCACCACCGGAATAATCCGCCCATGCCATATTGCCCTGCTGATGATATTCAAATACGGTATTTCCGTCTACTTCACCATTTTCAGTATTTGTCTTCGGAACAAAAATTTTCCCGTCATAAGATACCGCAACTTCTTCCTCCACAGATATTTGTTTCTCCATATATCCGCATGTAAACGGGAACCGCTCAAATTTTTTCGCTCCGATATGGACAAAACCAAAGGATTCATACCACTTCCTAAGCTGTATATTCTCCGCCACATATCCGATATTCATCTTCATGCAGCCCAGTTCCGTCGCTTTCTCAAGGGCATACTGAAGCAACTCCTCACCGATTCCCTTATGTCTGTAGTCCGGCAATACGCATAAATTGCTGATTTCACACTCATTGTTCTCCGGCTTGGTAAGAGAAAAATAACCTACCAATTTATCCTCTGCAAAATACCCATAGGCCGGTCGCTGTTCTACCATCAAGTGATACCGAATTCTATATTCATCGGTAGCAAAAGCCGTAAATCCGGGACAGTTTTCTTCGGTAAAACCAAACTCATTTGCAACGGTAAGAAAGCTTGCCCTAATCACTGCTACTACTTCTGAGATATTTTCTTCTCTAATCGGTCTAATCATATTTTTCTCCTTTCACCGGCTTCCGGTTTTAAATTTCTCTTTTCATAAATTTTAGAATTTGCAGCCCAACTCGTAGGCCTTCTGAAGATGTCCGGGTTCTGTCTTTTCCCGAAGGTCTTCGTCCCAATGGGTAATCTTGTCAAAAATAACCATTTCCTTTTCTTTTGCCCTGTCGCGGATCCGGTCTCCTAACATGACCGTTTCCATGGCTCTTATCTCTCCTACTTCTTCCAAGCTTTCCAGAGATTTTCCGGCACAGGCTATACACAAAGCTTTATCAAGTGTTTTCATTGTGGGATTGGGACTATAAGCAAATCCCGTGGTCCAAACCCGGTCAAACCAGCCAACCAATTTGGCCGGCGCTTCCGTCCAAAATACAGGATAAATAAAAACAATGGCATCACTTGCCTGGATTTTCTCCTGTTCCATCCGAACATCTTCCGCTACGGGAAGTTCCGCCCGGTAATAAGTCTCCCTTAAATATTCCTCTTCCGACAAATCGGTCTTAAAATCCATCTCATATAAATCGGACACGGCAATCTCGTGCCCCGCATCCTGTAAACCCTTCAGGAAACTCTCATATACGCGGTAAGTAAAGCTCGTCTTACTGGGATGACAATATACAATTAAAACTTTCATCTTTTTCCTCCTCATACTCCCACTAAAATTTATACTGCATAAAGTTATTGTTTTTCACAAAATCAAAGTCTGAATAAAGCAGTACTCCCATATCGGAAGCAGTAATTTGTACTGCTCCGCAGCCATAGTCTTTCGCTTCTTTCACCACTCTGGATAAAAGTTCTTTAGCAATCCCTTTTCTGCGATATTCCTTCAAAGTATACATAGAAGAAAGCAGCCCGATTTTTCCACTGGGACAACCGAAATACGGTGGTTTTTCCACAAAAGACATGCCGCTTGTTCCCACAATTTTTCCCTCATCCATAGCCAGCCATGAAACAAAGGTTCCATCCGACAGATGTCTGTCATAATAATTCCTCAGGGCGGGTACCAAATCAATCTCCTCCGTTGCACCTTCTTCCCTCAACTGATTAATTCGAAGTTTCATGAAATCATCTATTTCTTTTTCCGTCATTTTCTGATAATAAACCGCCATAATTACACCCCTTTTTCTTAGTTCGCTTCGAGTATCTTTGCCAGTTCTTCAAAGGAATTCACTATAACACCCGTATACTCTTCATTATCCCGGTTAAAAAGTATGGGGCTAATTCCAAATCCCTCTGCTACATCCAGGTTTTTTACACTGTTATCCACAAAATAGCACTCCTGCCCGCTCCTACTAATTTCCGCTAAAGCCAGCTCATAAATTCGTTTTTCCGGCTTACGGCACTTCACATCCGCACTTACGATTTTCGCTTTGAAATACTTATTTAATCCATAGAACTCTGTAATATATTCACTCCAAGCCGCAACATCATTTGATAAAAGTACGAAATCAAACTCCTGATAATACTTCTCTGCAAAAGAAATAAATCCCTCATCCAAAGTCAAATAATTTTCCAGATAATTTTTCATATGATAGGCGGGATCCTCATACCCAAGCAAGGTTAAAAATTCATCCGACGTAATTTCACCATTCCCTGCTTTCGTAAAAAGTTTTTCTTCCCGAAACTGTCTCGTCAGTCTATCGTGCTCTTCTTGCTGAAAATATGTAAAAGTATAGGGAATGAAATTTCCTTTACTTTCCTTCAAAATCACGCCATACATATCAAGTAGTAAAGTTGTCTTAGGCTTCATAGCAATGTACTCCGATTATCATTTATTTTGCAAAATAAATTTCTCTGTCCAGCTTCAATTCCAGCAGCTTCCACTTTTCTCCCAACAGGGAAAGATAAATGTCCTCTTCCATCTCGATGTCCTGAAATCCCGCTGCCTTGTAGCAGTAATATGCCGGCATATTGTTTTCAAAAACACCCAGCGTTACTTCTTCTGCGCCAAACAATTCAAAAGCAAATTTTTCCGCCAAAAGCAGCATCTCTTTACCATAGCCCTTGCCTCTTTTAGAATCGTCTACGATTACAAAGCCGAAGCGGATGGTTTTCTTTTTTGCATCCCTGTAGCGCAAAATCAAATGTCCCACAATGCCTGTCTCGTCAAAAGCGGTCAGCGGATAAAAGTTATCCTGTTCTTCGCAATCTCCGTTATTATCTATGTATTTACGGTTCATATCCTCTGCCGTAATGGGAAAGGACTCGTACCTGTCGGAAGTCCACTTCCGAAAACTTGCTTCATCCTTACACCAGGAAATAA
This sequence comes from Lachnospiraceae bacterium, assembly GCA_017561085.1. Taxonomy (GTDB): domain Bacteria; phylum Bacillota; class Clostridia; order Lachnospirales; family Lachnospiraceae; genus Suilimivivens. The sequence goes on from JAFZDQ010000021.1 coordinate 44,740, forward strand.
TTGTCTGCGCGTCGCAGGGTTTGTATGGTCTTAATTTCAACATAGTCTCCACCTCTCATATTTTGTTTTATCCGGTTATTCCAAAATCTTATCTACCAACGTTTTGATATGGATCTTCATGGTATCCAAGCAGGGCACCGGGCTTGTTTCGTCACTTAATAAAAGCGGCAGCTCCGTACATCCGAGAATAATTGCCTCAATGCCGTTTTCTTCCTGCATACGCCGGATGACTTTTTGGAAATCCTTTAAAGTATCCTCTTTCAAGATGCCAAGCTCTAGCTCGGTGATAATCTTTTGATTCAAATAGGCCATCTCTTCATCAGTCGGCGTAATTATTTCAATCCCACTTTCTTCAAAGGGCTTTCTGAAAAAAGCACCCTTCATGGTAAAAATCGTCCCCAAAAGGCCAATTCTTTGGTAGTTTAGCCGGACAGCCTCATCCTTGGTTGCTTCGATAATACTTACCAGCGGAACTGCAGATAACTCCTGCAACCTGTCAAAAATAATGTGCGGTGTATTGGCACTGAGCGCCACCAAGTCTGCGCCGCCCTGAATCAGATGATTAACAGCATCCATCAGGTATTCTGTAAGACCATCGTAATCTTCCTGTTTAAAATAAGCCAGCATTTTAAAAATATTGACACTTTCAATGGCCAGTTCCGGGAACACATCTCCTCCCAATTTTTCATGCACACCATAAACAATATCGTGATAATAAGGAATGGTTGATTCCGGCCCCATACCGCCTACTAATCCCAATTTTTTCATCGCTTCCACCTCTTTATTCCTTAATCTGAATTTCAATTTAAATTTCCGGTTCTACTATAATACAATTCTGTAAATATCAGCCTGTTCGCCTTCAAATTCAAAGCTACGCTCATAGACGCCGCCATTTCTTACAATCGTTTTCACCGAAGGTTCATTACTTCTTTCCACGGAAAGATGCAATTCGTTAAGCCCCGCGTCCTTTGCAACCTGCTTGACTTGTCTCAGCATTTCTGTGGCGTACCCTTTTCTTCTTTCGGAGGGTCTTACGCTGTAGCCGCTGTTTCCGAAATCCTTTAAGAAGTCATTTAAGGTGTGCCGCAAGTCAATGATTCCCACGATATTACCAGTTTCGTCCACCGCAAAGAAGGTATCTGTGACCACCCAATTCGGATTTACGGTCTCGGCCTTCGTATTATCTGTCACGGAGGTCAGCCATTCTTCATAGTTTTCTGTCTGGTCCCAAAGTTCACTGCCGTTAATGATCCGCTCGCCAAAATCAAAGTGCTCCTGCCTATAGTTTACAGCCTGTTCTTTATGATCTATTGTCGGTCTTACTAATCTGATTGTCATGTTCTTTTCCCCCTAATTCTTATCTTTTTCACAAATATAAAGCGCGTGGTTGGTAAGTGCGGTTGCGTACTCACTTTCAAATATCAAATCCGCCAGCTTAAACCAAATCTTGCGTTGCTCCTTGGTGAATTCGTCCAGCGTCTCATCCAAAATCAGGAAATCAACACCTCTCATCCGGATTTTCTTCAATCCTTCCCGCTCCGTATCTTCAATCATTTCCTCCGGCGTGGAGTAGAAGAAAATGTCGGTATTTACATCGTCGGTTCCTTTTTCCAAAACGCATTCTCCAATGTGGGGTGTCAGTACGTTTTCCCAACCGGCAAAAGGTGCAAATTTGGCTATCACGCCTGCCTTGTTAATAAAAGCAAATATGATAACGCCGTCATCTTTACAAATCCGCTTACACTCCGCAATGCACTTCGCCCTGTCTTCCCTTTTTAAGTGATAAAGAGGTCCCAAGCAAAGAACTACATCAAAGCTTTGGTCTGCAACTTTGGCAAGATTCGTAGCATCTCCTACCTGTGCGTCTGCGTTTCGGTAACCGCTCTTCGCAATCTGCTCTTTTGCAATCTCTATGTTAACCGGCGACAAGTCCACTCCCAGATACTCCTTGCACCGGGGCGCATAATTCATCAGATAATAACCACCGCCGCAGCCAATTTCAATAATTCTTTTGTCCTCTGTAATATAGGGGTCAATGGCTTTCTTGGTATAAAGGAATTCCATACCGAAAGCTCCCGACCTCTCTGCGCGGCCGACTTCGCGACCGTCTGCGTATTTTTCGATTACCTTGTCTTTGTAATTATCACTCATTTTTCTCCCTCCTTGACTCTGTGCGATCTGTGCATATATTGTTTTTGCGTACAGGGAAAAACCCTATAACACAAAAAAGCAGATATCTGCACTCCTGCAAACATCTGCTTCCACTTTGTTTTCGTAAAAAGATATAGCAAATTAAAACAAAATCACATTCGAAGTAGTGTTTGCGTATGACAAATAAGACCTGTCTGTTCCATCATCTTGACAATAATGGTCACCACGTCTTTCCCCCAAAGTGAAATTGTATGAGGATGATTCACTTTAGCAAACATTGTTCTTCTCCTTTTCGTTCGTAAATTTTAATTAAAGTAACACTTGAAAATGGAATTGTCAAGCACTTTCGTAAATTATTACGCAATTTATCAAATTTATAATTCTTAAATTACTCTAAAATATTCTAAAATATATTGCGTGAATATCATAATTTGCATATAATAACCTTGTAAACAAGTATATTTCGGGCTGGTCGTAAGACCCGGGTCCACCTTTGGCGGGTAAGACACCTGCCATTTCTAGTTGACAAAATAAGACTATCGACTTAAAATGAAAACATAAAGAGGTGCTATCGATAGCAAACGGTTCGCCTCAATTATAAGTGCTAATCAAAAAGCAACCTCTACTTTGGCGAGCGGCGGTTGCTTTTTTGATGTCTATGTTTCTTCGCAGTTTGTACGATACTAATTACCGTGACAATGATACTGATAATTGTCACCACGATACCAACAATACCAACTATGGTTTCTAACATCATATCTTGTACCTTTCACTATATTTTCCACTTGTATCACCTCCATAGATACTGGAAGTTCTCAGAATGTACTCACTCCGGCGAAAGGCGAACCGCTTATCGTTTTCGGTAACACCCCATAGAAATATTATATCACAACCATATATATAAATCAATGCACAAATCGAACGTGTGTACGTTTTGTGCATTTCTCATTTTTCCGTTATTCCATTAGACCTTCCGAATCGGATGCCTGATAACTGTTTTCCACTTTTCAGGCGCAATCTTCCTTGCATCGGACAGATATATTTCATGATGTAATCTGGTTTCGCTAAAATCATTCCTATACCCATTTCGTTACAAAAACTCGTCCATAATTGCAACCGTATCCGGTTCCTCATCAAAAGAGCCCAAATGCATTATTTGTACACAAAGCCCCTCTTCTATTGTCAAAAATTCGGCCGATGAGCAGTCTGTTTTCTTTTTCTTTGAAGCGGTTTCTACTGCCCATGCAAAGTCTTTTTTCGTAACAAAATCCGGAAGACGGATTACGGAAATCCAATGAAACGCATCTTTGTCTCCGTAATCTACTCCCTGCACATTTTCCTGCCACCAAAACCCTTCAAGGGGCGGTACCACATATTCAAAGAAACCCTCTATTTGATAATCGGTCTTGTAACTCATTTTTAACGTATACGCCACGGCGTATAACACGCTTATGGCCTTTTGATATGCGCCATCTTCTTCGTTGGGATTGCCCTTTCCTCTGACCGCAATATAATTGGCCGCCGGCACATTCACAATCTCCGGCTTGTTCTTGGGCATGTAGAATTCTTTGTATTCCTTCTTAAAATTAAAAGCCATGATTACCTCTTTATCCTAACAGTTTACAACTACCACTCTACCTCAATCACACATCTGTCAGAACCTGTCTTGATGCTTTCAAGCAAGGTTACCTTTACATCTTTTTTAAACACCTCACGGAAAATGCCTTCTGCATTACCTAAAGTGCAATAACACCAGGTTTTTGATAATTCCTGCGGTACTCTTTTTACGCAGGCGCAATAACACTCCGGATAGCAAAACAGCATTTTTTGATCAGATATATATGTCAGTGAGGCGAATGTTTCATTCTGATTAAACAAAACCACAAACTCTTCTATGCTTTCTGCCCTGTTTAAGTACTTAACAATTTTGTTTGCAATAGATTTGCCGTCATTACATCTGCATTCTTTTCTGATTTTGATTATATCATCCGTACTGAATTTTTCTTCCAAATAATCACATGCGGCTTTAGCCCACTCATATTTCTTTTCAATATTAGCACTTTTTGATAACGGGTACTTTTCCTCGAAGTCTTTTGCTACGTCGCAACTGACATTTTTACTCAAACTTTCCACCAGCCTGATGGAATGTGCATTGTCATTTTTAGCCATATTATAGTCCTCTTCTATTTTCTAATCTGAATATCATCTCTCATATTGCCACGGCACATAAGGAAGTATTCCCCATGTAATCTCATCCGCATAATGAACTTCCGTATGTATCATGGAACGATCATCTGCAGAGGTCGCTTTAATACAGGGAAATTCCTTACATTCCCTGCATTCAGAAAGCCCCTTTCCCGGGGCACAACTTTTAGCATTACATGGGTCATCCTTACAATAACACTTTTCACTGTAACAGCCCTCGCAACGCATGCTCCAGTCACTGATTCCCCACATTTTTCCTAAAGGTTCTTCCATCATCGCCCGCAAAGCCTCGTCCGTTCCCACATAATGAACGCATAAATCACAACGTTGACCGCACTGTGAATAGACCGCACCTTCTTGGGAAAACGGTTTCCGATTAGGTTTCTTCTTAATCTGTATCAACTTTTTGACTTCCTCTAACTGCTCTAAGTTCGTTACGTCAATAAACATCCATTTTCCATCATGATAGGTTTTGGAATTATCATAATAATTACAGATGAATTTTGAAAACTCGCTTCTTCTCTGTTCGAAGCATTCCCGCTCCTTTTTACCAAAAATAATCAAGAATGTGAATTTGTCTTCATGTATGTAGACGGTCAGTATTGTTTTTGCTCCCTGCTTAAATTTCAGTTCATCTTTTCCGTCACCAATTTCATCCAGACGATATTTTCCCCGCATAAACACCATTGTTTCATGGCTGATTTTTTCAAGTGTAGTCATAATATCTCCTTTTAATCAAGAAAACTTCGATTTTTATTGACGATTCATAGTTGGTCTCTATTTAATCGCAATTCCATAATCCAAGATTACATTTCCCTTTTCATCGGGAGTTGTAAATCTTGGGCAATTATATCTCTCAAAACACCAATCGTCTTCTTTTCTTTGGAAACCAAGTGCTTCTAATTCTGCAAGGCACATGTTGTGGGTTTCCATTGTATAAAAATCTCCGCTGTTTTCTTTGTCAGATAAATAAAACACAGCATAATTTAGTGATTCAATATCCACATATTCAAAACCTTCAGGCACTTCTGTACCAACAGGAAAAAACATACCAATCCACCGTTCCGGCATATCATCTGCAATATGAACAGCACCTATATAAGCATCTCCGTTAAAGGGAATACTCTCTATGTTTTCTAACGTAGCAAACCAGTTATTTTCCCACCATTCAGCCCAATTTGCATAACCTTCATATCTCTTACCGATTAACCTGCACGCCGGACAACTTTCTTTCTTGATTTCCAGAATTTTAACTGCCATCTTTCGTCCCTCCATATACTTTTTGATGCAACTCGTATTTTCCTATAACTTTCCAATCGGAAAGAACATAAAGTTTTTCCCTGTTTCGGGGCAGGTAAAATCATGAACTGCGCCCACAAGTTCTAATCCCTCTTTTTCAATATAAGCTATCACCTGCGAAAAAGTATCCGGCTCCTCGCACTCCGTATAAAGATATTCATAGGCTGGAATCGTCCACTTCTCCCAGCCTGCAGGCGCCTCGGCATCATCCACACATTCTACGCCTGCCAGATAAAGCCCTTTGCAAAAGCCATCCTCCCAAGGCATGAAGGACTCTGAAAAATCAGACATGGCACCCCAAATTCCAACGATATTACCGTTTTCGTCCTTCTTGGCTAAATGTTGTACTTCGCCAAAATGACCATTGGCGTCCTCCCACAATTTCTGAATAAAACCGGGACCATCTTCGGTGCTTCCCTTTTTCCCGATTACTACAAATGAATCCATGCTGCATTTTTCAATTTTCATATCTGAAGTTCCTCCCTCTTCTCTTTTCTCTATCATAACATCCTTAATATGACATCAGTGTGTCAAATTACATCACGTCTCGTAATTTTTCCACATGGTTGCTATGCGTTCCCTTACGCCTTCGCGGATTTCCGCAGGCTCCAGGACCTTGGCTGATGCGCCAAAAGAAAGAATCAAACCATAAACCCACTCATCAATGGGATAATTCACGCGGATGATGAAATTTCCGTCCTCCAAAACTTCTATCTCCGTCTCATCAAATCTGTCGTAAATCTTATAGGCTTCCCGCTTATCAACCCACAAAACTATCGTAGGAATATTCACCGGTTTTTCCTGTAGCGGTGGCTTTTGCTCCTCCACCAGCTCCCGATACAAATCCTCCCTCGGAACAAAGGTTTCCTCCGACACCTCCGCCCGCTTGATGCGCTTCAGTTTAAAAAACCGAAGTCCCTTTTTATCTCTGCAATAAGCAATCAGATACCAGGCATATTCCTTAAAAAGCAGCTGCAACGGTTCTACGGTCCGCCGGCTCATGGCGTGATTTTGTCCGAAATAATCAAAACTGATGACTTTTCTCTCCAAAATGGCCCGCTTAAGATCTTCGTACAGCTCTTTCTGGCCGCTTCCCCAATCGGAAAAATCAATGGCAATCCAGTTCACCGGCTCCGTTTTAAAAAAGTCCCCCAATTTTTGCAGTACCTGATTATCTTCCGGCGCCGTGGTTTCCTCCAAGGATAGTAGGGCTGACAGAATCTGTTGTTGCTCTTCTTCCGTGAGCAGCATCTTGTTAAGTACGAAACGCTCCATCAGACAGATACCGCCGTTTTTGCCCTTTTTGGTGTAGACCGGAACCCCGGCCTGACTTAACGCATCAATATCCCGGTAAATGGTCCGAACAGACACCTCGAAACGCTCCGCAAGAGCTGCTGCCGTAACGGTTTCCCTGTTCAGCAATATGTACATAATTCCAAATAAACGGTTAATCATGGCATAACCTCTTTCCAGTGATACTTTTATCATACCACAGATAACCTGACATGAGGATGTCATATTTAAGAAATAACATTTCGAATTACAAAGTGACATTTCGGCTTATAATTCAGCCATAAAATCAGTTTATGAAAATTTAACATTTCATTTGTATTGATATAGTAATGATATTGCACTATAATGTAAACAAATTGGAGGTGTTTTTATGGCAAGTACGATTCAAGTAAGAGTTGATGACGAATTAAAAAGAAAATCAGATGATTTATTTAAAGACTTAGGAACCGACACGACAACCGCAATCCGAATCTTTTTGACACAAGCTGTTGCCAATAATGGATTTCCTTTTGAAATTAAGCGTGTTCCCGCTCCCAATCCTTTCGCAGCTATGTCTGAAGAGGAACTTTTGTCTAAATTGGAACAATCCCGACAGAATGCGGAAGCTGGTAATTTCCGGGATGCCAATGAAGTTATTACAGATATGAGGAGTAAATATGGAATATAAAATTGTTTTAACAAAAAATGCTAAATGATTTTGAAGCAACTCAAAATAAACTAAAATACTCTGCTGAAACACTAAATTATTGTAAGCATCCTAAACTTAAAAAGATGGGATATCGAAGAATGAACTTCATATCCCACCACTACTTTATTCTTTATCGTATTGTAAATAACTGCGTTTATATCGATAACATCTTTCATAATTTACAGGATTATGAAAACAAATTGGAATAACTTCTTATATTCTTATGCTCTCTTTACCGGTCTGATATACTTCCAAAACCTCTCCGTATCATGATAAAAATAGAATACCCTTCCCGGTGTTAAATCCAGCGTATATCCACTTTCCACATAATTAAAATTCTTCATTGCTTCCTCTATTTTCCGCTCCACTTCTGCGTTTTGCGTCTCAAAATCAAAGGGTCCGTGCTCAAAAACAATATATTCCCCTTCCGCTATATCCGCAAGTAGCATCTGTTTGGGCACTTCGCCGTCATAATCCAGAGGAAGTCTCACACCGTAACACTCTGCAAGAGGAATTCCCCAGCTGCAAATCCTACCGTTCGGCTCATTCATAAAAGCCATCACCTGACCGCTTCCGCTGTTTTCTTCTGAGCCACCCATATCGTCCAACTTTCCCTTAATGCTGTGCAACAGCCCACTAATGGTTTCGCAATCCTGTCCCGGAATCAGACTCTGCTTTTGCCAGAAATCCCAATACCCGATGCTTTCGTAATTCTTAATGTGCAAAAATTTATGTGCCGGAATGGTCACAAAATAAATTTTTACATCTGCTGCTTTATCCTTCATTCCATATCCTCCGTTTTCCATTAAATAGCAGTCAAAGGGCTTTATAATGGTACGCAACACCACAGGTACAGGATTTTGTCTGTACTCACTTGGTGTAATCCCATAAGCCTCTTTAAACGCCCTTGTAAAGGCCTCATGAGATGCAAATCCGTAATCTAAGGCAATATCTAAAATTCCTTTCTTTGTATCCCTGATTTCAATCAGTGCAAAGGCCAACCGCCGATAACGCAAATAATCCCGAAATTGCATGCCGGAAATCTCTTTGAACTTCCTGGACATGTGATATTCGGAATAGCTTAATTTGGCTGAAAGCTGCGACAGCGTCAAAGTCTCATCATTGTGGGTTTTAATGCAAAGATCAATTTCATTAATGATTTCCTGAATCTGCTTATGCCATTCGGACATTTCTTTTGCCCCCTTTCTTCTGTTCTGGTATTATTTTAATCTACTTTTCATGGGTAGACTTGACTTCAGTTGCGTAGTTATCAGAGAGTATCTTCCAAATATAAATTCCCCTCTTTATCAAAAATCTCTACTTTGCACACCTTAACAATATTTTGATTTCTCAAATAAAGATCTGTCGAATGATAAAAAAATGATTCTGCATACCTTTTTTGCTGTGCATCCATTGCAACACTTAAATAATTGTATCCTTGCGTTTTTTGTTTTTCAAATAGAATATAATCTCCGCGTAGCTTTGAACCTATTAATAAAGCATTAAAGTTTACAATAGCATCCGTGTACGTTAAAGTAAGTAAATTTTCTCTTGAAAAATTGTAGTATCGTTGCTCAATACTCGGAAAATAGATGCTCTTTTTAATTATTTTTTCAGTTAATTGGGATTCTTTTTTGATTTTAGAAATAAGAAATTTGGCACTGACTGTTGTATTAGAAACATCATTGAAATGACCAATAAGAGGGATATCGACTAATTTGTGCAAGCCTATAAGATGCGGAAAATCCGTTTGTTTTAGTTTAAAATCAAGCACATCACCATTTGCTAATGTATACTTGATTCGGAAATGCGATATCTCCTTGAATTCAAGAAATTTAAGAAGTAAACCGTTCAATATATATCTCCTGGAAGTAACAAATGCTCCCGACTTCGTCAGGAGCATTTTAATTTCAAAAGGGTTCTCTTTTTTTCGGATAATCCTATTCGGGGTAAGTGAACCAAACTTACGAAAAAACCTCCGTTTACAAACCCGAAAAATCATAAACATCTTCGGTTAACTTTATTATATGCAATAAATGAATAGATGTATATTGGCAAAATGCACAAACTACAAAAAAGAAAAAAGAACGTTGATTTCTCAACGTTCTCTACTGCCGCAAACCGGAATCGAACCGGTACGGGAGATTAGTCCCGCAGGATTTTAAGTCCTGTGCGTCTGCCAGTTCCGCCACTGCGGCATTTTAATTTGAGCGAAGCGACTCTTTAGCGGTGTACAAGAACACCTCTTAAGTCTACGCTCTGTTTTGGGTATCATGCGCCGATCCGCAGGACCGTGTGCATAATTCATTAAATCTGCTTCGCAGATTTAATGGATGGAGGTGGATTCGAACCACCGAAGCAATTTGCAGCAGATTTACAGTCTGTCCCCTTTGGCCACTCGGGAATCCATCCATTTAAGTAAGCTTGGATTTCTCCTCGCTTTCTCACCTATAAAAATATAGCATAACACTATCGAAAAAGCAAGAAATATTTTATTTCCTTCTTAACTTCCCAAGAATACCCGTTTCTTCCTCTTGTGCCGGATTCTCATGTCGAAGCACAATGGCACCGTTTGCCGGCAACTGAACGGTTACTTTTCCGGAACTGATCGGATATACCGCTTCTTCTGTGGTGTAACCATCCTTGTGGGTTAAGATTAACCGCTTCATTTCTCCCGTTTTGGGACATCCCAATGCCCAAACCCATAATTCCTTGGTTACTTCATGTTCATTGTTATTAATCAGGACAACGGTCTGCGCATCCTTATTGAAACGACCGTAAGCAAGAATATTATGCTCACCAAACATGTATTTTAAGGAACCGGTCAAAAGCTCCTTATGCTGCTTATGAATGCGGATCATATCCTTGTGGAAGGCGATTAGTTCATGGTCTTCTCTGCCCCAGGGATAACTTCTTCTGTTATCCGGGTCGGTAAATCCGCACAAACCGGCTTCATCGCCGTAGTAAATGGTAGGCGCACCCGGCCAGGTCATTTGCATAACCACTGCTTCCCGAAGGACTGCTTTGTTTACATTTTGGTTCGCTGCTTCCGGACCCAAGGTATTGATTCGGCCTACTTTTTTATTTGTTCTGGTCAAAAAGCGGGAATGGTCATGGTTGGACAGCTCGTTCATGGAAATCTGCAGGGACGGTGTCGTCATATTCGCCATATGATGACGCATGGCACCAATGAAATTATCCGCATTACCCAGCTGGTCACTTCTGAAATCGTCACTGTGCTTTTGCATACCGGTAAGGAACCAGGTCACAGGCTCCATAAACGCATCATAATTCATGACGGTATCCCATTCTTTGCCGTTTAGCCATCTTCTGGTACTGCCGTAATGCTCCGCAATAATAATGGCATCCGGATTGGCTTCCTTAACCGCACGGCGGAATTCCTGCCAAAAATAATGATTGTATTCGGGGCTGTGTCCCAAGTCTGCCGCCACATCCAGTCTCCAACCGTCCGCATTGTACGGAGGGGATACCCATTTGGCTGCAATTCTCATTACATATTCAAACAAACTTCTTGATTTTTCATAATTTAACTTCGGAAGGGTATCATGTCCCCACCAGCCGTCATAACTGCCGTTATAAGGGAAGGCATATTCATTATGGAACTGGAAATAGTCATGATAAGGACTTTCCTTTTCAATATAAGCACCCTTCTCATAGCCCGGCGCATTCTCGTAAATACGCTCTTTGTCCATCCACTTGTTGAAAGAACCGCAGTGGTTAAACACACCGTCCAAAATGACACGCATGCCTCTCTTATGGGCTTCTTCTACCACCTTGGCAAAAAGAGCATTACTTGCTTCCAGGTTTTCTTTATTGGTTACACGGTTAATGTATCTGGTGGCAAAACGGTTTTCCTTCTGGTCATGACGGAGAAGTTCGCCTTCGTCACTGACAATCTTACCGAAATGCGGGTCAATGTAATCATAGTCCTGGATATCATACTTGTGATTAGAGGGGGACACGAACAAAGGATTAAAGTAAATCACATCAATCCCCAAATCCTGCAGGTAATCCATTTTGTCCAAAACGCCCTGCAAATCCCCGCCATAAAACTCACGAACGCCCATGGTTGCGGGATACTTGTACCAGTCCTCTACTCTGACGGTTTTGTCATTGATATATTCATATTCATGACTTAATACATCGTTAGAAGCATCTCCGTTGAAAAAACGGTCTACATAAATCTGATACATTACGGCACCCTTCGCCCATTCCGGGGTCTTAAAGCCCGGAATAATACGGAAGTGATAATCCGCAATGACTTCCTTTACAACACCGCGGGTATCATAAAGACAGGTAATCTGTCCTACCTGTACTTCAAAGTAATATGCATATTCAACATCTTCCAATTCTACGTCACAACTGTAATAGTCAAAGTATTCATCACTGCTTTCTTTGACCATCAGCTGCCTGCTTCCCTCGTGCACCAAAAGAACCCTGTCAATATTATTCTTTCCGCTTCGGAAACGGATGGTTATCTGTGCATAAGGATTGGGCTCTGCCGGAACAACATAATCTCCGGTGGTATCACTAAACAATGCTTTTCTATTAAAAACAGGGCGCATGCCCTCAATATACTTGCGGTCAAATTCCGCCTTCATCAATCGGTTGTAATCCATAAAAACGGCTCCATTTCTAAACTCCCCCTTATTTTATACTATTCCGTATCCATAATCAAGTTTATTAGCATTTTCTACGCGCGAGCGGCATTGCGCAAGCAATGAACTTCCTCTCCGCGAGCTGCGCATATAACATACTTTGTATTTTTAAAATAAATTTTAAAAATACAAAGTAAAAAGAACAGTACTCGTACTGTTCTTTTTAGAGAAGGTATTTCTTTCTTATGGGGTATAGCAAAAAACTATATATAATGTATTGGGGGGGTTACAAGTAGTATAATAGCATACCCACCCTTTTGCGTAAATACGTACAATTCACAAATATTACAATTTATATTGCTAGTTTTTGTGCAACATTAACAAATTAGTCCTGGAAGAAGTCTTCCGGGTCACTTTCATCCTTATTAAAAAGCGCCTCGAACTCTTCACGTCCGATTTTTTCTTTTTCTAAAAGAAGGTCAGCACAGGCATGAAGCACATCCATATGCTCAACGATAATGGTTTTCGCCTTGCTGTAACAATCGTCGATGATGTTCTTCACTTCCTTATCAATTTCACCTGCCACTAACTCACTGTGGCTCTTGGTGTGCGCCAGGTCCCTGCCGATGAACACTTCATCATCATCACTATGATAATTGATAACACCGATATTTTCAGACATACCGTATTTGGTCACCATATCACGGGCAACTCTGGATGCTTTCTTAATATCACTGGAAGCACCGGTGGTAATATCTTTAAAAATCAATTCTTCCGCAATACGGCCGCCTAAGGACACCATAATATCCTGAAGCATCTGGCCCTTGGTTGCAAACATCTCATCCTTTTCAGGAAGAGGCATGGTATAGCCTGCCGCACCAAGTCCCGTAGGAATGATAGATACCAGATGTACCGGTCCTACATCAGGAAGCACATGAAATAAAATCGCATGGCCCGCCTCATGGTAAGCGGTAATCTTCTTTTCTTTTTCGGAAATAATACGGCTCTTCTTTTCGGAACCCAGACCCACCTTGATAAATGCCTTCTGAATATCCTCCTGCATAACATAGGATCTGTTTTCTTTGGCTGCCACAATGGAAGCCTCATTCATCAGATTTTCAAGGTCCGCTCCGGTAAAGCCTGCCGTAGTTTGGGCAATTTGCTTTAAGTCCACATCTTCAGCCAAAGGTTTATTTTTGGCATGTACTTTCAGAATTTCTTCTCGGCCGCCTACGTCGGGACGGTTGACACTAATCTTACGGTCAAAACGGCCGGGACGCATAATTGCAGGGTCTAAAATATCCACACGGTTGGTCGCTGCAAGCACGATAATGCCTTCGTTAACACCAAAACCATCCATTTCCACCAGTAACTGGTTTAAGGTCTGCTCTCTTTCATCATGGCCACCGCCCATACCGGTACCACGACGTCTTGCAACTGCGTCAATTTCATCGATAAACACAATACAAGGTGCATTTTTCTTAGCTTCTTCGAATAAATCACGGACACGGGAAGCACCCACGCCGACAAACATTTCCACGAAATCGGAACCGGAAATACTAAAGAAGGGAACCCCTGCTTCACCGGCAATGGCTTTGGCCAGAAGGGTTTTACCGGTACCGGGCGCACCTTCCAAAAGCACACCCTTGGGTATTCTGGCTCCTACCTTGGTAAATTTGGCAGGGCTCTTTAAAAATTCCACGATTTCTTCCAAATCTTCTTTTTCTTCTTTCAGTCCGGCCACGTCATTCAGCGTCACCTTGGTATCACCCATGGAAAGCTTCGCACGGCTCTTGCCGAAGTTCATCATTTTACTGTTGCTACCGCCGGAATGCTGGCTGTTCATCATCACAAAGAAAAATACCATCACGATTGCCGCCAAAAGCACCGGCATTACACTGGTCAGAAACCAGTTTTCTTCTTCTACTTTTTCTACCTGGGTATTGATGTCATACTCCTCAAGTAAACTCTCTATTTCGGTGACATCGGTAGCATATAAGGTTTTGTTCGTTCCATCCTTAAAAACAATCTCTACCTCACCGGTAGGGGTTTCTCTGTTGGGCATGATGACTGCCGCTACCACATCACCTTTTTGTAATTGGGCGCGCAGATCACTCTTGGAGTACTCACTTTCCCTTACCTTAAACATACTGGTCCAAATGGTCAGAAACAGTAAGCCGAAAATCAGCACAAAATAAAAATTGATACCACGTTTTTTCATATAAAAAAATTAACCTCTCCTGCCAAAATCAGGCATTCTCTTTATTCAAACTCCACGATTCCGATGTAAGGCAGATTTCTGTATTTCTGGGCATAATCAAGACCATAACCTACAATAAATTCATCCGGAATGGCAAAGCCTGTGTAATCAATATCCACGTCTACCACACGTCTGTCCGGCTTATCAAGCAGGGTACAAAGACGTAAGCTGCTTGGCTTTCTTTCGCCCAAAAGCTTGAGCAGATGGCTTAAGGTTCTTCCGGAGTCAATAATATCCTCTACTACAATAACATCCTTGCCTTCTAAAGGTTCGTCCAAATCCTTTACGATTTTAATGATACCGCTGGACTCTGTTCCTGAACCATAGCTGGAAACGGACATAAAATCAAGGGATACCGGCACGGTAATTCTCTTCGCAAGCTCACACATAAAAAAGGTTCCTCCCTTTAATACGCAAACCATGTGGATTTCTTTTCCTTCATAGTCCTTACTAATCTGCTCTCCTAATTCACGGATTCTTTCATCAACTTCCTCTTCACTCAATAAAACTTTGATTTTCTCAGCCATCTTGATGACTCCTTTCCTCTTTCGCGTCCTGTATTATCTTTATTTCCAAGATCTTTTCCGTATCTTGTGTTACTTTGTAATGCTCACTGATCCGATATCCCGGCACCCACAAAATATGGGAGCCGTCAGCAAGAACATACAGTGAGTCCCTTTGCTTCCTTGGGATTTTTTCATTTACAAAATAATCCTGAAGCAATTTATGTTCTGCCTGCTTATTAATACACAGATAATCGCCTGCTTTTCGTGTCCTGAAACAGGCGGATGTTGTTATTTTATCATAATCAAACCATTTCGTATATGTTTTTCTGGGAATATTTTCGGTATCCAAAGCAGGGAAAATGCGGCTTTCCACCATGCCAAGGCCCGGTACTTCCAGTCTTCCCCCGATGAGTACAACATATTCTCCGGTTTCTTTGATTTCCGCGTCTTTTTCCTCACTTTCCTGCTTCTTTTGCCCAAAAGTGAGAATATTATATTCCTTCCCGGCCCTGATGTGATAAGGAAGGGATAATTCCTTGCTTCCGTTTGCCGCCATCAACCTTTGAAGATTGCTTATATGCTCTGCCGTAAGGTCCTTACACCCGGGCACCAGCTCCTCCAAAAAGGAAAAAAGCACTCTTCCTTGCAGATATTCATCTTCCTTTTGAAGCACTGTTATATCTAACTGTAACGGAAGTCCTTCTCCGATCCGGCAACGCTCTTTGGCTGCAAGTACTTCTTTTTGGATAAAAGCATCCGCCATTTGGAATTCCTCCGCTGCCCGGTTCATATGGGAAACGGCTCCGCTGCAGATTTCCTGCTCTGCAAAAGGTAAAATATGATGCCGGATCCGGTTTCTTGTATAATCATCCGATGCATTGGTACTGTCGGTACAAAAGTCCAGTCCGTTTAATTCCAGATATGCTTCAATTTCTTCCCGGGAAACGGAAAGTAACGGACGGATAATCCTGCCGCTTACAGGCCGGATTCCGCAGGCTCCCTTAAGGCCTGTCCCCCGGAACAAATGAAATAACATGGTTTCTGCCCTGTCGTTACTGTTGTGGGCCACTGCGATTTTGGCTTTCGCCATCCATGCCTCTTTCCCGGCTTCGTCTGTAAGGTCTATCGCCTTCTTTTCGTACTCCTTTAACAAAATATCTTCAAATGCCCGGTAGCGGATTTCTCTGCCGGCTTCTTCTTCAGACAACCTGTTCGCCAGCGCATAAGCTTTCATATCCTCAGACACCATGTAAAAAGGTACCTGCCACTTTTTGCAAAGTGCTTCCACGAAAAGGGCATCTTCCCCGGCATCCTCCCTGACCTGATGGTTCACATGAACCACCACCGGGAAAAAAGGGATTTTCTCACGCAATTTTAACAGCACAAAAAGGAGGCAGACAGAATCTGCTCCCCCGGAAACACCTGTTATAACCGTATCGCCTTCTTCAATCATCCGATACGCTTTGACATAAGAAAATACTTTATTAACCATAGTATTACTATATCTGAATTAAGACCAAAAAGAAAGACTAATCCTCCTCTTTTTTCCAAATTCCTGTTACCAATACCGTCATATCATCCCGAATTCGTCCTTTGCACTGCTGCAGACAAAAATTTAAGATGTATTTCGCTATTTCTCCCGGATTTTTCAGACTGCATCCGCCGATTACCTCAGCCAGAATATCCTCTCCGATTCCCCGGGAAAGGGCATCCAAAATACCATCGGAAAACATAATCACATAGTCCCCGCTTTGCAGTTTTCTGGCGGCAATCTCCATATCGGGCTTTTGAAAAACACCAAGGGGCAGATTTCCCGCCGGAATTCTGTCTATCAGATGCTGTCTTTTGATATAAGAACAGGTACTGCCCACTTTCACAAACCGGCAATCCCCGCCAAACAAATCAATACTGCAAACGTCCAATGTCGACATATTGGCATTTTCACTTCCGGAAACCAGTGCACTGTTAATCATCATAATGGCACTTTCCGTTTGAAATCCCGCTTCCAAAAACTTCTCCATCAGCTCCACCACCAGGGAACTGTCCGCACAGGCTTTTTCGCCGGAGCCCATGCCGTCAGAAAGCATCATCGTCATGGTTCCGTTTTCCGACTCAAAAAAACCGTAATTATCGCCGGATATCTGCTCCGTTTCCTTAATGGCCTTGGCAACACCCGTCAGCACATGATATCCGGCCTCTTCCGCATAATAAAAAGTCTGCCAGTCCGCACTCAAAAAGAACAAATTGCCTGCCGTACTTACCAGCCTCAGATTCAAAAGAACCGACAATAAATCACCCA
The DNA here is from genome assembly GCA_017561085.1 of Lachnospiraceae bacterium. Lineage (GTDB taxonomy): Bacteria > Bacillota > Clostridia > Lachnospirales > Lachnospiraceae > Suilimivivens. The sequence goes on from JAFZDQ010000021.1 coordinate 62,060, forward strand.
CTTCCTGGGAAGTTAAGGTGGCTGTCTTTAAACTCCGCATGGAAACGGCAACCTCCGTACGGCCTTTTTCATTCTCAATCAAATATAAATTTTTTAGCTGAATATCCACTTCCTTAAAGGCATGGGCAATCTGACGGAACCGCCGCTCACTCATATGCTCGCAACGGCCTGCCTCTTTGGCAACCCTGGTCATCACCTGTGCCATTTCCTGTAAATGACCGGCTATCAGCCCCTTATTTTCCATCAGCTTTTTCCGCCAGATATAGTCACTTCTTTCTTCTTCGGAAAACGGCAGCTCCGCCCCGGTTTCCTGCTCCATCTGTAAAAAAGTCCCTGCAAGCTCCTTCATGGAATCCGCATAAGTCAATAATTTCCGCTTACTATAGTCGGGTAAGATACTGTCAAATGGTTTCTGTTCCTGTTGTGTGTTCTTTTTCATCCTCTTCCACCCTTTCTTGTAACGGTTATTATACAAAAAAAGGACCTCAGTATTTGTCAAAAATACTGTGTCCCATGATTAATCCATCTACAAATCTTGCAGGTTATTTACTTTCATCTATAAAAATCGTATCATTCGGATACACTAATTTAAATGCTCGTTTAGCCATTTCCTCTACAAATTCCTTAGTTTGCATACGCTTTTCTTTTTTGACAAGTTCTTCTTTACGCTTTTCTTCTTCTTCGATTTGGATTTCTAGTTCTGCTATATGTTTATAATTTTCGTCTCTTGTAACACGCAGCTCCCGGCTTTTATATGCCACTGCTACCAATAACATAATCACCACCAGAGAAACCAAAAACATACCGAATCTGTTCTGTCGTTTTTTACGGTAAGCTACTTTTTTTGCCATCGTCTGCTCCCTTTTTCATTGTTTATCTACTGTTATTTTAAAAAGTTTCAGATACGCCGTCAACTTCTTTTTCAAATATTTGCCCAACCGGCGGCCCGCTACTCCTGTCTTTTGACAACCGGAAAAAAGCTTATTTTTCGCCAATCGGAAGGGTTTTCCCATATAGGAAAACAACTTTTTCAGCCACCCGATTAAAAATGTGCCTATCCGGACCGCATATTTGATAAAAAAGCCGCTGATGGTTTTTTTATAAAGAAATATCCCCGCAAAGGTACCTGCCACGGCAAACCACCGCAGGGCTCCGTTATTTTCTTTATAAAGAAGTACAAAAATACTGATTGCAAAAATCGCCCAAAACAGCAAATCCTCAAGCGATACGGCAATTGTACCGTGAGAAATCAGCCTGCGGGCAATCAAAAACCAGTCATAAAAAAAGCTCAGCACCATCCCCAGAAAAAGTGCATGCCACAAAAACACAAGTTCCCTTAAAATATCCGGACTCATAGGCACCTACTTAAAAAGCCGCGCCAGTACGGATTCTCCTTTGGCCCTGACGGTAGTCTGCTCGGAATAGGTGAAACTGTCCATGCGTCCTTCCACGTCAATCTCGCCTTTATCCAGGGTCAGACGGGTCACGTGAAGTTCATTTCCCTTAATCATCAGCATGCCCATATCCGTTTCCAAAACCACTTCCCCTACATCAAAGGAAAGCACGTCAATTACCCCTGTCAGATTACATGTCCGCCTGTTACTGAGCACCAACTTGTGGGTCCGTTTATTTACACTGCTACTATCTTCCATTTAAGTCTCCCAAATAGTCCTTTAGGAGATTATATTATCGGAACAGCTTTTATATGCACCAAATTATAAATAACGGAATAACTCTTTGGCTTCTTCCTTCCGGACAGTTTCCTGTACGGTCAGAACCTCCACCTTTACTTCTTTATTACCGAATGCAATGGTAATAATATCGCCTTCTTTTACATTCTGTGAGGCTTTCGCAGGCTTGTCATTGATCATGACACGGCCGGCATCACAGGCTTCGTTTGCGACGGTTCTTCTCTTAATTAAACGGGATACCTTCAAATATTTATCTAATCTCATAACTCCTCCATTTCTGCTTGTCATCGTAGCGCGGGCTGCCTTTTATTGAAATTCCGCGGGCTGCCTCCAATTGAGATTGCGCCCCGCGCAATCTCCGCGCTGACGCGCAGTCGCGTAGCGACATCTTCCTCTTGCGCAGGCTGCTTTCAATTGAGATTGTGCCCCGCACAATCTCCGCGCTGACGCGCAGTCGCGTAGCGACATCTTCCTCTTGCGCGTCATGCGCATAAAAAAGACCTGCCATAAGCAGGTCCTTAAATGCTGTCTATTCTTAAGCGTTGATCATGTCCTTTAATGCTTTACCAGCTTTGAACTTAGGAGCTTTGGAAGCTGCGATAGGCATTGTTTCGCCAGTCTGAGGATTTCTTCCTTCTCTAGCTGCTCTTTCAGATACTTCGAAAGTACCGAAACCAACTAACTGAACCTTTTCACCCTTCTTTAATTCTTCTGCAACAACATCTGTAAAAGCCTTTAAAGCCTTTTCAGCATCTTTTTTGGATAATCCAGCCATATCAGCCATAGCTGCTACTAATTCTAACTTGTTCATTTCGAACTCCTCCTCTTGATATTGAGTATATATTTTAGATGTCTCGTTTGAAACGCCTATATCTATATATAGCGTTTTTATCCTTATTTGTCAAGGAATTTTTACCATATTCTCCGTATTTTCAAGGTTTCTTAAGGTTTTTAACCAAGGACTAAGGCATTCACGCTGACGGATATTTCCTCTTTCTTTTTTTTCGGTTTTTCGTCATCTTTTTTATCGGTAGAATCTCCTTTATTGTCAGAAACGGAATTGTCACTGACAGAAGATTTACCGTCATCGTCATCCTTAGAGTCATCCTTTTTCTCTTCGTCAGACTCCTCTTTTTCAAGGTCGGCAAAGGAATAAGTCAAATCTCCCTCTTCGTCCTCAATAAAGACACTATGACTTCGGGTTTTGTACCCGTCCCTGCGCAGGGTGATGACATGCTCACCGGGCTCTTTCACAAAGGAAACCGGTGCCGTTCCTTTATAAAGATTGTCCACGTACACCTCTGCACCTGCAGGACCCTTTACGGTAACCGTGTAAACATCTCCCGCCTTTTTTTCATCCTCTTCGTCCGCTTCCGTCGTTTCCGTCGCCTCCGCTTCACTCAGATTCATGCTAACCTGCAGACCATCTTCCGTTACCTCAAAATACTTCGAAAGAGTATCATACCCTGCTGCCTTGGCGGTCAGCTTATGGATTCCGAAGGGAAGCCGGATGGCATAGGTCGGGTCAATTTCCACATCATCTACATAAACAAAGGCATTTACCGGCGTAATGGAAAAGGTCACCTTACCGCTGGTAGGCTTTTCGGTTTCAATATGCCCGAAATTAAGCATGGTTTCTTTGTCACGCTCTATGGTAACCTGCTTAATCTCTTCAATTTCTCCGGATGTCACTCTGACCGTATAATCGCCTTCGGGAACGGTAATCAGCATATCCTCGTTAATGGTGCTGATGACGGTTTGGCCGACTTCAATCCAGCCCCCTAACAATGCTTCTTCATTAGAAAGATCCAGATAGCCGTGTCCCTGATCCACTAAAATACTTGTTACCTCATGGTGGATGCCTTTAAAGGTCAGTACATCCTGCTTTAACACCTGACTGATATCAATCTGGCGGCCATCGGAAAAAACCTTTACATCTTTGGAAAGACTGTAGGTATCACTTCCGATGTCCACGGTGCCTTTCTTCTTGTCCAGGCGATATTTCTGCATTTCGGGAAAAACAAAACTTTCCGCGCTTTGCTGCAGGCTTCCCAATTTTTCCAATTCATTGTTGTAACGCACACTTACGATGTCGCCGGGAATCATTTGCTGCATAATCATGGCACTTCCATGCTTGTCCGCCACAGCAGTAGCCAGACTGTAGCTAAAGGTTCTCTCTTCCCCACGCTCAATCATATAAAGCGTCACTGTCATATCAGCCCCGTCACTCTTAAGGAACACCCCGGTTCCTTCCGAAGTAAAAATATCTACCGGCTCTTCCTCCGGCTTATTTTCAAAAGCACTTTCGAAGGTAGATTCCTGCGCAAGACCGATGGTTCCGCAGCCTGTCAAAAACAGACAAATGCTTACCAGCATGTATTTTATCAAATTTTCTTTCTTCCGTATTTTCTTCATTTGGTTTCCCTCGTAAACACCAAAAAAACTAAAAATCTTATGACGTAAGGAAAGCCGCCCATGCAAGCACGGCAGCCATCTTTCCTAATCATTCTGCCCTATACGGACATTATATCATATTTTTCTTTAAATATTGATAAAAATTCTATTTTTTCCTGTTCCTGCCCGGTTACCTTGATTAATTTCTCCGGATTTTTGCCGGGAATCCAGGATTTGGGCGCATTATAATAATAATTCACGATTTTCCAAAACTTTTCCGGATAGGAAAGCCGATAATACAAATTCATGTAATCTTCCTTCGTTAAGCAGCTTTCTTTTTCATAAGCCGCCAAAAGGGAAAAACCGGTTTCCGCTTGCCAGTTACTCTTTTCCAAAAGCTTGCGCATGAACAGATAAATATCCTTTACGGGGCCTCCTTTACCACACTTTTCAAAATTGATAATGGTAAAATCCTTCCCGGAAAAAATGATATTGTGGTGCTGGAAGTCTCCGTGGCTGATGGCACAGCACCCATTTTCCTGCTCTCTGCAACGGGATGCTTCATATTCTTCCGCCACCTTCAGGGCACATTCCAAAAAATAATCAAAACACTGCATCAGATAAATTTCAAAATCATTCTTTTGACCCTTATCCTTCAAAAATTTCCTGACCCTGCGCAGCTCTTTGTTGTGTTTTTCAAACTCCTGCAAAGCGGAAATACTGCTGCCCGGACAAGGAATCCCGCCGGCTCCCAAAGAGGCCCGGTGCATTTTTCCCAAAGTCTCCATCACCTTACAGCATTCCTGCAAATCCTTTACCTCACACTCCCGGCCTTCTACATGGGTTTTCAAAAGATAAGAGCTTCCGTCCGAATCCTTGGTCAAAAGCTCATTTTCTTTATTCCTTACAAAGGTTTCCGTATGGGTAAAACCATGGTCATGGATTAAAGAAATCACGGCATCCTGAAAAGCACATTTTTCCGGGTTGCCTTTATATTCTTTTAATACAAAAGTTCCTTTATCTGTTTCACAAAGAAGTGCCCCTCTTCCTTTCCGGGTACGAAGCACATCTATCTCATAATTTTCAAGCAAATTGACACATCTGTCATTCACAGCCGTTACCCCCGATAAAAGTCATATCCTATCATATGAGGGCAACAGACAAAGTATTACTGAACTTTATTTTTCTTTTCTGCTGCTTTTTCCAGCAGAATTTCCCTGTCGTTTAACGCAGGATTTTCCACTACCAGCTCCAAAAGATATTGAAGCATTTCACCTAATTCCCTACCCGGCTGCATCCCGGCCCCGGTAATTAAATCTTTTCCGCTGACAGCCAGCGTCTTAAGGGAAACACACTGGTTTTCTTCCAAAACAGAACGGTAAATCTGCTCTGTACGGTCCACCTTTTCATATTTTTCCGTCCGCTGATAATCGCTTTGTGCCGCAATATCCGCTCTTTTGACTGCAAATAATAAAGGATAAATATCCTCCCCTATTTTCATCATGGCCCGGCGCACATACTTAGGCGCGGTTTCGGTTTCATAATCGTGGTATTTCACCAGCTTTTTCACCAGATAAATGGTCTCATTATCGAATTTCAACCGGTGCAAAATCTTCCCTGCCATTTCCTCGGAAACATGGGGATGTCCGTAAAAATGGGTGATACCCTCATCATCCACGGAAAGACATTCGGGCTTACCCATGTCATGGAACAACATGGCAAGCCGCAGGGCCTTCACGGGCGCAATTTCCTTCATGGATTTTAAGGTGTGCTCCCCTACACTATAACAGTGATGAGGATGCTTTTGATCCGTTTCCATACAGCGGTCAAACTCCGGAAGCACCACTTTAGTAATTCCGGTCTCATAAGCAATCCTCAAATAATCGGGATTGGGAGACACCACCAGCTTCACAAGCTCAGTCTGGATCCGCTCGGCACTGATTTTTTGAAGGTTCGGTGCCAGCTCTTTGATGGCTTTCGCCGTTTCTTCTTCAATGGAATAGCCAAGCTGTGCAGAAAAACGCACGGCCCGCATCATCCGAAGGGCATCTTCCGTGAAACGCTCCATGGGGCTTCCCACACAACGGATTCTTTTGCGCCTAATGTCCTCAATGCCGTCAAAAATATCCACCAACCCTGTTTTTTCATTGTAAGCCATGGCATTGATGGTAAAGTCCCTACGCTTTAAATCCTCTTCCAAATTGGCTGTAAAAATAACCTCCTTGGGATGGCGGGCATCTTCATATTCGCCGTCAATCCGGTAGGTTGTTACCTCGTAGCCCTCTTTTTCAATCATTACCGTAACCGTCCCGTGCTGGATACCGGTATCAATGGTACGACGGAACAATTCCTTTACCTGATAAGGGGATGCGGAAGTGGTAATATCCCAGTCATTGGGCTCCCTGCCCAAAATGGAGTCACGAATACAGCCGCCTACGGCAAAAGCTTCGTAGCCGGCTTCCATAATGGTGTCTATGATATATTTTACATTTTCAGGCAACCGGATTATGGTTGTATTCTCCATGTTTTCTCCTTTTTCAAACTTTCTCGGGTGCACGCCTTTTTAAAAAGTTACACCAGGTCGGTTTTTATGCGTTTACAAGGCGCAGGGTTTCTCTTGCGATGGCAAGTTCTTCGTTGGTAGGTACAATCATGGTCACTACCTTGGAGCCTTCATCGGAAAGAATCACTTCTTCGCCTCTTACTTTGTTCTTTTCAGGGTCAATATTGGTACCTAAGAAACCAATATACTGTCCCACAAGGGCACGTACCTGTGCATTATTTTCACCGGCACCTGCGGTAAATGCAATGACATCCACGCCGTTCATGGCTGCTGCATAAGCACCGATATATTTACCTACACGATAAGCATAGGTTTCAAGTGCAATTTCAGCCTGTCCGTTTCCGTCCTCAGCTGCCTGTGCCAGGTCTCTGAAGTCACTGGAAAATCCTGCGGAAAGTCCCAGTACACCGGATTTCTTATTACAAATATTAATCACTTCCTGGGTACTGATACCTTCTTTTTCTGCAATAAAGGTCACGATTGCAGGGTCAAGGTCACCGCTTCGGGTACCCATAATCAGACCCTCTAAGGGAGTCAGACCCATGGAGGTATCGATACTCTGACCGTTCTTAACAGCAGAAATACTTGCACCGTTTCCTAAGTGACAAACAATAATCTTCAAATCTTCTACGTTCTTTCCAAGGATTTCAGCCACGCGCTTGGATACAAAATCATGGCTGGTGCCGTGGAAACCGTAACGTCTTACTTTGTGCTTTTCATAATAACCGTAAGGAAGTCCGTACAAATAAGCCTTGGGCGGCATCGTCTGATGGAACGCGGTATCAAATACGCCAACCATAGGTACGCCGGGCATAATTTCTTCGCAGGAACGGATGCCGATTAAGTTAGCCGGGTTGTGAAGGGGTGCAAGGTCATTACACTCTTCGATTGCCTGCATTACTTCTTCTGTCAGAATCACGGAGCCGGCAAACTTTTCGCCACCGTGTACGATACGATGTCCTACCGCATCGATTTCGCTTAAGGATTTTACTACACCAACTTCAGGGTCGGTAAGCTTTTCAATTACAAATTTCACAGCTGCGGTATGATCGGGCATTGCTACTTCTGTGGTTACCTTTTCGCCGCCGTCCTTCTGGTGGGAAATGGCACTGCCGTCAATACCGATTCTGTCACAAAGACCCTTGGCAAGGACTTTTTCGCTGTCGCTGTCAATGAGCTGATATTTTAAGGATGAACTTCCACAGTTAATTACAAGAATATTCATATCTTTTCTCCTCTCGTAAAATGCAATCATAATTATGGATTGTTTCGGCTCTACCCGGCATGTGTATGGGTCCGATTCAAATCCTATACGCCGGACACTCCGCTGAGCCAAATAGAACAAAAAACAGTCGGAGTGAGGTCCTCCTGTTTTTTATTGTCTCAGCTCCGTGGCTTAAAAGGCTTTTCATCGGACCCATGCCACGAAGCCGGGATAAGTAAAACAATCCATAACAAACTATTATAACTATCGTAAACTAAATAAGTATTGCTAAGAAAATATAGATTTGCTAATTACTGTTTCAGTAATTAGTATGCGCGGCCCCAGTAAACCATCTTCTTGGCAGGTTTTCCGCAGTAAACGCAGTTTTCGGACAAGCACTCCTGCTCAAAAGGCATACAACGGCTGGTTACGGACATGTCTTCTTTAATCTTTTCTTCACATTCTCTTTCGCCGCACCACATTGCTTTTACGAAACCGGATTTTTCTTCAAAGGTCTTGATGAATTCTTCCTTAGTGGTTGCTACGAAGGTGTTTTCTTCGACATGTGCTTTTGCTTTCGCAAGCATATCGGACTGAATCTGTGTAAGAAGCTTTTCTACTACTGTTTCCAGTTCGTCTAAAGCTACTTCAATCTTTTCTCCGTTATCACGACGGCAAATCACGCACTTGCCTGCTTCGATATCCTTAGGTCCGATTTCCACACGCATAGGGATACCACGCATTTCCTGTTCGGAGAATTTCCAACCGGGAGACTTATCGGAATCATCTACTTTCACGCGGAAGTTACTTAATCTGTCTCGAAGCTCGTAAGCCTTATCAAGCACGCCTTCCTTCTTCTGCTGGATAGGAATAATCATCACCTGTGTAGGTGCAATCATGGGAGGAAGTACCAGACCGGAATCATCACCGTGAACCATGATAATTGCACCGATAATTCTGGTGGACATACCCCAAGAGGTCTGATGTACATATTTCAGCTTATTGTCTTTGTCAGTAAACTGGATACCGAATGCTTTCGCAAAGCCGTCGCCGAAGTTATGGCTGGTACCGGACTGCAGGGCCTTACCGTCATGCATCAGTGCTTCGATGGTATAGGTTGCTTCCGCGCCTGCGAATTTTTCTTTGTCAGTCTTACGTCCCTTTACTACGGGGATTGCAAGTACTTCTTCACAGAAATCCGCATAAACGTTCAGCATCTGTTCTGTTCTTTCTTCAGCCTGCTCAGCGGTTGCATGTGCTGTGTGGCCTTCCTGCCAAAGGAATTCTCTGGAACGAAGGAAAGGTCTTGTTTCTTTTTCCCAACGTACTACGCTGCACCACTGGTTATAAACCTTGGGAAGGTCACGGTAGGACTGGATGTCACCTTTATAAAAATCGCAGAAAAGTGTTTCGGAAGTAGGTCTTACACACATTCTTTCCTGAAGGGGATTTAAACCGCCGTGTGTTACCCATGCTACTTCGGGTGCAAAACCTTCTACGTGGTCTTTTTCCTTCTGAAGCAGACTTTCAGGGATAAACATGGGCATATATACGTTTTCAACACCTGTTGCTTTAAATCTGTCATCTAACTGTCTCTGGATATTTTCCCAGATTGCATAACCTGCGGGCTTAATTACCATACAACCCTTTACGTTGGAATAGTCGATAAGCTCTGCCTTCTTTACTACATCCGTATACCACTGGGCAAAGTCTTCGTTCATGGATGTAATCGCTTCTACTAATTTTTTGTCAGCCATTTTTCTTTCTCCTTTTCTGAAATTGATTAAATATTATACTTTATATAAGAGTTCGCGGGCGAACTCTCTGCGCCGAGCGCAGCCGCATTTGCGGCAACTACCTTATGCGCGAGTGCGCATAAAATGACTTGTTGGGCGCGAGCACAACAAAGGGCGGCACGCCAAAATTCCACCCCCACAAGGGACCGGAATCCGGCGGTACCACCCTAATTAATGCATACACATTCTCTTTTCTTACCGTTATCGCCGGTGCTACGCTGTACTTCGCTTTGCTTACATACAGAGCTCTGAGGCAGGTTCCAAATATTCCGCTTAAGAATCTTTCAGCTCGGGGATTCTCTCTCTGGAAGGTTCCTATCTGTACTAGTCCTCTTCTTCGCCATGTTCTTATTCATCTTTTATATTCCGCAAACTGCGGACTTGCTTTGATTTTAGGCAAAAAAAGTGATTTTGTCAACATCCGATACTTAATTCTTTTGACTTCTGCACAGTGCCTCGCCCATTCCCAAAATCAGGAACAAAAAAGGGAAATTCAGCACCTGGGCAAAACTGACCATATTGTGCACCAAATAACAAACCACGCAAAGAACCGGTATATATTCCATGCCGCTTCTATTGCTTCTGTAACAACGTCTTACAGACAAAACCAAAACCGCCAAATAGCTGCCCACACCCAAAACACCGATATTTACAAGTGCTGTCAGGATTTCATTATGGGCATTGGTCAGTCTGGCGCCTTTAAAATAATCGGAAACCATCTGCGAAAGTCCGTCCACTTCATAGATAAAAAGGGAAAAGCAATCCGGCCCCGCGCCGATTATCTTATGTAAAAAGGGTAACTCGGCAAAAGCCCACGCACCGGCATAAAGGGTTATCCCGCGGCCGTTTCCCCAATATTTATCCAACATAAAAATCGGGTATTCTTCCAAAAATCCAATCCCGTAAAAAGTATGCACAAGTGCCAAAACCAGCCAGCAGGCCGGCACGAAAATCACTACCCCAACAAGAATCCTGCGAAGCAGCTTAGCTCCTACTCCTTTTTGCGATAGTGTTTCGATCTGAAGATTTGCAGTTGCTCCGGCTTTTGCTGCCGTTTCCTTTGTTTCCGACCGCTTACAAAATCTCAGAACCAGAAGCCCGAAACACGCCAATACTGCTATCCACAAAGAAACCGTCGAACCGGTGAAATATCCACAAATACTGTCTTCTCCGTAGTTATATTCCCCCACCGGCCAAAGCCTCATCAGGCGGATGAGCTGTCCCGACAGCCCCCAAAGAACCATTGTAAAAAGGGTCCGCTCCATTCTTCCTTTGTCCCCGGCACTCAAGAAAAGAAGTACCCAAAACAACGCTCCAAACCACAAAAATACACTATTACTGCCCTGACTGACACCTGCCATAAACGCAATCAGCGTGTAAATTCCCAAAAGAATCCTTGCAGATTTCTCAATCCTGCCAAAAACAAACAGTCCGATTCCCACCGGCGCAATTACGGACAGGTATCCGCAAAACCAGTTAATATTTCCCAAGGTGGAAATAAAATCCGGCTGGGCATACTCAATTTCTATCGGATAAAAGGAAAAGCGATTGCAAATTCCCAACAAAAATACCACTGCCGAAGCGCACAAAATTCCCCAAAGAACCACCTTTTTTCCATCCCATAAGCGGGAAATCAGAAAACAGGTAATACACAAAAGCAATATCGGTAAAAAACCCATATACCAGCCGTCGGTTCCCCAGAGCGCCTCGTTTCTGTCCCAAGAAAATGCATAGGATAAAAAGACGGACGTCCCATAGAGAAGGAGTGCCAAATCAAAAAAGGAAATGGTCTCCCGCATCCGCGGACCGATAAACAAATCCGCCAAATAGCAAATAAGCATCACTCCTGCGCCAATCATCGTGCTTATCAGGAAAAAATTGTTTTTGACCTCTCCCATATTATCATATCCGCCATTGAAATACAGGGGATATATGGCAAACATCCATAACAAATATGCAGTTGCTGACCAACTTCCGATTTTCTTAGCCATAGCTACTCCATGCGGCACGTTCCCATGCCTGTCTTTACCGAATTTTGAAGTAAGTATAACAGACTACGGAGCCCTGTTTCAATAGTCATTACCGAATAAATACCGGCAGGTCTCGCAAATCACCACAAGGCCCAGCGGCCCTTTGATAATACCCGCCACACCAAAGAGCTGTACCCCCGCAAAAACCGCAAACAAAATACCAACCGGCCAGATGCCCACTTTATTTCCAATCAGCTTAGGTTCCAAAAATTCCCGGATCAGCACACAACCTGCATAAAGCACCAGCACCACCACCGCCTGCCAGTAATTTCCTCCGATTAACTGAAAAAGAGAAACCGGTACCAGCACAAGTCCCGTTCCGATAAAAGGAAAAACATCCATCACCCCTGCCAAAAACCCCAAAAACAGACTTCCCTCAGGACCGGCAAAAGAAAGCACCAGCATACAAACACCACTGATTACCAGCAAAATCACAATCTGCGCTTTTACATAGGTTTTCACATAATGAAGCACCTTTCCCGCCACCTCTATTACACCTTTGAAATCCCGATTTTGCCGGATACGCGCAGAAACCCTTTCATAATCCTTAAGCATCAGAAAAACAGCGATTAGCGTAACCGCAACGAAACTAATCAGGCCGCCGATGGACTTCATATAAGTAACCGATTTATTCATTACCGCCGGAAATACCTTCACTTCCAAATTTTCTGCAAAAACATTAATCTGCCGCAGTACAAACTCTTCCATCTCTCCGCCGTCCATCCCGAACCGGCTTTCCATCCTGTCGCAGCAGTCCGTAAGAAGCCGGCAAAGGTCCTCTTCAAAGTAAGGCATTTTTATCGCCAAATCACCGCCTTTTTCAATTAATAATCCGGTCACTGCCCATAAAAGGATGGCAAACAGGCTCACAAAAAGCACCAGCAGAAATCCCGCCAAAAGGGATTTTTTCCTTGGTCCTGCAACTTTCCGCGTCAGTCTGCAAAGCCCTCCCGCAATCAAAAATGCCAGTAAAAAGGGAGAAACCACCGGACTGATATACTTTAAAAACAAATACACCGACAGGATAATCCCACCCACATAGAAATATTTTTTTTGATGGTCTTTTAACCCGAATTTATTCATAAAAAAATCACCCATCCCGCCCTTTTCTTGCGACGACAGCGGACGGATTTGAGTAATAAATCCGCCGGTACCGCCCTAAGGCTAGTATGGGTAATTCTAAGAAAAATATGTGTATTTGATACAGTGCTTTCACGCCTGAAAATGTGAATACGTGCCCCTTATCCCAAGAACGGTAAAAAGATTTCATCCTCAGGTTTTTTGGTGAAATCAATCATTTTGCCGGTTTTTGGATGTTGAAACACAAGACGGCAGGCACATAATGCCACATTGCGGCAACCAATGTTTTTACTGAATTCCTTGGATGCTTCCGTTCCGTACTTACTGTCGCCTAAAAGGGGCATGCCTGCGTGCGCCATCTGCACACGGATCTGATGATGTCTGCCCGTAAAAAGCTCCACCTCCACCAAAGAAGCCTCCGCAGCCTCCTCTACCACCATCAAAGTTTCCTTCCACTGATAGTGAAGCTTTGCGCATTTCGCATCAGGGTGGTCTTTGCTTACTACGTTGGACATGTTGGTTTTAGAGTCTTTGCTAAGATAATCTTCTAAAATATCCTGCTCCTTGGGGGTACCTCCAAACACAAGGGCATAGTAATATTTATGGAACGTTCCGTCTGTAATCTGTTTACTTAAGGAAGCCGCCGCCTGCTTTGTTTTGGCAAATGCCAAAATTCCTGCTACGGGCTGGTCCAGGCGATGCACCAATCCTAAGTAAGGCGCTCCTTTTCCTTTATTCTCAGGCTTCTTCGCCAGATAATTTTTCAGCTCACTGACCATATCCTGCTGCCCGAGGCGCGCCGTCTGGGTGGCGATTCCCGCCGGTTTATAGGCTACGATGATATGCTCATCTTCAAATACAATGTTCTTTAACAATTCTTGTCTCCCTTACTGACTCATCCTATTATTGAACGGCTTTCTGCCGGTTTTTACAGTAGTTTTTCACCACCTCACCCACAAGTATTGTGGAAAGCCATCCCAAAATCACGGATACCGCTACAAAAATCAACAGGGCCACTGCCCAATGTAACTTTTTATAGATATCAAAATGTACGAAAACATTGATAACTATCCAATGGTACAAAAACATCCCATATGATATATCCTTTTTCAATCGGATTTTGGGTAGTGCATATGCTGCGCCGATTACCACAAACGGGAATAATACGCTGGTTATCATTCCGCAATAGAAACCATTTTTCAGAAAGTCTATCCGGTACAACGCACCATACAAAATAAGCAGCAAAACACAATATTTTTTCAATAGGGGAAGAAGAACTTCCCGCTGACAATAGCAGAAAACGCCTGCCAAATACCAAATAACGTAGGGTATAAAGGTTCTTCCTATCGCCTTTTGTATTACTTCGGGCAATCCCAATGTGATGTATTCCGTCACAAGATTGGCAGCTAATGCCATCGCCAAAACAATTACCCATTTACAAACGGAAAGCCGTTTTAAATATTTATACCCAAATGCCGTAACTACATATAACTGCAATTCTACAAATACGGTCCATAAAGAACCGTTTACACTGCCTGTTCCGAACGGCTCAAGACACGAAGGCGTAATGGAAATTCCGAAAAATTGCGTAATCAGCCAAACTATCATTCCGCCATCTAATAATTCCCATACCAAAATACTTACAACACATAAATTTACAAGTGTACATACCCACAGTTCCGGATATAGACGCACCAGCTTCTTTTTCAAAAAGACTTTTCCGTTTTCCGTTTTATCATAGGATGCTGCATTTAAAAAACCGCTCATGACAAACAAAATGATAACTCCGTGAAAACATAAAACACTTTCACGAATGCCTACTATCGCCGGATTGCTTTTCTCTGCATACATGAAATAAAAGCTGGTAAAATGCAAAAACATTACTGCAAATGCCGCATAAAGGCGCAACAAATCAAAGCTGTTTTTCTCAAAGGATATAGCAGCCCCCTTCACCCCTATGCAATTACCCCTGTAACCTTCTTCTTTCGTAGTCATTACTATATATCCTCGCTTCAAAAGGAAATACAAAATTACTCTATTATTGTACTGTTTCTGCTATGGGTTTGTCAAACGAAGCACCCAAATACATTCATAGATAAAATCTATAAATATCCTCTTCTCTTCGCTTCTTCCAAAAGCTTCGGCTGAATCAGCGGATAGGTCCAGTTGTCCGGCAACGTGTCCGTGATCCAAATTTTCTCAATTTCACTATGGAGCTCCGCCTCAAAGGAGGTAATTTCCGCCACATATAGCATTCCGTATGAAATAGTATCAACCGTTTCATTAATCCGGGTTTTTCCTTTGACGGAGTAAGCACAAACCTGCTCTATGGCAAAATCAAGCGCTCCGCTTTCTTCCCACAGTTCTCTTTTTGCCGTCTCTAAAATGGTCTCTCCCTCTTCCCGATGTCCGCCAGGCACCTCAAAGGTATCTCTTTCCTTGTGTTTACAAAGGACCCATTTGCCACCTGTTCTGGCAATGATTACTGCAAATGCCAATAAAGAATCTTCTATGCTGTCATAAAACTTTATTTCTAACATTACTTGGTTCCTCTTATTTCTTCCTAATAAAAACTTATAATTTTCTGGCTTTAAAACAAACCGAAATAGGCACCATCTTGGCCTTCCGACTCTTATCGTCTGTTCCTTCCGCTTCCATGACTGCCGGATCATTTTGCTCTATCATTTGCTCGATTACAAATCCCGCCTTCGCCAAGGCATTGACATAGGTTGATATTTTTCGGTTACAAAGCACGATTTCGCTATCGTGCACCGGCATCTTAAAATAACTTTCATCAAAATAACTCTTGTGAAACACCAGCTTTCCATCTTCTATCACGTCTTTTCGCTCTTCACAGGACCATGCCACGCAATAGTGCAGGGTATGATGCCAGCTAAAGGTAAAGATGCCGTCTTTCTTCAAATAAGATGCTATCTTATCAAAGGTTCCCTGTAAATCCGTGGTCCAGCCGATGCCATAGATGGAATACACGTAATCAAAATACTCTTTTGGCACATCCAACTCTTCTTCCATGGGTGCACAAATCAGTTTCGCTTCGTAGCCGTTTTCCGCCAAGTAGGTTTTGGCATTATCCAGCTGCTTTTGAGATAAATCCACGCCCCAAAGCTCTTCCGCGCCTCTGTCCGCGTGATATTTCAGGGAATGTCCGCTTCCGCAACAAATTTCCAACAGCTTTTTCCCGGAGACATCACCAAATAAATGCAAATCATCTTCCGTAACAAATTTCACGCCATATTGCGGCAATGCTGTCGTTCCAAACCAATAATCAGCATGGTCATTCCAATAGTCTTTATTCTTTTCGATGATTGAATGCTCCA
>JAFZDQ010000022.1 GCA_017561085.1 Lachnospiraceae bacterium
AAGGTGTGGGATTACGTGCAACAATTTGCTGAATTTAACCGCTATACGAATTCGCCGGTTGCCCGATACAAGACAGAATTATACAATATGCCCTTTAACATGAATACGTTCAGTAAAATGTGGGGAGTTGTAACTCCGGCTGAAGCAAAAGCAAAGATTAAAGAACAGATTGAAGATGCTGGAATTAGTGAACCTCAAAATTTGGAAGAACAAGCCATCAGTTTAGTCGGAAGAGATATTTATGAGAAACTGGTGAAAGGCTACACAGAGAAACAGTGGGGCAAGCGTGCTAAAGAACTTCCGGCCTTTATTATCAAAAGATTACCTGTACGTATGACCTATGACAATAATTATTTTAATGATACTTATCAGGGAATTCCTATTGGCGGTTATACGCAAATTATAGAGAGAATGCTTGAAGGAATTGAAGTAAGGCTGAATACGGATTATTTTGATAACCGTTCAGAGTGGGATAATTGTGCTGAAAAAATTGTGTTTACCGGCATGATAGATGAATTTTTTGATTATTGTTACGGAGAACTTGAGTATCGGAGTCTGCGTTTCGAAACAGAAGTACTGGAAGAAGAAAACTATCAAGGAAATGCTGTAGTAAATTATACTGAGTACGAAATTCCTTATACGCGAATTATTGAGCATAAGCATTTTGAGTTTGGTTGTCAGAATGGTACATATAATCCAAAGACGATTATTACTAGAGAATATCCTGCTACATGGAAGAAGGGGAATGAACCCTACTATCCTATGAATGATGCAAAAAATAATGAATTATTTGACAGATATAAAAAATTAGCAGAAGAGCGGGACAGAGTGATATTTGGTGGACGTCTTGGTATGTATAAATACTTTGATATGCACCAGGTAATAGAAGTAGCATTAGAGTGTGCGGAGAAAGAACTTAGTAGGAGTAACCATGAATAAACAGAAGACCAATTTCAAAAAATCTACCCTCACAATCTTAACCTGCATAGTTCTTTTGTTATGCATTCTTACAGGTTGTGGAAGAGAAAAAGTAGATATTCCTCATGTGGATATACATCCAATTGCAGAAGAAAAGGATAATCTCCTAACTCCTCAGAACTCTGTTTCCTTGTCGGAAGAAGTATCGGACGACAAGGAAACAGAATCTCCTAATGCAGAAGAACCGGAGGAATTGCGTGCTTCAGAGGAAAATACGACACCGGATGCTCCGGAAGAAACACAGGAACCGGAACCGACACCGGAGGAGACTGTTGAGCCCGTAGAAGAGGCTACAATTGAGCCTACAGAGAGTCCTACACCGGAAGTGGCACCTCCTCAGGGTCCTATAGTAGCTCCCAATATAGATAAAGATTGTTTTGTAGTATATTTCAGTGGAATCGATGTTTGGGGTTGGACAGATACTAAGAGCAGAAGTGACGTAAATATTCTTGCGGCAGTAAATACCAGAACCCGTCAGGTTCAATTAATTAATACACCGAGAGATTATTATGTACAAATGCCCATTAGTACAGACTTAAAGGACAAGCTTACCCATGCAGGATTATATGGTGTGGAAAATTCAATGGGTACATTAGCCAATCTGTATGGAGTAAACATTGACTATTATGTGCGTATGAATTTCTCTGGATTTGAAGCAATTATCAATGCTGTAGGCGGCGTAGATGTATATTCGGAACAGGAATTTACGGTAGATCCTATTAAGCATTATGTGAAAGGCTATAATCATTTAAATGGGTTGGAAGCATTAGCATTTGTGCGAGAGCGTAAATCATTCGTAGACGGAGATAATCAAAGAGGACGCAATCAGATGGCTATGGTACAAGCTATGGCTAAAAAGGCATGCAGTCCGGAATTTTTGATGAATTATCCTGCAATTATGGAACAATTAACTGATATGTTCCGAACTAATATGCCGACAGAATTGATTGCATCACTGGTTGCCAATCAGATGGTGGATGGACGTGAATGGACTGTACAGACTTTTGCGGTCACCGGTAGCAATGGTAAAGAGAGGACTTATTCTACGCCTAATTCCAAGTCTTATGTAATGATTCCGAATGAAAGTGACATAAATACAGCGAAAGAATTAATAGGACGAGTTTTAAATGGTTAAAGATAGTAAATGTGCATTTCGATATCTGTTATGGTTATTGGCACTGGTTACAACAATTGTATTATACATATATGTAGTCAAGACAGCGATGTTGCCGGTCGGTTTGCTTATATTGATGGCAGTGTTGTTTAGTGGAATTTATTTTCTGCTGTTGTGGTTACAGAAAAAGAAAAAAAGGATATGTTTATGGGTTGCGATTGTATCGGAGATAGTGATACTCGCAGTCTGTATTTACGGAATATCCGTACTGCATCATACCACCAAAATGATTCGTGATATTACAGAGATTGTGACAGAAACAGAAGCAATTTCCGCATATGTATTGAAGGATGAGCAATCAGAAAGTCTGCAAGATATGGCGAATGAAGAAATCGGCATTGTAAGCGGTCAAAGTAGTGAGGCAGTTTCAAGTGTTTTAAAGAAACTGCAAAAAGATAACAACCTTTCCGGAACGATACATGAATATGGAGATATGTTTTCGGCTGCAGATGCGTTAAGACAAGGTGAAGTGGCTGTTTTGCTTATGAATGATGCCTATGCCGGATTGATTTCGGAAATTGAAGGCTATGAATGGTTTGCACAAGAAGTAAAGATATTGGAAACATCAGTGGAAACCGTGCAAATGGAAAAGGAATCACCAAGTAAAGAGAATCCTGCCAAAAACGATTGGAATAAGCAGAAAGAAGATACTGAGAAACCTGACGATGTTGCCGACCAAACAGTGGGAATGGAAAATGAAATAAATGTACCGCAAAGTGGTATAGCAACTGAAACTGTTACGATGGAACTTGTTGAGGAACCTGAATTTGTAGATTGGGACAGTTTGGTAAGTCAGGATATGACGGAAGTTCCTGAAGGGGCTTTTGTCATGTATATCAGCGGAGTGGATACCTGGGGAAGTGTTTCTTCAAAATCCAGAAGTGATGTGAACATATTGGCAGTAGTGAATACCAATACGAAAAAGGTATTGTTAGTGTCAACCCCTCGTGATTATTATGTTCCGCTTTCGGTTGCAAAGGGACAAAAAGATAAATTAACCCATGCCGGCATTTATGGAATCGATTGTTCGGTAAATACATTAGAAATGCTGTATGGTGTGGATGTTCAGTATTATGCAAGACTTAATTTTACGGGTTTTGTGAATATCGTAGATGCATTAGGAGGTGTGGATGTTTATTCGGATGCTTCCTTTACAGTAGGCGATGCTTTTGCATTTTCACAAGGAATGAATCATATGAGCGGCATAGAAGCGCTTGCTTTTGCGAGGGAAAGATATAATGTATCAGGTGGTGACCTATCCAGAGGAAATCATCAGATGGAGGTTATAAAAGCAGTACTGAATAAATGTACATCCGCGTCGATTTTATATAATTATGCGGATGTGATGAATAGTGTATCCGGCTCTTTTGCGACCAATATGTCCCGTGAAAAGATGGCTTCTTTGGTACGTATGCAGCTTAGTGATATGGCACAGTGGTCAATTTCATCTATTGGCGTAGGCGGAAGCGGAGCGCGAAAAACGACTTATTCAATACCGGGAAAAACGTCCTATGTAATGTTGCCGGATGTGGTATCAATACAGAATGCCAAGACGCAAATAACCAATGTTTTAAGTGGAAATTAAGTAAATAAAAACCTTACCGGACAGATGATTACATACTGTTAGGTAAGGTTTCTTTATTTATTGTGCGTTATTTATGCAACCGGTAAGGTTACCGTAAAGGCCGTGCCTTTTCCGGGGGCAGAGTCTACTTCTATGGTGCCCCGATGCAGCGTAGCAACCTTATGGGCAATGGTAAGTCCCAGGCCTGTTCCGGGAACGGCTCTGGAGGACTTGGAACGGTAGAATTTATCAAAGATAAAGGGAAGTGCATCGGGAGCAATTCCTTTGCCGTGATCTCTGATTAATATTTGCAGCTGCTTCTCTGATTTCGTAATGCGGATATCAATGGTACTTCCCACAGGAGAGTATTTAATGGCATTGTCCAAAAGGTTTAACCAAAGATGCTCCAGAAATTCTTCATTTCCCGTCAGATAATATTCGGGACAGTCAAAATCAAATTCAATATCCTTCGGCTCCCAGCGGATGCTGAGCAGAACAATCATACGTCGGAGCTGCTCGGTAATATTGATTCTTGTTTTATTGGTTAAGATGGTCTGTTGTTCAATCTTGGATAAATGCAGTACATTCACGGCCAAAGTGGAAAGTCTGTCACTGCTGGCAATAATCCGGTCGATATAATCCTGTTCCTCTTCGGGGGATAAGTTTCCATGCTTTAATAACGTTGCAAATCCCTGAATGGAGTTGATGGGCGTATTAAATTCGTGGGAAAAGTTATTGATAAAATCATTTCTAAGCATTTCCAGACTGCTTAATTCCTCCGCCATGCGGTTGAATTTGTCGCCCAAAACAGCATATTCATAAACGTTGGTATCATCAAAGGGGAGCCTTGTGGAGTAGTCGCCACCTGTGATTGCTTCCGTGGCATCAATAATGGTATTTAGTGGTGCCAGAAGCTTTTTACAAATCAGAACGGCAGCAAAGGTACCCACCAGGATACTGATGATATCAAATAAAAATACCGGAAGAAGGGGATAGCCGAAATCGAGAGCTTCAAACTTGATTAATAACTGCATACTGCCATAAGTAAGCAGGGCAGTAAAAAGCATGATAACAAAAATCGTAACGGCAATAATCAGTGCCAGCTTAAGTTTCGGGAAATTATCGTTTTCTGTTTGATTTTTCTTAGTCATTTTGATGAATCACCGCCTTATAGCCGATTCCGCGAATGGCTTTGATTTCAAATTCCGGCCAGTTCTCAAAACGTCTTCTGAGCCTTGTAATATGGACATTAATGGTGGTGTCCACGGTCTCCGAACTCATTCCCCAGATTTCATCCATAAGCTGGATACGTGTAAATATTTTGTCCGGATAGGAGAGCAGTTTATATAAAAGATAAAACTCCTTCTGGGGCAGGGTATAGCTTTCGTCTTCACGCTTTACGGTAAGAGAATTGTAATCCAGCATGATTTTGCCGATATGGAGCTTTTGTTCGTTGGCAATCTGGCTTCTGCGCAGGATTGCACGGATCCGGAGCAGAATTTCTTCCTCGTGGATGGGTTTGGTTACATAATCATCCACACCCAGGATAAAGCCTTTGCATTTATCCTCCGGAAGCTGCTTGGCAGTCAGCATCAGAATAGGCGTATTATCGCCGCAAGAGCGCAGACACTGGGTGAATTCATAGCCATCCATTTCAGGCATCATTACATCCAGTAAAATCAGGTCAATATAGTTTTTGTCCGTAACCTTCAGTGCTTCTTTGCCGTTTTCGGACAAAAGGACATGATAGCCTGCCTGGGTTAAAATCAGTTTTAGAAATTTCGCGGTATTTGCGTCGTCTTCCACAACCAGTATTTGGAACAAACCGGTCACCTCCGTAAGTAAATCTATATACTTCAAAATACTATACCATAATTATTAACTGAAAATTAAGTTTTAGGATAAAAAGCGTTTTTGAACGTGAAAAAGTTAATTTTCGGTTCATTTTATTGCTTTATAATAAAATGTCTAATTATGGGAGAGTGCGATATGAAACGATGCAAGAATGAAACGATAATCAGTATAGTGATTTGTGCTGTCACGGCATTTTGTTTTTTACTGCTTTGCAGCAGATCCTCATTTTTATACTGTTTTAATAATTGGGATGATGCCAACAGCTATTTTTCCATGGGGAAACTGATGATGAACGGCGGCGTGATTTACCGGGATTTGTTTGACCAGAAGGGGCCGCTTCTTTATTTCCTTTACGGAATCGGTTATTTGCTTTCGAACACAACCTTTCATGGCGTTTTTCTTTTGGAAGTGCTGGCATTGTCGGTTGTTTTGACGGCGGCGTACCGGTTCGGCCGGCTGTATGCAGGGATGTTTACCTCCCTTTTTGCGGTGGTTTTACTGGCCCTTGGTATTACGGTTTCCAAAAGCTTTTACTGGGGCGGCAGTGCGGAAGAGTTTTGTCTGCCCTTTATGGCGGTAGGATTGTACATTTCCGCGAAGTATTTTAAAGAAGAATATCCGAAAAATATGTCCGTTAAGACCGTATTTTTGTGCGGTATCATGGCAGGCTGTATTATGACAGTTAAGTATACAGGACTGGGCTTTTATTTTGCTTTTATGGGAATGATTGCCCTGATGAACCTGAATAGGAAAAACTGGAAGGGCAGTATCCGGAACTGTTTTATTTTCCTGGCGGGCATGGTTACCCCTGCAGTTCCCTGGCTTTTCTATTTCGGTATCCACGGGGCACTGGATGACTGGTATCAGTGTTATGTATATTGTAACGTGTTCCTGTACAGTGATTTTTATGTGGAAAAGGTTTCTTTGGGAGAAAAGCTTTATAACCTTGCCAAGATACTGTATTGGCTTATTTGGGATAATGCGGTTTATTTCCTGCCGATGATAGCCGGTTTTGTGTACCTGCTGTTTTCGAGGAAATACAGATGGTACGAAAAAATCAATCTTTATGCCTTGTTCGGCTTTTTGTTTTTGGGAATTTACGTAGGCGGAACCACATTATTTTATTATTCCCTGCCTTTAACCGTTTTGTCTGTTCCGGGTTTTTTATGTATTGCACAGGGCATAGTATTTCTCGTGAAAAAGATACTGAAAAGGAATCTATTGTGCCAAAAGAAGGTGCGATTTGGGGCCCTTGCGGCAGTGCTTCTTTTCAGCCTTTGTACAGCCCGGATGCTGTCCATGAATACGGAATATCAAAAGCAGGACAAAGAGAACTTGTTTTTATATGAATTTACGGAAATTGTAAAAGAAGAAGAAAATCCTACGCTGCTTAACATCGGCTGTCTGGACGCGGGCCTCTATACCATGGCGGATATCATGCCTACCTGCCGTTATTTTCAGTCCAATGCGGTACATGGATTTGATGAGGTTGCCCTTGAGCAAACACGATATATCAAAGAGGGACAGACCTCTTTTGTACTGGCCAGAAATACCTATCCGGAGGAAATTTGGGAGAAGTATGAACTGGTTTGTGAACGGGATTATCAGATTTTGGGTGCGGACTTAACTTATTATCTGTTCCGCAGGAAGTAACCGGATTGTTATTTGTTTGAAGAATATTGTCATTTATGATAAAATGAATGTAATAAAATACAAAAAAGCAGAGAAATACCAAATTACGGATGAGAAGGACTTGTTATGGATAATTTATTACATGTATGGCAATATTTGGAGGAATTAAATGCTGTTTCGGTAGCACTGCGGCTTGTAACGGCTACGGTGATGGGAGGCATTATCGGATTGGAAAGAGGTGCCACCAAGCATGCGGCGGGGCTTAGGACCTTTATGCTGGTTTGTCTCGGAGCGGCGCTGGCGCAGATTGTGGACATGCGGTGCGTGATGATATACGGAACGGGAGACCCTGTAAGACTTGCCCAGGGCGTTATTAACGGAATCGGTTTTTTGGGCGTCGGCACCATTGTTGTTACCGGCAGAAGCCATATCAAAGGCCTGACCACTGCGGCTACCTTATGGACTACGGCGGTGCTGGGAATTTCCATCGGTTCCGGTTATATATTTTCTTCCATCATTACCTTTGCACTGATTATGATCGTGATTAAAATGATGGCAGGCTTTAGCCGAAAGCAGATGCAGCATAACCGTTACCTTCAGGTGAAGGTAGAGGTTTCCGGCAATGAAGGAGCCAAAAATGTAGTTACTTACTTAAGGGGAAACGGATACCGTATTACCGAAATTGAAAAGAAAAAGAGCGATGAAACTATTCTGCTGGGACTGGATATTGACCTTGGTAAAAAAGTCAATCATGACTTGGTAATTGAGGCACTGGATCAGCTTAAAGAGGTTGAATTCGTTACGGAAATATTCTGATAAACACGGGGGATTTTTAATGAAAACGAGAAGAATGGTTTGTAATATCGGAAAAAGAATATTGGCGGTGCTGCTTACGGTTGTACTTTTGGCATGTTCTTATAACGGGATGACGGTAGAAGCGTCCGGAAGAACGGTTTCCATCGTATCCTGTCAGATTTCCGGCGGCAATGTAGTGATGCGTATGCAGAGTGCAAGCGTGCCCGGCAGTGATGACGGTAAGTTTTATGTATATGCGGATGAGGTTTACCAGGACGGCCCCAGAGGACGGGTAGTGGCAGTGGTAGATAAAGGCGCAGATGTGACGGCGGCTTTTCCGCTTAATTACAATACACCGGAATCCAATTTAAGCTGTAAATTCCTTGTTGCGGTGAAACAGGGCGGCAGTATGGTGCAGGTAAGTAATGAACACTATATCACCAATCCGGAAGCCGTTGCAGCTTATACAACACCCAGAATGAATGTGGGGATTAAAGGAATTTTACCGGATGCGGCAAGGCTTACCAGTGGCGAAATAAAGGAACTTGGCGTTAAGCAGGTGGCTTACAATATGCGTCTTGATGATATTTGCTCAGATGCTTCCGTACCGGGAGCCATTCCCTTTGGTTATAACGGACAGGTTTATTACTTTGACGGCGGCGTGATTGCCGGATATGACAATCTGGTACGTCAGTTTAACCAAAGCGGTATTCAGGTTACCATGGTATTACTGAATTGCGGTGTGGGACCTTATGCCAAAGATTTGATTCATCCTGCAGCAAGAGGTGCATCCTGTCCCGGCTATGCACTGAATGTGGCAGAAGCAGGCGGCACGAATCACTTAAAGGCAATCGGCGCCTTTTTGGGACAGCGTTACTCCGGAAAAGCCGGATGCGGACAGATTGACAACTGGATTTTGGGAAATGAAGTCAATGCCAGAACCTCCTGGTGGTATCTGAATTCTTCCTCCCTTGATTTAAATGTAAATACTTATGTAAAAGCATTCCGTATCCTTTACAATGAAATGAAAGGAATGAATGCCAATGTGTGGATTTATAACTCCATCGACCAGGAATGGAACAGAAAATCCAATCCCGGCAGCTTTTTAGCGAGGGAGTATCTGGATCAGTTTAACTACTACATGGTCCGTGAGGGGAATATCGACTGGAGTATTTCTTTCCATCCGTACAATTCCCCGTTATATGATCCTTATGCATGGAACGGTCCTGCAGTCTGGGTGAAAAATGATATTACCACACCTTATATTACCATGCAGAATATTGATATTCTGATCGGGTATCTGCAGCAACCGCACTTTTTGAATCCTGCGGGACAGGTGAGAAGTATTTCCCTTGCAGAAATCGGATATACCTCAAGCTTTGGGTATGAAGCCCAGGAAGCCAGCGTGGCATACGGCTATTTAAAGGCAGCATCCCTGCCGGATGTGGATTCCTTTATTCTCTTCAGACAGACAGACGATGCCCATGAAATGCAGAGTCATTTGGCAATGGGACTGGTAGATTTGGCCGGCAATAAAAAGCCTGCTTATCATATTTACAAGAATTTGGGAACCCCCAACGAAGGCGTGGCCAAAGCAAGAGCATCTGCCATCATCGGAATGGATATTGACACCATGGTCAATCAAAAAATTATTTGGACCAGAGAAGGAAATGGTGTTGTACAATAGAATTGAATTTTATATAATGAAAAAGTCCATCTGTTATGGGTGGACTTTTTTGGAGGTCAAATATGAAATTTGAGAAGCAAAATGTAAAGACGGCAATCGGAATGGCCTGGCCGGCGATTATAGAATCATTTTTTGTGGCATTTACGGGCCTTGTGGACTCTTTTATGGTAAGTTCCCTGGGGGCTTACGCGGTGGCAGCGGTAGGGCTTACCACGCAGCCGAAATTCGTAGGACTGTCCCTGTTTTTTGCAACCAATGTGGCAATCTCTGCCTTGGTAGCCAGAAGAAGGGGTGAAGAGCGTAAGGATGAAGCAAACAGAATTTTATATACATCTTTAATTTTTATCGTGATTGCGGCAGTAGTATTAAGTACCTTACTGGTGGTTTTTGCAGACGGAATTATCCGTATTTGCGGCTCCACGCCGGAAACCCATGATTCGGCGGTTCTTTATTTCAGAATCATTATGGGCGGCATGATTTTTAACTGTATCCAAATGGGCATTAATTCCGCCCAGAGAGGTGCCGGTAAAACCAAAATTACCATGCGTACCAATGTCACATCCAATCTCGTGAATATGCTTTTTAATTATTTGTTAATCGGCGGAAAGTTCGGTTTTCCGGCCCTTGGAATCAAAGGTGCGGCCCTGGCAACGGTGCTTGGTACGGTGGTTGCCTGCATCATGAGTATCTGCTCTGTTATGGATAAAGACGGTTTTGTCAGTATCCCCTATATTATTTCAGAGAAGATTAAACCGGCTTTTTCGACCTTTGCAAATATGGTAAAAGTAGGATACAGTGTGTTTTTTGAACAGCTGCTGATGAGAATCGGCTTCATGCTGACGGCAGTAATGGCGGCAAGTCAGGGAATGGGCGCCATGGCGGCCCATCAGGTTGGCATGAATATTATGGGACTTTCCTTTTCCTTTGGGGATGGTTTGCAGGCTGCGGCGGTTGCGCTGATCGGACGGAGCCTGGGAGCGGGAGATGAAAAACTGGCCAGGGAATACGGCGGTATCTGTAAGCGAATGGGGATGATTTTATCCGTGATTCTGGCAGTGGTTTATTTTGCGGGAGCGCGTCTTTTGATGGGACTGTTTTTTGAGGAAGCTGAGATTGTAAGTACCGGTGTGAGTATCATGCGTGTGATTATCTTCGTGGTGGTTTTCCAAATCAGTCAGGTAATCTATATGGGATGTCTGCGTGGCGCGGGAGATACCTTGTATACGGCAATTGCTTCCATGATCAGCGTTACCCTTGTACGTACGGCAGTTTCCTATATCGGCGGCTATGTGCTTGGTTTTGGAATCGTAGGAATCTGGCTTGGCGTACTGGGAGACCAGATTTCCCGGTATCTGTTTGCGTCCATCCGGTTTAAGCAGGGGAAGTGGACGAAAATAACCATTTAAAAAATAAAGAATTGCTCAAAGAAACTCCGGTTTTCCGTCTGTTTGGAAAACCGGAGTTTTTTTGTTTTCAAAGCAGATTTTTGGTGTTATAAATACCATGTTAAGAATTCTGTCCCGTTGGTATAAATACAGCGTTAAGAAACCAATTCCGCGGTAAAAAAGCGTGGCATTTTTCATTTAAGTTTGTTAGCATAATTTTTGTTTCAAATTGCTTTTTAGGAGATGGAAATAACAACAGGAGGGAAAAGACGTGAAGAATTATTTTGTTCAATCTGTTGCCGATACCGCGAAAGAATTAAATGTAAATACGGCGGTCGGTCTGACAAATGAAGAAGCACAAAAGCGCAGTGAAAAATACGGTAAAAACCGTCTGGAGGGCGGCAAAGAAAAATCAATCTTTGAAATGGCCCTTGAGCAGTTAAAGGATTATATGGTGATTATCCTGATTATCGCAGCGGTGATTTCGGTGATTTTGGGAGAAACCCTGGAGGGTATTATCATTATTGCCATTGTAATCTTAAATACGTTTCTTGGCGTTTATCAGGAGAATAAGGCTAGTAATGCATTGAAAGCATTAAAAGAGATGGCAAGTCCCCATGCAAAGGTCCTTCGTGGCGGACAGATTGTGGAAGTGGCTTCCACGGATGTTGTACCGGGAGATATCGCGGTGATGGAGGCAGGAGACTATATTCCTGCTGATGTACGTCTGATTGAAGTGGTGAATATGAAGGTAGATGAGGCTGCCCTTACGGGAGAATCCGTTCCGGTAGAAAAGGATGCAGATGTGATTCTGGCAGAAGATGCCTCTCTGGGAGACAGAATCAATTGTGCCTATATGGGAACGGTTGTGACCTATGGCCGCGGTAAGGGAATCATTACCGATATCGGTATGCAGACACAGATGGGTAACATTGCAGATATGCTCAATGATGTGGAAGATGAAACCACACCTCTTCAGAAGAAATTAGACAGCCTTGGAAAAGTATTAGGAACCGTGTGTCTTGTGGTTTGTGGCGTAATTTTCCTGCTTGGTCTATTACGTGGTATGCCGTTCTTTGACATTTTCATGCTTTCCGTATCCCTTGCAGTTGCAGCAATTCCGGAAGGTCTTACCGTAGTTGTAACGGTAGTGCTTGCTATGGGTATGCAGAAGATGGTAAAGTGTAATGCCATTATCAAACGCTTAAGCGCAGTTGAAACGCTTGGCAGTACCACTGTTATCTGTTCTGATAAGACCGGTACTTTAACCCAGAATAAGATGACCATTCAGAAATTATACAATGGGAAAGATACTTTTGATGTAAGCGGAACCGGTTACAGCCCGGTAGGTAACGTAACCGATGTAATCGGTAATCCTGCAGCAGCTGATGTGAAGAAGGTAGTAGAAGGCGGTCTTCTTTGTAACGATGCTACATACAATCCTGAAAAAGAAACCATCATCGGCGATCCTACAGAAGGAGCTATGGTTGTACTTGCCCATAAGTTGTCCATAGAAAAGGATGAATGGGAAAAGAAATATCCCCGTATCCAGGAAATTCCTTTCGATTCCGACAGAAAGCTTATGTCAACTTATCATGAAATGGATGGTAAGATTATTATGTATACAAAGGGTGCACCGGACGAATTACTTCGCCGTTGTGTGAGTATTGAGCTTGACGGACAGGTAGAAGCCCTTAGCGATGCAAAGCGCGAAGAAATTCTTGCAAAGAACCAGGCATTTGCGGAAGAAGCGCTTCGTGTAATCGGTGTTGCATACCGCGTAGCAGATAAGGCGGTTGTAGACCTTACAATGGAAAATGATTTAATCTTTGTAGGTCTCATGGGTATGATTGACCCGCCCAGAGAGGAAGCAAAGAATGCAGTAGCAGTATGTAAGAAAGCCGGCATTCAGGTTAAGATGATTACCGGTGACCATAAGATTACGGCCGGCGCAATCGGTGCACAACTTGGAATTGAAAGTGAACGTACCGTAGAAGGCCGTGAAATTAACGAAATGAGTGATGAAGCGCTTCGTGAATGTGTAAAAACAACGAGCATTTTCGCCAGAGTTTCTCCGGAACATAAGGTCCGTCTTGTGGATGCTGTCCGGGAAAACGGAAACATTGCGGCCATGACAGGTGACGGTGTGAATGATGCTCCTTCCTTAAAGCATGCTGACATCGGCGTTGCCATGGGAATTACGGGTACGGACGTATCCAAAGAAGCAGCAGATATGATTCTGACGGATGATAATTTTGCAAGTATTGTAAGCGCAGTAGCAGAAGGCCGTACCATTTATGCAAATATCCGTAAAGTAGTTGGATTTCTTCTTTCCTGTAATATCGGGGAAATCCTGGTTTTATTCTTTGCGATGCTGATTGGCTTTGACGAACCTCTTGTGGCAATCCAGCTGTTGTCCATTAATCTGATTACCGATGCCTTCCCGGCATTTGCCCTTGGTATGGAAAAAGAAGAAGCAGGGATTATGGACCGAAAGCCGAGAGACCCTTCCGAACCCATTGTAAACGGTAAAATGACAGTAGCCGTAGTGGTACAGAGCCTGGCACTTGCCCTTGGTACCTTAGGATCCTTTGCTTACGGATTCTTTGTACATCATGATTTGGATGTGGCAAGAACAGCCTGCTTCTTAACCTTGGTACTTGGCGAACTTTTAAGAGCTTATTCCGCACGTTCCGAAAATACATTTGTATTTAAGATGAAGGTGTTTGAAAACGGTTATCTGAATAAGTGTGTACTGTTGTCCATGGTATTTATGTTTGCAAGTATTTACGTGCCGTTCTTAAATCCCGTATTCAGCACCGTGCCCCTTACTTTAGATGAAATGTCAGTAGCGCTCATCCTTGCATTTATTCCCATGCTTGGCGGCGAAACGGCAAAATTCATCACAAGAAAAATGAAGTAATTTTGAGTTAAAACAGGGAGTATTATTAGCAATATTTTAACAGATTTTCCTATAGTAAAAAAAGAAATGTTGTGATATACTTACCGAGTATGAATTGACAGAGAATAGAATATTCTAAGGAGGAACTATTATGGATTATTTATTGGAGGGCGTAAGAGCCTTAGCTGACATTAGCGGTGGCGGCTGGAAAGCAATCGTTATGTATGCGATTGGTATTGCGTTAATCTGGCTCGCAATTAAGAAAGAATATGAGCCTTCTTTATTACTTCCCATGGGATTTGGTGCAATTCTTGTAAACCTGCCTTTGTCAGGTGTTTTGAACCAGAGCGTTGGCGGTATTGAAGCACATGGTATTATTCAGTGGTTATTTGAAGTTGGTATTGAAGCTTCCGAAGCGATGCCTATTTTGTTGTTTATCGGAATCGGTGCCATGATTGACTTTGGTCCGCTTTTGTCTAACCCCAGTATGTTTTTATTCGGTGCTGCGGCACAGTTCGGTATTTTTGCCGCGATTCTCTTAGCAGCATTGTTAGGATTTGATATTAAGGATGCTGCTTCCATCGGTATTATCGGTGCAGCTGACGGTCCTACGGCTATTTTGGTATCACAGGTACTTAAGTCTAAATATGTAGGTGCAATTGCGGTTGCTGCTTACTCCTACATGGCATTGGTACCCATTGTACAGCCTATGGCAATCAAGCTTGTTACGACCAAAAAGGAAAGACAGATACATATGGAATACAGACCTGAATCTGTTTCCAAAACAATGAGAATTATTTTCCCGATTGCAGTTACCATGATTGTTGGTCTTGTAGCACCTCAGTCCGTAGCATTGGTTGGCTTTTTAATGTTTGGTAACCTGATCCGTGAATGCGGCGTTCTCGGAACCATGTCTGAAACAGCACAGAATCAGCTTGCAAACCTGATTACATTATTACTTGGTATTACCATTTCTTTCAGTATGAAGGCTGAAGATTTCGTTGCAGTTGAAACCCTGTTAATCATGGTAATCGGTCTGTTTGCATTCGTAATGGATACCATTGGCGGTTGTTTATTTGTTAAGTTCCTGAACTTGTTCCGCAAGAAGAAAATTAACCCTATGATTGGTGGTTGCGGTATTTCCGCATTCCCCATGTCTTCACGTGTAGTACAGAAACTGGCACTTCAGGATGACCCCAGCAATATCCTGATTATGCATGCTGCAGGTTCTAACGTAGCAGGGCAGATTGCATCTGTAGTAGCCGGTGGTCTGGTAATCAGTCTTGTATCTCAGTTTTTATAAGAAGAGAAGAAGGGAGATATTTATATGAGCGAAACAGTAATGCAGGCGTTGGAAATTATGGGCAAAGGTATGTTAGGAATCTTTGTTGCCTTGATCGTAATCATGCTTTTTGTATGGATTATGGCCAAAATGGGTAAGAAGAAAGATTAATGCTTAGTTTCCGGCATGATGATAATGAATAAGATTAGGACGTTTTCTTTGTGGAAAACGTCCTTTTTTTATGTATGAATCTGTACATTTTAACAAATGCTTAACGGCAAAACGGCTGATTTTTTCCCGCAGATATTATAAAATAATCTTATTAAAAAGGATGAGTAAATACAGCGGAAAAGAAGAGGTAAGAGTATGTCAATGTTTGACTTTATAAGCCAAATGATGCAGAGCCCCATGTTGTTTGTGTCTACGTTGCTGACACTTGGCGTCATTTTGGTAAACGGATGGACAGATGCACCGAATGCAATAGCAACTTGTGTTTCTACAAGGGCCATTGGGGTACGGAAAGCAATTATAATGGCTGCCGTGTTTAATTTTTTCGGCGTATTTATCATGACGGCAATCAATGCCTCCGTAGCAATGACAATCTACAATATGGTAGATTTCGGCGGCGATGCAAGGCTGTCGTTAATTGCCCTTTGTGCGGCAATGGCAGCAATTGTAATCTGGGCCACTGCAGCCTGGTATTTCGGAATACCTACCAGTGAAAGCCATGCGCTGATTGCCGGTATTTCGGGAGCGGCAGTAGCGATTCAGAACAGCTTTGCGGGGATTAACGCAGCGGAGTGGATGAAGGTTATTTATGGAATCTTTCTTTCCACGATACTGGGATTTTTCATGGGATTTGTTTCTGCCAAGGCTACAACCTTTTTGTTTAGAAACCAAAACCGTATGAAGTCGGAACGCTTTTTCTCCGGGGCGCAGATTGCAGGCGGAGCGGCAATGGCATTTATGCATGGCGCACAGGACGGACAGAAGTTTATGGCAATCTTTCTTTTGGGAGCGGCATTTGCCAACGGACAGGCAGATACATCTACCTTTGTGGTTCCGATATGGCTTATGGTACTATGTTCGGTCATTATGGGACTTGGCACGTCCATCGGCGGCTATCGGATTATCAAATCCGTGGGAATGGATATGGTGAAATTAAAACCCTATCAGGGATTTGCGGCTGATTTATCGGCTACAGGCTGCTTGTTGTTATCTTCCCTGACCGGTATTCCGGTAAGTACCACCCACACCAAAACAACCGCAATTATGGGTGTCGGGGCTGCCAGAAGGATGAGTAATGTAAACTGGAGTGTGGTAAAGGAACTTGTTTTAACCTGGATTTGTACATTCCCGGGATGCGGTATTTTAGGATATGTAATGGCAAAACTCTTTTTAATGATATTTGCATAAGGATAAGGAGATGCGAAAATGGCGAAAATCAGAAACGACTATTTTAAATTAGTGGAACAACAGGTGGAGTATTGTGTGCAGGCATCGGAATACTTACAGGAAATACTGTGCAATTATGCAGCTTCGAACCTGCAGTCCCAAAGAGAAAAAATGCATACCATCGAGCATAAGGCGGATGAAATTCATCATGACATCTTAACAAGGCTTTCGGCGGAATTTATTACGCCCATTGACCAGGAGGATATTCTCCGTCTGGTACAGATTATTGATGAGGTGACAGACGCGCTGGATGAAGTGGTGTTAGACTTTTATATGTTCCGGATTGAAAAGTTGCCGGCTATGGCACCGGAACTTTCCCAAATCATTAACCGCTGCGTAAAAGCTTTGTATGAAGCCGCAAAGGAATTAAAGAATTTCAAGAAACCGGAAAATCTGCGTAAGAAGCTGATTGAGGTAAATACCATTGAAAGCGAAGCAGACGAAGTCTATTTGGAAGCAATGCATACGTTGTTTGGCACCGAAACCGAAAGTAAGGTATTAATCGGTCATAAGGCCATCTACGAAAGTCTTGAAAACTGCTGTGATTTGTGTGAAAGAGCAGCCGATATTATTGAACAGATTGTGATTAAAAATACATAATTTCTAAAAGAAAAGATTCGGAATTCATAAAGATATGAATTTTGAATCTTTTTTTACTTCAAGTGACAGAAAAAATCTGTTATAATGTTTGCAGATAAAAAGTGAGGTTACATAAATGGTCGTATATTTGATTTTAATGGCGGTCGTATTGTTTTTGACGGTTATCCTGGTGAGGGCGCTTTTGTTCAGGCCGTATCCGGAACCGGAAATCATTTCGGGTGATATCGCTGTTAAAGAAGAAAAAATTGTAAGAGACATGTCTGATATGATCCGCATCAGAACCGTTTCTTATCAGGATAGAAGTGATGTTGATCAGGAAGAGTTTGAAAAATTCCGGGAACTGCTTTCGGAAAGGTTTCCCCTTGTCCATCAGAAATGTAGTCGGCTAAGACTTGGAGATACCGGACTTTTATATTGCTTAAAAGGGAAAAGTGCGAAGGAACCTTCGGTACTGATGGCACATTATGATGTGGTACCGGTAGAAGAAAAGGACTGGGACAGACCGGCTTTTTCGGGACTTGTTGAGGATGGTTATATCTGGGGCCGCGGTACCTTGGATACCAAAGGAACGTTGTGCGGTATTTTTGAAGCCATGGAGCAGCTTTTGGAGCAGGGCTTTGTACCGGAGAATGATATCTATCTTTCCTTTACGGGAGATGAGGAAGTAGAGGGCGGAAGTTGTCCTTCTATTGTTTCCTATATGGAGGAGAACGGAATCAAACCCGCATTTGTACTGGATGAAGGCGGTGCGGTGGTTGAAAATGTATTTCCCGGTGTGAAAAGACCCTGTGCCGTAGTGGGCATTGGTGAAAAGCGCAGCATGAATGTGGAATTGTCCCTAAAGAGCGACGGAGGGCATGCCTCTACGCCGCCCACACATTCCGTTCTGGGGCAGTTGTCACGTGCCATTGTACGGATTGAGCAAAAACCGTTCCGTTCCCAGTTTGTAAGGCCGGTAAAGGAGCTGTTTAATACCCTGGGCAGACATTCAAACTTCGGGATGAAAATTATTTTTGCAAACCTTTGGTGTTTTCAGCCTCTTTTAAATGCCTACTGTAAAATGGCCGGTGGGGAAATGAATGCACTGATGCGTACCACCTGTGCCGTGACCCGTATGAAGGGAAGTAAGGCATTTAATGTTTTGCCGCCTGTGGCAACGGCAGGGCTGAATCTCCGGCTCCTGGGCGAAGATACACCGGAATATGCTGTTAACTATTTGAAAAAGGTAATTGCAAACGACAAGATAGAAATAACAGTACAGCATGCCATGTATGAATCCGGCTATTCGGATACATCCTGTCCCCAATGGGAGGTGTTAAAGCAGGTGATTCATACCACATGGCCGGATGCCATCGTATCTCCTTATTTGATGATGGCATGTTCGGATTCCGGATATTACGGCAGGATTACGGACAAAATATATAAGTTTTCGGCCATGGCACTATCTAAGGAAGAACGTGGGATGATTCACGGTAATAATGAAAGAATTCCGGTTACGACATTAATAAAGACGGTACAGTTTTATGTACGGTTAATTCAAAATTTATAACATACAGATAAGAGGTGGATTATGGGAATTACATTTGAACAGGTAATGCAGGATGAGGTAGTAAAAACATACATTCAAAAAGCGGATGAGACGTTAATTGCGTTAGGTTATACAGAGCATAGTTTTGCCCATGTAACCCGTGTGGCACAGCTGGCAGGTCAGATTTTACTTACCTTGGGTTACAGTGAAAGAGAAGCGGAACTGGCTTGTATTGCGGGATATTTACATGATATCGGAAACGTGGTTAACCGTGTGGATCATGCACAGTCGGGAGCAGTTATGGCCTTCCGTATTTTGGACCGTATGGGCGCGGAACCGGAGGATATTGCAACCATTATTACGGCCATCGGAAACCATGATGAATCTACGGCTTTTCCGGTAAATCCCATAGCGGCAGCATTAATTATTGCAGATAAGACGGATGTCAGATATACTAGAGTCAGAAACCAGGATTTTGCCACCTTTGATATTCATGACAGAGTAAATTATTCCGTGAAGGAAAGCGAAGTGATTATTGAAAAGGGCTCCCATATTGAACTGCAGCTTACCATTGAGACGAAGATGTGTTCGGTTATGGATTATTTTGAAATTTTCTTAAACCGCATGATTCTTTGCAGGAAGGCTTCCGAAAAATTGGGACTGGATTTCAGACTTATGATCAATGGACAGAGATTAATATAAGGGTATTGAGAGGAGAGGTATTATGCTTGTAACATTAATTCCGTTGTTTGACGAAACAATGACAGTAAGTGCATATTCATTATTTGCACAATCCAGAAATTTTTTGTTAAATCCGAGTCTTTTGGGAACCGGTAAAAATGACGGGGCGGTCAATATTCCGGGATTAGATATTTTGAGCAGGGTAGGAATTGATTGTCTTACCGGCGGCAAGGAAGTATTTGTGGAAGTAAATAATATTTCCGTTTTTTCTGATATTGAAAAGCAGTGCGAGGAGATGGATTGCTCTAAAATCGTTCTTTTGTTAGACAATACCGTTACACCAGACGAGATGTACGTAAACCGTCTGAAACAGTTAAAAGAGGCGGGATTTAAGCTTGCCATGCGTAAACTTGCGGTTGCCAATTTTGAAAAATACCGTGAAATCCTGCTTTTGACGGATTATATTTTATTGGATCATAAGAAGATTGACATTACCAAAGCAACGGTTTATTTCAGCAATGTTTATCCTAACATTAAGTTATGTGCCGGAAATATCGGTAATCAGGAAATTTATGATGAGTTAAGACAAAAGGGCGGCTATTCCCTTTATGAAGGCGAGTTTTTCCGTACCCCCGTTACCAAGGGTGCGAATGATGTTTCCCCGCTGAAAATCAACTATATTGAGCTGTTAAATCTGGTGAATGATGCGGACTTTGAGCTGACCAAGGCGGCAGATGTAATCGGAAGGGATACCGCACTTGTTATTTCCCTTTTGAAGATGGTAAACCGTATGGCGGTGAACTCAGAAATTACTTCCATCAGACATGCGGCAGCGATGCTTGGTCAGAAGGAACTGAAGAAATGGATTAATACGGCAGTAGCACATGAACTTTGTGTGGATAAGCCCAGTGAAGTAATGAGATTGTCCCTGCTTCGTGCGAAGTTTGCAGAAAATCTCGCACCTGTATTTGAAAAGGCAATTCATTCTTCCGAGCTGTTCCTGATGGGACTGTTTTCCGTACTGGATATTATTTTGGACAAACCCATGGCAGAAGCACTTGATATGGTGAAGGTTTCCGGTGATATCAGGGAAGCACTTGTAAACAAGGATGGAAAGTTTGCATCCGTACTTGATTTCGTACTTCAGTATGAAAATGCCAACTGGCAGGAAGTTTCCAGACAGATGGTACTGAAAAACATTGATATGAACAAGGTTTATGAAGCTTATGTAGAATCCCTGCAGTGGTATCGGGATTTGTTCGAGGATATGAAAAAGTAAGAAGTGTAAATGTAAGCAATTAAGTAATTGTAAGTGATTGTAAGTAATTAAGGAAAGCCGGTGCAAGTGCACCGGCTTTTTAGCTTTAAAGACTTTATTTCTTTGATGAAAAGAGGGAGCGGTTATTGTTCGGTATGCATCCGCACATTAATGCCGTTTACTTCCACATGGTCACTGATTTCAATAACCAGACAACGTTTACCGTCTACAGTCATGGTGTTCACTAAGTCTGCACGCTCCGGATTGACCTTAACCACCACATCAGGGGTCTTAACTTCGAAGGTTCTGGTATTAGCCACATTATTAACAAGCAGGGACTGCTTTTCACCTACGGTAGCATCGTATAACTTATCAAATTCCATCAGCTTTTCTTCTTCCACACCGCTTTTTTCAAGGAGAGTTTTGACTTCCTTCTTATCGATGGTAAGCGACTCGGGAATTTCCTTGTGTTCTTCAATCATTTCCGTAAGATTTTCATGGATATTCTTAATGATTTCGTAGTCACATTCTTCCCCAAGGGTTTCTTCGATGATGGCCTGGAAGGTTTCCTTCTGACCGCCGGCGGAGAGGGGGAGAGTACAACCTAAAATCTGTTCCGCAAGCTCACTGTGGGGCTCTTCGGAGTCCTTGTTGTAATAAAGGATGCTGTGAATATCGGTACAACGGTCATTAAAGGCCGGGAACAGGAAACCGGCATCCGGCATATTTACCACCCAGTCCCTGATGCGGTCATGGAATTCATTGGTTTCTGCATGATAGCTTAAACCGGGCTTGGAGAGTGCTACCGGACAGATACAGCACATAATATACTCAAAAACCGTATCGGAAGCGTCATCCATGGTAAGACCGTCTGTGGTTTTACCGGGAACATCATAGGCATCGTGAATTAAGAGAATCAGGTAGTTACCTACAAATTCATAGGTGTTAATGATTCTGTCATAAAATTCATCCACCAGGGCATCATCCTTTAATTTGGTTTCCCGAAGGCGCATTAAAAAGGAATGACCGCTTCCTTCCGCCTCCATTTCGGTGGTAAATTCCATGTTTAAAAGATTCTTTCCCACGGTACCTGAAAGGTTCTTTCTAAGTAAGTCAAAATACTTAAAGATTTCCTCCTCGGGAAGAGATAAAAAGGCTTCCTTAAAGGTGGTTTTTTTATTTTTTTCACCATCCACGTAACAACCGCAAATTCTGGTAATGGAGCAGTTGGATGGTGTGAATAATCGTTTGATTTCGTTAATTTCTGCTTTAATCATTGTTTCATACCTCCCGTTTGACAAAAAATATCATACCATATCAAAGAGGCGAAAGCAAAAGAATTTAAGGCAGGTTCTTTTGGGCAGTAGAGAGCATCAGCTTGATTCGGTTTAACTGGTTTACCTCACTGGCACCCGGGTCGTAGTCAATGGCAACGATATTGCTGAGAGGATAGTGCTTTCTCAGTTCCTTGATAACGCCTTTTCCTACTACATGGTTGGGAAGACAGCCAAAAGGCTGGGTACAGACAATGTTGTTAACACCGCTGTGAATCAGTTCCACCATTTCGCCGGTTAAGAACCAGCCTTCCCCGGTTTGGTTACCGATGGAAACAATGGGCTTTGCATATTCCGCAATTTGATAAATACCGATATTTTCCGTGAAATGTTTGCTCTTTTTAAAGGCTTTGGTAGCACTGCCTCTTAAAAACTCCAGTGCCCATATACCAAGACGGCTTAAGAAGGCAGTTTTTTTGCGGCAGCCCAATTCATCTGCTTTATAAATCTGGTTGTAGAAGCAGTAGAGTAAAAAGTCAAGAAGATCGGGAACTACCGCTTCCGCACCTTCAGACTCTAACAAATCTACCAGATAGTTATTGGCTGCAGGGGCAAATTTTACAAGGATTTCCCCGACGATACCGACTCTTGGTTTCTTTTCTTCCGTGATGGGGAGTTTATCAAAGTCTGCGATGATATCTCGGCACATTTTCCGGAAGGTAAAGAAGTCCAAATGCCTCTTGGTTAAAAAGGACTGACACTTTCTCAGCCATTTTTGGTGAAGGGCATCGGTACTGCCTTTTTCTTTTTCATAAGGACGCATGCGGTATACGCAGCGCATGAAAATATCACCAAATACGGCAGCGTAAGCCGCTTTGAAAAATAGTTCTGCATTAATCTGAAAGCCGGGATTGGTTTCAATGCCGCCAAGGTTTAAGGAAATGACGGGAATCTGGGGCATGCCTGCTTTTTGCAGGGCACGTCTGATGAAACCGACATAATTGGTAGCACGGCAACCGCCCCCTGTCTGGGTCATAATTACCGCAGTTTTATTTAAATCATATTTACCGGATAACAGAGCATCCATCAACTGACCGACTACCAATAAGGAAGGGTAGCAGGCATCATTATTGACATACTGAAGGCCCACGTCCACAGCCCGCTTGTTGTCGTTTTTAAGAACTTCAAAATGATAACCGCAGGCATGAAAGGCAGGCTCCAACAAATCAAAATGAATGGGT
The DNA here is from genome assembly GCA_017561085.1 of Lachnospiraceae bacterium. GTDB lineage: Bacteria > Bacillota > Clostridia > Lachnospirales > Lachnospiraceae > Suilimivivens. The sequence goes on from JAFZDQ010000022.1 coordinate 23,291, forward strand.
GACATCTGGGGACAAAGGATGGTGTAATCCTTCCGCATTTGTTTCGTGAAAACGACCTTTTCGATGGCACTGGAATTTATGGTACGCTCTTTTTTCTTCTTTTCCCGGACGGAAATAGCAGATAAAAGAGAACGGATTCTGATGCGGGCAGCGCCTAAGTTATTAACCTCATCAATTTTTAAACAGGTGTAAATCTTACCGGAGCCGGAAAGAATATCGTTTACCTGGTCCGTGGTAACCGCATCCAGACCGCAGCCAAAGGAATTTAACTGGATAAGGTCAAGATTGTCCACAGTTTTTACATAGCTTGCGGCAGCATAAAGTCTGGAATGGTACATCCACTGGTCGGAGACGATAAGGGGACGCTCCGGCGCTGCCAGGTGAGAAATGGAGTCCTCCGTCAGAACCGCAATATCATAGGAATTAATCAGCTCTGGAATACCATGGTTGATTTCCGGGTCAATGTGATAGGGTCTGCCGGCAAGAACAATGCCTCTTTTGCCTGTTTCTTTTAAGTAGGAGAGAACTTCTTCCCCTTTTTGCTGCATGGAGAGTCTGGCTGCGGATAATTCTTCGTAAGCAAGGGTGGCAGCCTTCATAACTTCCGCCGCGGGAAGTTCACGAAATTCCTTTACCAGTGCGTCGGTAACGGTTTTGATATCGCGGAAGGACAGGAAGGGATTGCGCAGAAGCACTTCACCATTTCCGATTTCTTCCATGTTATTTTTAATATTCTCGCTGTAGGACGTAACAATAGGACAGTTGTAGTGATTGTTGGCTTCCTTAAATTCATTACGCTCATAAAAAACAGCAGGGTAGAAGATGAAATCCACTTTTTGGTGAATCAGCCATTTTACGTGTCCGTGTGCCAGTTTGGCGGGGTAACATTCCGATTCACTGGGAATGGATTCTATCCCCAGCTCATAAATCTTTCTGTTTGATACGGGAGAGAGTACCACGCGATACTTTAATTCCCGGAAAAAGGTGGCCCAGAAGGGATAGTTCTCGTACATGTTAAGGACTCTGGGAATACCGACAGTACCCCTTACAGCCTCATCGGCAGGGAGGGGTTCATAATCAAAGTAACGCTTTAATTTATAATCAAATAAATTGGGCACGGCATTTTGGTTTTTTTGTTTGCCGATCCCCCGTTCGCAACGGTTTCCGGATATATACTGGCGTCCGCCGGAAAATTTATTTACCGTCAGACGGCAGTTGTTGGTACAGCCTTTGCATTTGGCCATGGAGGTTTCAAATTGCAGGGCATTAATCTTTTCAAAGGAAAGCATGGTGGTTTCATAGCCTTCCTGATAGCGTTCTCTGGCAATCAGGGCCGCACCGAAAGCTCCCATAATACCGGCGATATCGGGACGGATGGCTTCGCAACCTGCGATTTTTTCAAAACTTCTAAGGACGGCATCGTTGTAGAAGGTTCCGCCCTGAACGACGATATTTTTACCAAGTTCTGCGGCGGTAGATACTTTGATTACTTTAAACAGCGCATTTTTGATAACGGAATAAGCAAGTCCTGCTGAAATATCAGAAACACTTGCGCCTTCCTTTTGCGCCTGTTTTACCTTGGAATTCATAAATACGGTACATCTGGTGCCAAGGTCAATGGGATTTTCGGCAAACAGGGCCGCGTAGGCAAAGTCCTCCACGCTGTAATTTAAGGATTTGGCAAAGGTTTCAATAAAGGAACCGCAGCCGGAAGAGCAGGCTTCATTTAACTGGACGCTGTCTACCGTCCGGTTCTTGATTTTAATGCACTTCATATCCTGACCGCCGATATCTAAGATACAATCCACGTCGGGATTAAAGAAGGCAGCGGCATAGTAGTGGGCAACGGTTTCCACTTCCCCGTCATCTAAGAGAAAAGCAGCCTTCATCAGTGCTTCCCCGTAGCCGGTGGAGCAGGCCCGTACCAGATGGGCACTATCCGGCAGTGAGGTGTAGATTTCCTTCAGGGAGCGGATGGCAGTTTTTAAGGGACTGCCGTCGTTGCTGTCATAAAAAGAGTAAAGAAGCTTTCCTTCTTCCGAAACCAATGCAACCTTAGTGGTGGTACTTCCCGCATCAATGCCCAGGAAGCAGTTTCCGGTATAAGAAGAAAGTTCTTCGGTTACAATATGATGTCTGCTGTGACGCACTTTAAATTCTTCATAGTCGTTTTCCGTGGCAAATAAAGGCTCCATGCGGGCAACCTCAAACGCCAGCTTAAAGTCTTCGGAAAGTTTACCTAATAATTCCTCCATGGAAAAAGAAACCTCTTCTTTGGCATTTAAAGCACTGCCCATTGCGGCAAAGAGGTGGGAATAATCCAAATCAATGATATGTTCTTCATCCAGGTTTAAGGTGCGGATGAAGGCTTTTTTCAGTTCCGACAAAAAGTGCAGGGGACCGCCTAAAAATGCCACATGGCCGCGAATGGGTTTTCCGCAGGCAAGCCCGCTTATGGTCTGGTTTACCACGGCCTGGAAGATGGATGCGGACAAGTCCTCTTTGGTTGCCCCTTCGTTAATCAGGGGCTGGATATCTGTTTTGGCAAACACGCCGCATCTGGCAGCGATGGTATATAAAGAACGATAGTTTTTGGCGTATTCATTCAGTCCGGAGGCATCTGTCATTAAAAGGGATGCCATCTGGTCAATAAAAGAACCGGTACCGCCGGCACAGATGCCGTTCATACGCTGTTCCACATTCCCGCCTTCAAAGTAGATGATTTTGGCATCTTCGCCGCCCAGCTCAATGGCCACGTCGGTGCGGGGCGCAAATGCCTGCAGGGCAGTAGCAACAGAGATAACCTCCTGGCTGAAAGGAATTTTAAGATGGTCTGCCAGTGCTAAGCCGCCGGAACCGGTAATCATGGGATGGACGGTAAGATTACCCAAGGATTCGTGGGCTTTTCGAAGAAGATATGCCAAGGTTTCACGGATATTGGCATAGTGCCTTTCGTAATCGGAAAAAAGCAACCGTTTTGCTTCATCCAAAACCGCTATCTTCACGGTGGTAGAACCAATATCAATGCCCAATGTAAAATACTGTTTATTCATAAAATCGCCTCACAATATGTATAAAAAGTGCGTTAACTGTATATTATTAAATAATTTTTGTATATTTATATTGTTAAAAGCACTTTAGGAATTATACGACAGTAAAAGTCTTGTTTCAACAAAATGCACCATTAAGAAAGTGTTAAGAAATTGTTCATTTCTTAAATTTTTATGCTTTGGTTTACTTTTGTTTATGCTAATGATAAAATAAAAAGAACTATATCTATCTGCCGAAAGGAAGTTTTTAGAAAGATGCGATCCATGAGTAAATTTGAAAAGAAGTTTGGGAAATATGCAATTAAAAATATATCGCTGGCACTGATTTTGTGTTATATCTGCGGGTATCTGATTCAGATGATTAACCCTATGTTTCTTTCTTATCTGACCCTAAATCCTTATGAAATTGTTTTTCACGGTCAGGTTTGGAGACTGGTGAGCTGGATTATCGTACCGCCCGAGAGTTTTGGTCTTTTTACCATCATTATGCTGTACTTTTATTATTCCCTGGGCATGACATTGGAACGTACATGGGGAACCTACAGGTTGAATGTGTATCTGTTTTCCGGCATGCTTTTTACGGTGCTTGGCGCGTTTCTGGTGCTGGGATATGCTTATTTGTTCCAGGCGGATGTACTGGCGGCATTTGGGGCAGAGTCTTATTTTTCCGTTATTTCGGTTATGTTTACAACCTATTATGTAAATTTGTCCATTTTCCTTGCTTTTGCATGTACCTTCCCGGATATGCAGGTGCTTTTGTTCTTCCTCATTCCCGTGAAGGTGAAGTACATGGGCGTGGTTTATGTGGGCCTTTTGGCATGGCAGTTTGTGATGGGAATGGGAGATGTACTTACAGTGCCGCTTCGGGTGGTAATCGTGGCATCCCTGTTAAACTTTATTGTTTTTTACTTTACAAGCAGAAGGAGAGTCCGCATCAGCCCCGTACAAATGAAGCGGCGTGCAGAGTTTAAGAGAGAAACCGCAAAGAGCGTCCGTCCCGGAAGACATGAATGTGCCGTTTGTAAGAGAACGGATGAAACCAATCCGGAACTGGATTTCAGATATTGCTCCAAGTGTGAAGGCAGTTATGCTTATTGTCCGGATCATTTATTTACCCATACACATGTGAAAAAATACGAATAAGGCAGGAAGAGAAGATGGCAGTAAATCAGGAAATATTATTTGCAAAAACATTAGAAGAAGTCAGAAAGCTTGCCAAAGACCAGGGTGGCTTTGTAGAGAAGGAACAGGTAGAGGAAGCCTTTGAAAGTCTGCATTTTGATGAAGGACAGATGGCCCTTGTTTACGACTATTTAAACCAGCATAAAATCGGAATCGGAAGTCCCGTTAATTTGGATGATTACCTGACGGGAGAAGAGATGGATTATCTGGAGGAGTACCGCAAGGAACTGGCCTTTTTACCCACTCTTTCCGCCGGAGAAAAGGAAGCATGTACCTTATCTGCCATGGCAGGAGATCCGGATGCCCAGCAGATGCTGATTCGTGTTTATTTGCCGGAGGTAATGGAAATTGCCAAGCTTTATACCGGACAGGGCGTGTACCTTGAGGATTTAATCGGGGAAGGAAATGTAGCACTTACCATAGGGGTAACCATGTTAGGTGCCTTGGAAAATGCTGCAGAAGCAGAAGGCGCGCTGATGAAAATGGTGATGGATGCCATGGAAGAGAGCATCGGTGAGCAGTTAGAAGTATCCCGTCAGGACAAGAAGATGGAGGACAAGGTCAATAAGGTGGCCAAAAAGGCAGAGGAATTATCCGGTGAATTAAAGCGTAAGGTGACGGTAGAGGAACTTGCCGAAGAAACCGGTATGTCCAGGAAATATATTGAGGATGCCCTTCGGTTAAGCGGAGACGGAATTGAAGGAATTGAGCGTGGCTAAGGATAGCGTAAGCTGCAGCGAAAGAAGAAATGATGAAATGAACAGGTGAAACTATGACACGGAATAACGATGAAATGATGCAACAGGATAATGATTTTAAATATGTGATGCAGGATACCGGCAAAGTGTATCTGGGCGCACGTTATACCTTCGGGGAACTTTTGGAAGCGGAAATGGTGCCCTTTAAATTAAAGGCAATTATTTCCCATTATGTGTTTAAGGAAGCGGAAAAGGATACCTCCCTGGAAAGCCAGTTTTATTATCTGGAGCAAGGAACTTTTCTGTATCAGGTATTTGACCAGCTGAAAATCAAAGTGAAGGTCAATGTGCTGGAAGAAAAGAAGAATATTTTCGGTAAGAAAAAGAGCATCTATGTAGAGAAAAGACTCTCCCTTAAGGAGCTTACCGATATGAATCTGGCAAGGAAAAAGATGTCCGGAATGATAATCCGTGAAATCATCGTATCTAAGCTTGCCATGATGGGATTTAGTGTATAAAAGTGAAAGAAGAGGACGATTTAATTATGAATAAATTTACCAATCTGACCGCATATGAAGTATTGGAACAGCGGACCGTATCCGATTTGAATTCGGAGGGAATTATCTTAAAGCACAAAAAGACAGGGGCTAAGGTTGCCCTGCTTTTAAATGATGATGAAAACAAGGTGTTTTATATCGGATTTCGGACACCCCCTACGGACAGTACCGGGGTAGCCCATATTTTGGAGCATTCCGTACTTTGCGGTTCCAAAAACTTTCCGGTAAAGGATCCTTTTATTGAACTTGCGAAAGGCTCATTGAATACCTTTTTAAATGCCATGACCTATCCGGATAAGACGGTATATCCGGTAGCCAGCTGTAATGACAAGGACTTCAAAAACCTGGTTCACGTTTATTTGGATGCGGTATTTTATCCTAATATTTACAGGGAAAAGAAGATTTTCATGCAGGAGGGCTGGCATTACGAGTTAGAGGATGCAGCGGATAAGCTGACCATTAACGGCGTGGTTTACAATGAAATGAAGGGGGCTTTCTCATCCCCGGATGATGTGGTGGAGCGGGAGATTATGAATTCCCTTTATCCGTCCATTACTTACGGACTTGAATCCGGCGGTGACCCTGAGGTAATTCCCAAGCTTACGTATGAAGAGTTCCTTGATTTCCACGGTAAATATTATCATCCTTCCAACAGTTATATTTATCTTTACGGAAATATGGACCCGCAGGAGTATCTTACCTTTTTGGATGAATCCTATTTAGGAAAGTATGAGTATCTGGAGATTGATTCTGCCATCCGCACACAGGACCCCTTTGCAGAGAGGCAGGAAGTGCAGAAATTTTATTCCGTAATGGAAGAGGACAGCTGTGAAGACAGTACCTACCTTACCTACAATATTTCCATGGGTAGCAGCCTTGATAAGAAGCTTTATGTAGCTATGGATATCCTGGATTATGTACTTTGTTCCGCACCCGGTGCACCTGTGAAACAGGCTCTTTTAGACAAAGGAATCGGTAAGGATGTATACAGTTCCATGGAAAACGGTATTTTGCAGCCGTACTTTTCCGTGATTGCCAAGAATACTTCCACAGAGCGGAAAGAGGAATTTGTGAAAACCATTGAAGAGGTTTTAAAGGAGCAGATAAAGAACGGGCTCTCCGAAAAATCCTTAAGAGCTGCAGTGAATTATTTTGAATTTAAATACAGGGAAGGTGACTTTGGTTCCTATCCTAAAGGACTGATGTACGGTCTGCAGGCGTTAGACAGCTGGCTGTATGACGATATGGCACCCTTTATGCATATTGAAGCCAATGACACCTACAAGGAATTGAAAGCAGAAATCGGGACAGGTTATTTCGAAGGACTGATTCAGACCTATATGCTTGACAATACCCACAAGAGTCTTTTGGTGGTAGAACCCATGCCGGGACTGACCACCAGAAAGGACAAGGCTCTTGCAGACAAGCTGGCAGCGTATAAAGAGAGCCTTTCCAAAGAAGAAATTGAGAAGATTGTGGAAGAGACCGCAGCCCTTACCGCTTATCAGGAGGAACCAAGCTCCAAGGAAGCGTTAGAAACCATTCCTCTTTTGAAAAGAGAGGATATGAAAAAGGAAGCCACGGCCTTTATCAATGAAGAAAGAAACGTGGGGGACATTCCCCTTATTTATCATGATATATTTACCAATGGGATTGCTTATCTGAAGCTGGTATTTGACCTTTCCAAGGTACCCGGGGAGTTACTTCCCTATGTGGGTATTTTGAAAAATGTGCTGATGATGGTGGATACGGAGCATTATTCCTACGGTGAGCTGTTTAACGAAGTGAATATTCATACCGGTGGTATCCATTTTGGCATGAATACCTATGTAAACGCGGATAATCTGGATGAATTTAAGTTAAAACTGGAAGTGAAATCCAAGGTATTATATGAAAATATCGCAAAAGCATTCGGGCTTATGAAGGAGATTCTTTTGACCTCCGATTTCTCCGATGAAAAGAGAATCAGGGAATTAATCGGCGAAGGAAAATCCAGAACGCAGGCATCCATGACAGGTGCGGGACATACGGTTGCGGCTATCCGTGCGCTTTCTTATTTTTCCAAGACAGCAGCAGTTACGGAGCAGGTAAGCGGTATTCCCCAGTATCGTCTCTTAGAGAAGATTGACGGTAACTTTGACGGCGAAAAGGAAAGCCTTGTCGCGAATTTACAAAAGCTGATGAACTGCATTTTCCGGAAAGATAATCTCCTGGTGGATGTAACAGGCACACCGGAAATTTTGGCAAAAGTAGAAGGAGAAGTACAGGCCCTTGCAGAAAACCTGTTTGTGAAAGAAGCAGGGGAAGTATTTGAAGTACCTGCCCTGTCAAGGAAAAACGAAGGCTTTATGACAGCGGGACAGATTCAGTATGTGTGCCGTGCAGGTAACTTTATCAAAAAAGGCCTGCCTTATACAGGCGCTCTTAAGGTACTGAAGGTGATGATGGGCTATGAGTATCTCTGGAATCAGGTAAGGGTAAAAGGCGGTGCCTACGGATGTATGTGTAATTTTTCCAAAAACGGGGACGGTTATTTCGTATCTTACAGAGACCCCAATTTGGAAAAGACCATTGAGGTTTATGAGCAGGCTGCGGAATATATCAAAAATTTTGAAGCGGATGAGCGTACTGTTACCCAGTTTATCATCGGCGCCATGAGTGAACTTGATACTCCTATGACGCCTGCTGCCAAGGGGGCTTATTCTCTTGGCTGTTACCTGACAGGCCTTACCATGGAACGATTACAGAAGGAACGTGATGAGCTTCTTTCTACCACGGCAGAGACCTTAAACGGTTTGTACCGTTATGTGGAGGCCTTTATGGAGGACGATTGTCTTTGTGTCGTAGGAAACGGGGACAAAATCAAAGAGAATAAAGATTTATTTATGGAAGTGGAGCAATTGTTCCGCTAGATACTTTAGGTAGGGCTTTTCGCTTTTCCTATGCGAAAGGGCCCATGGAAAAGGGAGGAATACGAATGAAAAAGAGAAAAATGCGTACGGTTGGTTTGATAATGGTTTTGACACTGTTGCTGGCAGGATGCGGTGCTTCTTCTGCGAAGTATGAAGCGGCTGCGGAAGCGGAAGCTCCTGCGGCTGGTGTTATGAACTATGCTACGGATGATATTTATTTTGATGCCATGCCGGAAGAGGCGATTGTGGAAGAACCCATGGAGGAAGCCGCAGCAGAGAGCGGTTCCATGTCAGATGCGCCCAAGGTAAAGGCGGAAGATAGGAAGCTGATTAAAAATGTAGATATGACCGTGGAAACGGAAACCTTCGACGTTCTGATGCAGACGGTTACCGAAAAGACAGAAGCGCTTGGCGGTTATGTGGAAAACAGCAGTGTATATAACGGCAGTCATTATCACGGGGCAGGCAACAGAAATGCCAATCTGACCCTGCGGATTCCGGCAGATCAGCTGAATACTTTTCTGGCAACCGTATCTGAGGTCTCCAACGTAGTAAACCGGAATGAAAACGTTAAGGACGTAACCTTGGAATATGTGGATATGAACAGCCGGAAGGAAGCCCTGGAGGTAGAGCATGACAGACTGCTTGAACTTTTGGAACAGGCAGAAACGGTAGAGGATATTATTGCGCTGGAAGGCCGTCTTTCCGATGTACGGTATCAGATGGAAAGCATGGAAAGCAGATTAAGAGCCCTGATGAATCAGGTATCCTACAGTACCGTATATCTGTACATAGAAGAAGTGGCTAAGTACACGCCCGTTAAAGAACTGTCCGCCTTCGATAAAATCCGTACCGGTTTTGCAGCCAGTCTGCATGATGTGGGACGCGGAATCAAGAATTTCTTCATTGACTTTATTATCAGTATTCCTTATCTGGTTGTATGGGCAGTGATTATCACCGTTATGATTTTGGTACTGAAGCTGGTACTGAAAATCCGCAAGAGACGGAAAGAAAACGGACCGAAAGAAAAGAAAACCAAAAAAAATAAGAAGGGAACGCCTTTTGCAAGTGAAGATACAAACCCTCAGGAAAATACTGTAAATACAGAAAAACAGTAAATACAGAAAAGACAGCATAAAGGAGCAGATATGAATAACCGGCACAAATCCGGATTTGTTACCTTAATCGGAAGACCGAATGTGGGCAAATCCACCTTAATGAACAGTATTATCGGACAAAAAATAGCAATTACATCCCATAAGCCCCAGACCACCAGAAACAGGATTCAGACCGTTTATACCTCTGAGGAGGGTCAGATTGTTTTTGTGGACACCCCCGGTATTCACAAAGCGAAAAACAAACTGGGCGACTATATGGTAAACATCGCGGAACGTACACTAAAAGAAGTGGATGTGATTTGCTGGCTGGTAGAACCCACCAATTATATCGGAGCAGGGGAGCAGCACATCATGGAGCAGCTCCGTAAAGCCAATATTCCGGTGATTTTGGTCATTAACAAAATCGATACCGTGAAAAAGGAAGAACTGTTCGGGTTTATTGATACTTACCGCAAGGAAATGGATTTTGATGAAATCGTACCGGTTTCCGCCCTGAAAAAGGACAATACGCAGGAACTGGTTAAATGTATCATGAAGTACCTTCCTTACGGACCTGCTTTTTATGATGAGGATACCATTACAGACCAACCCCAGCGTCAGATTGTAGCTGAAATGATTAGGGAAAAGGCACTCCGTACCTTAGATGAGGAGATTCCCCACGGAATCGCGGTAACCATCGAGCGGATGAAGTGGCGCGGGGATATCGTGGATATTGATGCTACCATTATTTGTGAGAGGGATTCCCACAAGGGAATCATCATCGGCAAGCAGGGAGCCATGCTGAAAAAAATCGGCTCAAATGCCCGCCGTGATATTGAAAAAATGCTGGAAAGCAAAGTAAATCTCCAGCTTTGGGTGAAGGTGAAAAAGGACTGGCGAGACAGTGACTTTTTACTGAAGAATTTTGGTTACAATCCCAAAGAATACGAATAGAAAAAAGAAAATCGTAAACCCTAATAGCATAAGATACCATTAGGGGGAATTTGCGATGAACGAGAGAAACCACTGGCAGCAATTTTGGATGACGGGAAGTGTGGAAGATTACTTATCTTACAAAAACGGTCAAAAGTTGCAGGCCGGAGACGGGATGCAAACAAACGGGTTTGCACCCGGCGGAAATACGTTACAAAAGGAAAATGCTTCGATAAAAGCAGGAAATGGGAAAGAGGGAGCAGATGCAGGAACTTTTCACGGTTACGGGGATGATATTAAAAGCGGAACCTTTCGGGGAATATGACAGAAGAGTTGTGATGCTGACCAAAGAACGGGGAAAAATTGCTGCCTTTGCCAAGGGAGCGCGTAAGCAGGGAAGCCGTCTGTTGGCCGCTACCAACCCTTTTTGCTTCGGTGAGTTTAAGCTGTTTGCAGGAAGGACATCCTATACCATTTCGGAGGCTGTGATCAGCAATTATTTCGAGGGCCTTAGAGGAGACTATGAAGGTGCCTGCTACGGCATGTATTTTAATGAACTGGCAGATTATTATACCCGGGAAAATAACGATGAACGGGAAGTGTTGAAGCTTTTGTACCAGTCCCTCCGGGGACTGATGCACACAGGACTTGATAACCGTCTGGTGCGTTACATATTTGAGATAAAGGCACTGGTCATTGCCGGAGAGTACCCAGGAATACCGGAGGGGAGTGCTTATCAGGAATCCACTTTGTATACGCTGGAATTTATCCGGATAAGCCCGGTGGAGAAGCTGTATACTTTTACAGTAAGTGATGCCGTGCTTTCGCAGTTAAAGGAAATTGCCGATAGCTTCCGGCACAGATTTATAGACAGGAAAATGAAAAGTCTGCAAATCCTGAATGAAATAACTGAAATTCCATGTTGAAAAACGAAGTTATCTCATATATAATGGATTGGGTAAATCGTAGGAAAGGTTAAAAGAATGTCCGGAAAGATGAAAATGTTTTTGAAAGCAGGTCTTTGTCTTGCACTTATGCTCAGTTTTATGGGGCTTTGCGGGTGTACCTTGGAGAATTCTGAGGAAGGGAACAGCGTTTTTCTTGCAAAGGATGGGACAGTTACCTGCCAAATCGTGGAAAAATTTGATAAGCCTTATTATGATGCGGAAGAGATGAAGCAGATGATTTTGTCTGAGGTTGCCGAATACAACATAGGCGTAGGAGGCAGCAACGTTTCCGTAGAAAAGGTTATGGTCGAAGAAGGCCTTGCCACGGTTGTTATGAAGTTTGCTACAGCCGGGGACTATGCGGATTTCCACGGAAATACATTTTTTGTGGGCACGGCCAAAGAGGCACAGGAGGCCGGCTATGATTTAAATGTAGTACTGTCAAGTACGGAAGATGAATTAGAAACCATCGGTATGTCAGATATGCTTGCCATGGAAGAGTATCGGATTTTAATAACAGATATGAAAGAACCCGTTACTTTAAATGGAAAAGCAGCCTATGTCAGCGACAACACCATCTATTCAACCAATTTAAAAACGGTTGTATTTGGCGGTGAAGCGGACGAAACGGCTTATGTGATGTATCGTTAAAAAGATAAGTAAATGAAAGGTATGTGAGTATCATGGAAAAGACAATGGAAAAAATCGTTGCCCTGGCAAAAGCAAGAGGATTTGTATATCCCGGTTCCGAAATTTACGGAGGTCTTGCCAATACATGGGATTACGGTAATCTCGGTGTAGAACTGAAAAATAATGTAAAGAAAGCATGGTGGCAGAAGTTCGTTATGGAAAACCCCTACAACGTAGGTGTAGACTGTGCGATTTTGATGAATCCCCAGACATGGGTAGCTTCCGGACATCTTGGCGGTTTCTCCGATCCTTTAATGGATTGTAAGGAATGTCATGAACGTTTCAGAGCAGATAAGATGATTGAAGATTATGCAGCAGAAAACGGCATTACGTTAGAAAGCTCCATCGACGGCTGGTCCCAGGAACAGATGAAGGCATTTATCGAAGATCATAATGTTCCCTGTCCTACCTGCGGTAAGCACAACTTTACAGATATCCGTCAGTTCAACCTGATGTTTAAGACTTTCCAGGGTGTTACCGAGGATGCAAAGAATACTGTATATTTAAGACCCGAAACAGCACAGGGTATCTTTGTAAACTTTAAAAATGTACAGAGAACTTCACGTAAGAAAATTCCTTTCGGTATCGGACAGATCGGTAAATCCTTCCGTAATGAAATTACACCCGGTAACTTTACCTTCCGTACCAGAGAATTTGAACAGATGGAATTAGAGTTCTTCTGTGAACCTGATACAGACCTTGAATGGTTTGCATATTGGAAACAGTTCTGTATTGACTGGTTACAGACACTTGGTATTAAGCCTGATGAAATGCGTGTACGTGACCATGACAAAGAAGAATTATCCTTCTATTCCAAAGCAACCACCGATATCGAGTTCTTATTCCCCTTCGGCTGGGGCGAACTTTGGGGTATCGCTGACAGAACCGATTACGACTTAACACAGCATCAGAATGTATCCGGACAGGATATGACTTATTTCGATGACCAGAAGAACGTGAAATACGTTCCTTACGTAGTAGAACCTTCTCTTGGTGCTGACCGTGTGGTTTTGGCATTCCTTTGTGCTGCTTATGATGAAGAAGAAATCGGAGAAGGAGATGTACGTACCGTACTTCATTTCCATCCCGCACTTGCACCCGTTAAGATTGGTGTGCTTCCTTTATCCAAGAAATTAAATGAAGGCGCTGAAAAGATTTTCGCACAGCTTTCTAAGAAATATAACTGTGAATTTGATGACAGAGGTAATATCGGTAAGAGATATCGTCGTCAGGACGAAATCGGTACTCCTTTCTGTATCACCTATGACTTTGATTCCGAAACTGATGGCTGTGTAACCGTAAGATTCCGTGATTCCATGGAACAGGAGAGAGTTGCCATTGCGGATTTGGATGCTTATTTTGCAGATAAATTCACATTTTAATTAAGGAGATAGGTGAACATGAGACAATTCACATCAGATGAGTTAAGAAAAACCTGGAAAGAATTTTATATTGCCCGCGGACATAAAGATGTAGGAGCTGTTTCCTTAGTTTCTGACGGTTCCACTGGCGTACTTTTCAATGTAGCAGGTATGCAGCCCCTGATGCCTTATTTGCTTGGCCAGAAGCACCCTATGGGTACAAGACTTTGCAATGTACAGGGTTGTGTACGTACCAATGATATTGATTCCGTTGGTGACAAGAGCCACGTTACCTTCTTTGAAATGATGGGTAGCTGGAGCCTTGGTGATTATTTTAAAGAAGAACGTTGCAAATGGAGTTACGAGCTTTTAACGGAAGTGTTCGGCTTTGATGCCGACCACCTGGCAGCAACCGTATTTGAGGGTGATGAAAATGCGCCCAGAGATGAAGAGGGTGCACAGTACCGTATTGCTTCCGGCTTCAAGAAAGAAAATATTTACTATTTACCTGCAGAAGACAACTGGTGGGGACTTGAATACGGCCCCTGTGGTCCTGACAGCGAAATGTTTTATATTGCTGACAGACCGGACTGTGGTCCTGATTGCGGACCGGGCTGTTCCTGCGGTAAATATACCGAGCTTGGTAATGACGTATTTATGCAGTATGAAAAGCATCATGACGGCCATCTGACACCCCTTGCAAAGAAGAATGTAGACACCGGTTGGGGTCTGGAACGTATTTTGGCATTCTTAAACGGAAGCAGGGATGTATATCAGATTGATCTTTTTGCACCGGTAATTGCTTATATTGAAAAGGTATCCGGCTTAAAATACAACGAAGACGAGAAGATGACACGTTCCATGCGTATTTTAGCAGACCATATCCGTACAAGCGTAATGTTAATCGGTGATGAAGCGAAGTTACTTCCTTCCAATGCAGGTGCCGGCTACGTGCTTCGCCGTTTGATCCGTCGTGCCGTAAGACACGGACGTACCTTAAAGCTTGCTACTGCAGATTTACTGAAGGTTGCAAGTCTTTATATTGATGAAATTTATAACGAAAGCTATCCTTTGTTAGTAAAGAACAGGGAATATATCCTGACAGAACTGAAGAAGGAAATTGCGCGTTTTGAAAGTACCCTTGAAAACGGTATGAAAGAATTCCAGAAGATTCTGGAAGCAAAGAGAAAAGAAGAAAAAGATGAAATCGACGGTAAGAGCGCATTTTATCTGTATGATACCTTCGGATTCCCTATCGAACTTACGGTAGAACTTGCAGAAGAAGAAGGACTTAAGGTAGATGAAGAGGGCTTTGTAAAAGCGATGGAAGAACAGAAACAGAAAGCAAGAGAAAACCAGAACTTCTCTGCGAAGTTAAATGTAGGGGCTGACCTTGCAGGTGAACTTTCTTCCGAAATTACCAGTGAATTTGACGGTTATGATAAGTTGACCGTTGAAAGCGAAATTACCGCACTGATTTCCGAAACAGAAATCTGTAACACCCTGGCAGAAGGACAGAAGGGTACCTTAATCGTACCTGTTACTCCTTTCTATGCGACCATGGGCGGACAGAAGGGCGATACCGGTGTGATTACTACCGCAAACGGTTCCTTTAAGGTTCTTGATACCGTGAAACTGACCGGTGACAGAATCGGACATATTGGTGAGGTGGTATCCGGAAGTGTAAGCGTTTCAGAAAAAGCTACCCTTTCCGTAGATACAGAGAACAGAATGAGTACCTGTAAGAATCATTCTGCAACCCACTTATTACAGAAAGCATTAAAAGAAGTGTTAGGTGACCATGTAGAACAGCAGGGCTCCTATCAGGATAGTGCAAGAACCCGTTTTGACTTCAGCCATTCCCAGGCGATGACTGCGGAAGAAATTTTAAAGGTTGAACAGATTGTAAATGCACAGATTGCTGCAAATCTTGCTGTTGTAACCGAAGAAATGAGCATTGAAGATGCTAAGAACAAGGGGGCTATGGCACTGTTTGGTGAAAAGTACGGCGAAAGCGTAAGGGTTGTATCCATGGGTGATTTCTCTATGGAACTTTGCGGCGGTACTCATGTGAAGAATACCGGAGATATCGCATTCTTCAAGATTTTATCCGAAAGTGGTGTAGCTGCCGGTGTCAGAAGAATTGAAGCATTAACCGGAGCCAACGTTATGGCATATTACAAGGAAATGGAAGAGAACTTCATGCAGGCAGTAAGTGCTGCGAAAGCAACTCCTGCAACCCTTTCCGAAAAGATTAAGTCCATGCAGGCTGAAATGAAGACTATGTCTTCCGAAATCGAATCCTTAAAGAGCAAAGCAGCAAAGGATGCACTTGGTGATGTTATGAATCAGGTAGCAGAAGTAAAGGGCGTGAAATTGCTTGCAACTAAAGTATCCGGCGTAGATATGAACGGACTTAGGGATTTAGGCGACCAGTTAAAGGCAAAAATCGGAGAAGGCGTAATCGTACTGATTTCCGATGCTGACGGTAAAGTAAACATGGTAGCTATGGCAACCGATGCAGCAATGAAGCAGGGCGCACATGCAGGAAACCTGATTAAAGGAATTGCAGCCCTTGTAGGCGGTGGCGGCGGCGGACGTCCTAATATGGCACAGGCCGGCGGTAAGAATCCTGCGGGAATTGATGCTGCACTTGCTGAAACAGCCAAAGTATTGGAAGGACAGCTTGCATAAGTATATGCTAAGTGCCACCAATTTAGGTTTATTTCAAAATAATTGTTGACTTGCGGATATTTTGTGTTATAATCTAACTTGTGCATATTGTGATGCATAAATAAAAACCCAATCAGTCAAGAAACTTGAAGGGACTGAAGGGAGGTCAGGTGTAAGAATGTCAAACGTAATCGTAAAAGAGAACGAGACTTTAGATAGCGCTTTACGTCGTTTCAAGAGAAGCTGCGCAAAAGCTGGTATCCAGCAGGAAATTCGTAAGAGAGAACACTACGAAAAGCCCAGCGTAAGACGTAAGAAAAAATCTGAAGCTGCAAGAAAACGTAAATACAACTAATGTAAGAATGAAGACTCCGAAGTTTTTTCGGAGTCTTTTTTTGCGCAGCTCGCGGAAAGGAAATTGTCGCTTCGCGACTCGCTCGCGCGCGGAGATTGCGCGAAGACGCAATCTCAATCAGAAGCAGCTCGCGGAAAGGAAATCAGCCGTAAACGGCACCGCGCGCGCGCGTGAGATTGCGTATACAATCGAATTCTTTTTTGAAATTTGGCAGCATAATATGGTAGTAGAATCCATAGAGGGAGATTTGGTTGTGAAGAAACGATTAATCAGATTATTATGTTGTGCTTTTTGTGTTATGTTCCTATTTATGAATACGCTTCACGTAGTTGCGGCAGAGGATGTTTTTGCCGGGACAGGGTCGGAAAATGCAGGAGAGAGTTCTGATGCAAAGGAAATAACGATGCCGGCGATATCCGGAGTAGAAGCCCCTTCTTACATACTTATGGAGGCGTCAACGGGACAGGTGATTTGTGAGTATAATGCAGATGAGAAGAGAAGTCCCGCCAGTATCACGAAG
>JAFZDQ010000023.1 GCA_017561085.1 Lachnospiraceae bacterium
CTTCTTCTGCTGCAGGTGCTTCTTCTTCTGCTGCAGGTGCTTCTTCTGCTGCGGGTGCTTCTTCAGTTGCAGGTGCTTCTGTTGCAGGTGCGCTTGCGCCACATCCTACTAAAGAAGTAACTACCATTACTGCACAAAGCAACATAGCAATTTTCTTTTTCATGTTTCTTGTCCTCCCTTAATAATAGGTATTTAGTTTCTTGCATTTATGTTTGACGGAAAATATTTTCCGTAAATGCCTATTTCTTGCCGACTGATTTGCCTTTGAACAGAATTCCTTCTACTACTACCTGTTCAATCAGGGTGCTCTTCGGTCTTTCAATCAGACTGACTAACTTCTCTGCTGCCTGTCGTCCGATTTCAGCTGTATCCTGACGGATTGTGGTGAGCTGGGGTTCCAAATGTCTGCCGATTCTAATTCCGTCATAACCTGCGATGGAAATATCCTCCGGTATGGAAAGTCCTCGCTCTTTAATTGCATTCATTCCTCCGAATGCGGAAAAATCGTCCGGATAACAAATACAGGTGGGCGGATCCGGTAAATCCAAAAGCTTCTCTGTCATTTCATAAGCTTTCTTCGTATCTCTGTACGCCGCTTCCAGAACATATTCATCCGGTACATGCATTCCGAGTTCTTCGGCCGTATAATAAAAACTGGTTAAACGGCCCTGGGAAACGGAAGAGGTAACGCCGTGAATGTAGGCAACCTTCCTGTGTCCCTGTTCATATATATAAGTAAGCAAATCTCGCATACCCTTTACGTTATCAGATGTAATTGCTATTCTGTCATGAAAAACATGGTCAACGGTTACTACGGGAATTCCGCTCTTTACCAGGTCTTCTACTTCCGAATCATAGAAGTTCGCACAAATCACTGCCACACCGTCAAATCCGCGATATCTGCAGTGGTCCAAATAGGACATCTTCCGCATTTCATGCTTACCGCTGTTAATAAAGGTGATGTCATATCCTTTTTGCTCCGCGTGATTCTTAAAGCTATCCAGTACATGAGCAAAAAAGTCGTGGGTCAAACCGCTCTGGTCTTCATGGGAGAAAACAACACCTATATTATAGGTACGGTTTGTTTTCAATGCCTTCGCCGCAGAGTTCGGTGAATATCCCATCTCCTTGGCAACATTACGGATATGCTCCTTGGTTTCTTCGCCTATGTCGCTGTGATTGTTCAGTGCTTTACTGACAGTTGCAATGGATACTCCGCAAGCTGCCGCAATATCTTTCATTAATACCATAACTACTTACCCTCTGTTCCGAAGTTCGGCATATGTTTTGTTAAACCCAACCATCCTTCAGATGAGTGTTTGCGCAAAAACATACTTAATCGTTTTCGTGTTTTAATGTTATAACAGTTTTTATATTTTTGCAATAGCATTTTGCGTTTTTATTATGCAAAATTGATATTTTTGGCAATATTTCACATAAACCAAAGGTCCGTTTTTAGCATTTTTACATGTTTTACTTTGATTTACTAAATTTTTACTAAATTACCACTTTTTCACCTTTTCCATACCATGATTGCTGTTATTCATTTAATTTACAATAATTAATAGCAGTTTTCGGCAATTTACCAGTTGCATTATTCGGATGTTTTATGTATAATTCAGAATATAACAACAACTTAATCGTTTTCTTTTGGACAACGTTAAGATGATGATAAACGTGAAAAATTATATATAAGGAGACTACATTATGAAATTTGGTTATTTCGATGATGCGAATCGCGAATACGTGATTACCACCCCGAAAACACCGCTTCCCTGGATCAACTATCTTGGCTGTAATGATTTCTTCAGCCTGATTTCCAACACCTGCGGTGGTTATTCCTTTTATAAGGATGCAAAATTATTAAGACTTACCCGTTACCGTTATAATGATGTACCCGCTGACATCAACGGCAAGTACTTCTATATTAAAGACGGTGATACCATCTGGAACCCCGGTTGGCAGCCTACCAAGACAGAGCTTGACTCTTACGAATGCCGCCACGGTATCGGATACAGCCGCTTTACTTCTACTAAAAATGATGTACAGGCTTCCGTCCTTACCTTTGTACCTATGGGCGATACTTGTGAAGTAAGCCAGCTTAAGATCACCAACAACTCTGACAAGCCCAAAACACTTTCCGTATTTTCTTATGTAGAATGGTGTTTATGGAATGCAGATGATGACAGCCGTAACTTCCAGCGTAACTACAGCACCGGTGAAGTTGAAGTGGTAGATTCTACTATTTTCCACCGTACCGAATACAGAGAACGTCGTAACCATTACGCAATTTACTCCGTAAATGCAAAGATTGACGGTTTCGATACCATCCGTGAAGCATTCTTAGGTGCTTACAGAGGCGCTTACGAACCCGAAGCAGTTGAAAAGGGTGCATGTACCAACTCCATAGCAAGCGGTTGGCAGCCCATCGCTTCCCACCAGTTAAATATGACCTTACAGCCCGGTGAAACCAAATCTTATGTATTTGTACTTGGTTACATCGAAAATCCCGACGAAGAAAAATGGGAATCCTACGGCGTCATCAACAAGACCCGCGCTTACGCAATGCTCGACAGATACAAAACAGATGCTGACGTTGACAAAGCATTTGCTACCTTAAATGAATATTGGCAGAATCTGCTTTCCAAGTATACCGTTACTTCCGCAAACGACAAGGTTGACCGTATGGTTAACATCTGGAACCAGTATCAGTGTATGGTAACCTTTAACATGTCCCGTTCCGCTTCTTATTATGAATCCGGAATCGGCCGTGGTATGGGCTTTAGAGATTCTTGTCAGGATTTACTTGGTTTTGTACACTTAATTCCCGACAGAGCAAGAGAACGTATCATTGATATCGCTTCTACCCAGTTCCAGGACGGTAGCGCATACCACCAGTATCAGCCCCTTACCAAGAAGGGGAACTCCGATATCGGTAGCGGCTTTAATGATGATCCTTTATGGCTCATTGCAGGAACCAGCGCTTACGTAAGAGAAACAGGCGATACCACCATCCTTACGGATATGGTACCTTTTGATAATGATGAATCTGTTGCAACACCTTTAATGGATCACCTGAAACGTTCCTTTGATTATATTGTAAATCACAAGGGACCTCATAATCTTCCTTTAATCGGCCGTGCAGACTGGAATGACTGTCTGAACTTAAACTGCTTCTCAGAGCATCCCGGCGAATCCTTCCAGACCTTTGGTCCCAGCGAAGGTCCCGTAGCTGAATCCGTATTCATCGCAGGTATGTTTGTAAAATACGGTGAAGAATATGCACAGCTTTGTGAACTGATGGGCGATGCGGCAGAAGCTGAACGCGCACGTAAAGAAGTTAAGATTATGTATGATGCCATCTTAAAAGATGGTTGGGACGGCGAATGGTTTGTACGTGCATATGATGCTTACAGCCAGAAAATCGGTTCCAAGGAATGCGAAGAAGGTCAGATTTTCATCGAACCTCAGGGCTTCTGTGTTCTTGCAGGTGTCGGTGTTGAAGAAGGACTTGCTGAAAAAGCACTTGATTCCGTTAAAGAAAGACTGGATACCAAATACGGCGTAATGATTTTACAGCCCGCATACACAAGATATCACTTAGAGCTTGGCGAAGTATCCTCCTATCCTCCCGGATACAAAGAAAACGCAGGTATCTTCTGCCACAACAACCCTTGGGTTTCCATCGCAGAAACCGTAATCGGCAGAGGTGACAGAGCTTTTGAAATCTATCAGAAGACTTGCCCTGCTTATATTGAAGAAATCAGTGAAATTCACAGAACAGAACCTTATGTATACTCCCAGATGGTTGCCGGCCGTGATGCAAAATTCCACGGCGAAGCTAAGAACAGCTGGCTGACAGGTACTGCTGCCTGGACATTTGTAAATGTTTCCCAGTACATCTTAGGTGTATACCCTACCCACACAGGTCTTAGCATTAATCCTTGTGTACCGAAGGGCTTTGGCGATTTCGAAATCACCAGAAAGTTCCGTGAAGGAACCTACAACATCAAGGTCGTAAATCCTGATAACGTTGAAAAGGGTATCAAGAGCATTACCGTTGACGGCGCAGCAGTTGAAGGATGCGTAATTCCTTACGTAAAAGGAAAAGAATCCTACGACGTTGTTGTTACCATGGGTTAATTACACACCTTCCTATATAACATATTATTCAAAAAGGGATTGGCACAAAGCCAATCCCTTTTTACTTTACAGGAAACACCTGTGAAGTTTCTCATTAAAGTAACGGCGCCACCAGCCGGAACAATTTCCCTGCCCATTTCTGCCAGAATGGTATACGGGCATAATATTCTTCCGTAACCGGAATACACTCCTGTAAGGTCTTTTGAAAATCCTCTTCCACTGCTTTAACTACTGCGTGGTCATAAAAATAAGTTCCGCATTCAAAATGATGGTAAAAGCTTCTGTAATCCAAATTAACGGTTCCTACGGTAGCACAAACATCATCCGATACAAATGCCTTGGCATGCACGAAACCGGGCTCATATTCATACACCTTAATCCCCGCCTCCAAAAGCTCCGGATAAAAAGTCCTGGCAATAT
Source organism: Lachnospiraceae bacterium (assembly GCA_017561085.1). Classification (GTDB taxonomy): domain Bacteria; phylum Bacillota; class Clostridia; order Lachnospirales; family Lachnospiraceae; genus Suilimivivens. The sequence continues at coordinate 4,564 of JAFZDQ010000023.1, forward strand.
AATAAACAATTTTCTTGTCCGGGATATGGGGCAAAATCAATGCCACTTCCACACCACGCTCGGAGGCATGCCGCATATGGTCCAAAAACTCTCTTTCCACGATAAAATACGGGGACATGATATGCACGTACTCTGTGGCGTTCTGGAAAATGGACTGATACACGTTTTTGGCCGTTTCATTGGTATCTGTGGGTGTTTCTCCGTAAGGAATCACGATGCCCTGTTTTTCTGCATCCGCTTGCATCTCTTGCAATTCGTCAGCTGCTCCGGCCGGCAGATAGTCCTCATACACATCCTTTTGGCTCTCGGACATGTTCCACATCTGCAAAAACATAACCACAAAGCTTCTCACCGCTTCGCCCGTGATTTTCACCGCCACGTCCTTCCAATGACCATACAGAATTTTTTGGTTAATATACTCATCCGCAATATTAACCCCACCCGTAAAAGCTACTTTTCCGTCAATCACTACTATTTTACGATGGTCCCTGTTATTTTGGTTGGTGGACAAAAAGGGCATGATAGGGGCAAACATCTTCGCCTTAATTCCGTACTTGGCAAGCTCCTTAGGATAGCGGTAGGGAAGCTCTAAAATGGCACACATGCCATCGTACATCACCCTGACTTCCACGCCCTCTTTCACCTTCTGCTTCAGCACATTAAGGACAGCATCCCACATGGTGCCTTTGTACAGAATAAAATATTCCAGAAAGATATATTTCTCTGCTTTCTTCAGTTCCTCCACTAACGCTTCCAGCTTGTCTTCGCCGGTGGCATAATAAACCGCCCCGGTATTGTGATAGGAAGGATATCCTTCCTTCTTTTCCAGGTAATGGGCAAAGCCCCGAAGGGATGCCGGATAGGCCTTAAGTTTTTCCATCGTTTCCGGGGAGGTAAAAAGCAGGTGCGCGGACTCCTTCACACTTCTTTTATAAGCTTTGCGAAGTCCCAGACCACCCACATTACAGGTGACAAACAGATAAATCAGTGCTCCCAAAACAGGCAACACGCAAATAATAATACACCAGGTCAGCTTAAACTCCGTGGGCTCATCCTTATTAATAATATGCACAATCAAAAGAACCCCCAGAATGCTGACCCCTTCTGAAATAAAATGCATATAGCTTCCGAACCGCAAAAAACTGACTCCCAATACAAAAATCTGTATCAGAATCATCAAAAAGATAATCAGCATCCGGCTGAAGATTATTTTCGCTGCACCTTGAATAAATTTCCTCATTTTTCCCTCTGTACTATTTCTCTCAAAAGTAATTGTATAAACAGATTCCCGCATAACCGGGCATCCATATTTTTCTAACTTAAATTATAATGCATCTTCCCGGAATAAAATATTGAATTTTTCTAAAATTTCTATTAAAAAATAAATCCGGAAACAAAAAAACCTTGAAAACGTTCGTTTTCAAGGTTTTTCATTCGCGTGCGCTAGAAGATTCGAACTCCCGACCTTTTGGTCCGTAGCCAAACGCTCTATCCAGCTGAGCTAAGCGCACATATGTCACGTGTACCGCAACAAATGATATTTTAAATTATATTCCTGTATTTGTCAATAGGTTGATTCGTCTTTTTTTATATTTGTACTGTAATTTATGTTTCGAGCAATCATGACTCCTATTAATATCTGTAGTAGGGTACGCCGCCACAGCACATGCCTCCACCGCCGCAACACAAGTTACAAAGCATATTGGCAATACAAAGTTTCAGACAAAGACCGTTTCCGGATGAATAGGGCTGTCCGTAGGTGTATTGTCGCTGGCGGTACCATCTGCCGCCGTTTTCCAAACGATAGACCAAATTCGCATAGTCCCGGTTGTTCGGTTCCATGGTCCGTGCACGCTTTGCATGCTCAAGTGCCGAAACCTGATTTCCAAGTCCCGAATGAGCCAGGGCACTGTAGTAGTACCATCTGGCATTTCTGCCGGAAGCATCCATTCCGTCAAGAACGGTACGGGCCTCCTTATAATAACCGTTGCGGATATAATTTCCTGCCGCGCGCAGGTAATTATCTTCTTCATAACCGGTATTTCCAGCTCCGTTTCCAAAACCGCCAAAGCCGCTAAAACCGCCGAAGCTGCCAAAGAAATCCTCAAAATCCCCGTAGAAACTGCCATAACCGCCGGTTCCCGAACCCGTATTACCGGAGCCGTAAGAACCTTGACCGTAACTGCCGGAAGAGTTGCCATATCCACCACTTCCGTAACCGCCGCCGGAGCTGCTTCCGCCATAGCCCGCGTTCCCATAACCGCCCGAACCATAGCCCTGGTAGTGGTATCCTTCCGTCCGCTCTTTCATAATCTGCTGATAAGCCTGCTGGATTTCCTTAAACTTTTCTTCCGCCTGCTCTTGATTGGGGTTATTGATATTGGCATCCGGATGATATTTCCGGCTGAGTGCCTTATACGCCTTTTTAATTTCCTCTTCTGTGGCATTTCGATCCACGCCCAGAACCTGATATGGATTATACATGTTTCTCTCCCTTTTCGCTTCCTTCCCGTTTCGCACGTACCGCTTCATAACGATACCAGACACCCGAATACAAAATATTCCTGAGAATTTCAATATCATCAATCAAAGGAAGCTTCTCAAACTCTTTGCAGCACTCCGCCATCATCATGGTCAGGAACAACCTGATTTCTTCATCGAAATCCGGATCCTCATGCTTTTTCAAAAGCGGGTTAAATCTTCCGCTCTTCCTATCCTCTTCAATATCTTCATATGCATCCAGCAAATAAATATATTTTCCTAAATATCTGCCCAAAAGCCGCAGGCTCTCTTCCCACTCGTCCTTCCGGACAGCAAACATTTCACCCATGACATCACCAAAAAGTCCGGACAATCTGTCAATATCCTCACTGCCCTTCTTTTCCTCCGCAGAAAAAGCGCGCATTAATTCATCAATTCTTTTGACCTTTTCCGCATAAGCAGTGCTGATTTTCCGATAGGATTTCTTCATCAGCTTACTATAAGCAAGACGGGTAACCTTCCGGTCGTCCTTCCAATCATCCAGACATTTGTAATAGGTAAAAAGCACGTTCATATCCGCACCATACTCTGAAAATACATTTCTTCTGGTCAGGTGCTTCTCAAAAGGATGGGCTATGCACTTCACATCAGTCTCTCCCGTTTCCGGCTCATAAAGGCTGGAAAGCAGCATCACAAGAAAGGTCATATCATATGACAGACTGATCTGACCCAGCATTCCGTATTTTTCTTTCAGGCTGCGGCAAAGTCCGCAATAAAAGGAATGATATCTGTCAAACTCTTTGAACTTCATATCCCCCTTATTTACAATGACATATCCAAACATAGATTCATCTCCTGTCAGCTTTTCTTAATGAAGGTAGCACCGCATTTGGGACAACGGATTTCAATCCGTCCCTTCCCCTTGGGAATCCTGATTTTCTGTTTGCAGGAGGGACATTTGTAGATATGGTGTGTTTTCCTTGTCGTCATATCCCGCTTCAGGGTTGCAAAATATTGTCTGATTTTGAAGGTCTTCTGCAAAAACCACGTATTTTCGCTGCTTCTCTTATAAATGTTTTTGGAAAACATTCTGAAATAAGCATAACCCAGAAACAGAATACCCAAAAGATACGCCCCTCTTACCCTAAACAGGGAAAGGGCACAGCAAATCAGTGCCAAAATCATGATAAACTGATTCAATTTATCATTTCCGTATCTTCCAATCATAAATCTGTACATCTTTTCTCTCATGGTAATCTACTCCAAAATAATTCTTTTTCTTTTATCCTACTTCTATCTTACCACAAAATCAATAAAGCCCGTCTAAAGGAATCTAAAAAATCTATAAACAATTTTCATCATGTCCTCACAACTTTTTTCTTCCCGAAGCTTCCATAACACAAAAAACTTCCCTGACATAAAAAAAGATTGCGCCGACGCGCAATCTTCATTTATACATAATTATTCTTCATCATCCTGTTCAGCCGCTACTGCAGATACTACAGAAGATACTACTGCAATTACAACAGGAACAATTACGACTACCACAAAACCTGCTGCCAATAAAAAGAATTCCATATCAAAACTCCTTCCGCTTAAAATCTCACTTTTATTATTGTACAGGATGCTTCCCTGTTTTTCAAGGAAAAAACTGTTATCTTAACATCTTTTATTTTTCCGGATATAACCGGGTTTTATACAATTCTTTTTCCCTTCACAAACACTGCCGCAAGGGATAAGTCTTCTTTATTAAGCAATACCAGATTAGCCCACTTTCCGGCCGTAATACTGCCGCATTTATCAAAAAGCCCTACACGTTTGGCCGGATTAACCGCCGCGCACTTCACCGCCGTCTCCAAGGGAATCCCCATATCTTTCACCGCCGTGCGCATACAGTCCGCCAGGTTCGTAACCGAACCCGCCAGGCTTTCGTCTGCCAAAAGTGCCTTCTTGCCGGTTACGGAAACTTCCAACCCGCCCAGCAAATACCTGCCATCCGCCAAACCGGTGGCACGCATACTGTCACTGATAAAAATAATGCGGTCTTCACCAAACAATTTCATGGCGCCCCGTACTGCTGCGGGATGCACATGGATTCCGTCACAAATCAGTTCTGCATAGGCCCCTTTATCCATGGCCGCACCGATGACACCGGGCATCCGATGTAAAAAAGCCGGCATGGCATTAAACAAATGGGTAACCTGACTTGCGCCTGCTTCAAAAGCATTACACGCAGTATCATAATCCGCCATGGTATGGGCAAGGGAAAAAATCATTTCATCTTTTTTGTCCCGTATCAGCTCCGTTGCGCCCTCTTCTTCCGGCGCCAGGGAACAAATCCGAACAAGACCGCCGCTTTCTTCCTGAAACTTATCCAGCAACTGCGCATCCGGTTTCCGGATAAAAGCAGGATTTTGGGCACCTGCCTTTCCGGCTGACAAAAAAGGTCCTTCCAAATGAATTCCACAAAGAATTGCTTGCTCTTCTTTCTGTACCGGAATCTCTACGCCGCAGCCGCAAATACCCTCCTGTGCGTTCCGATATTCCCGCACACTTCTGCAGACCGACAACAACTCCTGCTCCTCTACCGTCATGGTAGCCGGCACGATAGTCGTTACCCCCACGCTTGCCTGATAGGCCGCAATCGTTTCTACTGCCTCTACGGTACCGTCGCTCAAATCCGCACCCATACAGCCGTGAAAATGAATGTCCGTAAGGCCGGGTATCAAATACATTCCGGCGGCATCTACCACGTCCTTCTCTTCGGCAGATGACAATTCCTCTATGCTTTGTACGATGATATCACCGCTGACGAACACATCCGCTTCTGCAAACTGTCCGTCTTCGGTGTATACACTTGCATTTTTGATAATCATTTTTATCTGCTTTCCCGTCTGAACTGGATTGGTGTCATTCCATAGGATTTCTTAAACAATCTGTTAAAGTGTTCTACGTTTTCATAGCCCACACTGGCTGCGATGCTTTCTACTGTCTGGTTAGATTCCTTAAGCATGGCACGGGCTTTCTTCATTCTCGCCTTCTTTACCGCTTCCTGGAAGGTAATTCCTGCATTCTCCTTAATATACTTGGAAAGATAAGGCTTAGACAGATTAAAATTCTCTGCCAGTTCATCCAACGTAACATCTTTATAATGATTCTTCAGATAATTCATAATATCTACAATCCGTTCTTCCCTGCCCTCTTTGATATTCTCACTCTGGGCAAGCTTATTGCCTGCGGATACAAGCGCAGCAACAGAACTCTTAATAATATCTTCGTCAATACCAACGCCCCAGTAGGTTTTGCCGTCCTTCACGATACCTACATAGGTTGCCGCCTTGGAAGAGGAACCGCGGGAAACCGCATGCTCTTCATAAACGGAAAGTTCGTAGCTGATGCCGAAGTACAACTTAATTGCATTGCTGACAGCATCAAGACGTCCGTTACCGGTAGTTTCAATGACACGTCTTTCTTTATCCTGTTCAATGGTAACCTCTGCGGAAATACCGCCTTCAATCTGCTTGAAGTGACATTCGGGCACCTGGAACACTTCTCTCTGGTCAATATAACTATCCTTGAAAATCTGATAAATATCAGAAGGTGCAAGCTCACTGTGCTTCTTGTCGGATACGCTCTTCATCAGGTATCCTACTTCTTCCTTCATCTTATCAGGCAGGGACATACCAAAGTTCTGCTTTAAGATAAAGGCAATACCGCCCTTACCGGACTGGCTGTTGATACGGATCACATCGGATTCATATTCTCTTCCCAAATCCTCAGGGTCAATGGGCAGATAAGGAACATCCCAGCGTCCTTCGCTCTTTCCTTCTTTCCACCATGCCATCCCTTTACTGATGGCATCCTGATGGGAACCGGAGAATGCGGTAAACACCAAATCACCGGCATAAGGCGCACGCTCATATACTCTCATACCCGTAAGGGTTTCATAAGTTTCACGGATCTGTGTAATATTGGAAAAATCAAGTCCCGGTTCCACGCCATGGCAAACCATGTTCATGGCAAGGGTAATGATATCCACGTTACCGGTTCTTTCGCCGTTACCGAACAAAGTTCCTTCCACACGGTCAGCGCCTGCCAGTACACCAAGTTCCGCGTCACTGATACCGCAGCCTCTGTCATTGTGAGGATGTACGCTGATAACAACATTTTCCCTGTACTTTAAGTTCTTGTGGAAATATTCCACCTGGGATGCAAATACATGGGGCATTGCAATCTGTACGGTAGTAGGAATGTTGATGATTACTTTATTGTCAGCAGTAGGCTGCCATACATCAAGCACTGCATTACATACCTCCAGTGCATAATCCACTTCTGTTCCGGGGAAGCTTTCGGGACTGTATTCAAAGGTAAAGTTTCCTTCTGTTTCGTTTGCAAGCTCCTGCAATAATTTCGCACCGTCAATGGCAATCTGCTTTACTTCTTCTTTGCTCTTACGGAATACCTGCTCACGCTGGGCAACAGAGGTAGAATTATAAAGATGAATTACCGCATGGGGCGCACCTTTTACGGCTTCGAAGGTCTTTTTGATGATGTGTTCTCTTGCCTGTGTTAAAACCTGCACGGTTACATCATCGGGAATCATATTTCTTTCAATCAGTTCACGCATGAAGTTATATTCGGTTTCACTTGCTGCGGGGAATCCCACTTCAATCTCTTTAAAACCGATATCTACAAGCATCTTAAAGAACTGTAATTTTTCTTCCAGACTCATGGGTTCAATCAGGGCCTGGTTACCGTCACGTAAATCCACGCTGCACCAGATGGGTGCTTTATCAATGGTATCCTTCTTCACCCAGTCATAAGTGGTGACAGGGGGCATAAAATAAGATTTTCCATACTTCTTTGCTACATTCATTTTTCATCCAACCTTTCTATTTTCACTACTATGTTTGCGATAATCCTTTTAAGTTCTTTACCGCGGGCTGCGCATCTTTTTGTTTTTATTTCGAAAACAAAAAAATATCCCTACAAAATACACATCGTATTTCATAGAGACGCAAAATAATCATTCACGCGGTACCACTCTATTTCATGACTAAGCCATGCACTCAAAAGACACTATCATGTCCTTCCTCTTCTACGGCAGGATTACCGTCTGCACCTACACAACCGCTTCGACATATTATGTATCAGCATCCTGTCCGGATACCATATGTCACAGCAAGTCTTCAGGCAGCTGCTCCAAGGTGAGTTCACTTTCCGCCTGCGACTGCCTCGCACCATCCGACAGTTCTCTGATTCCCGGCCGGGAAGCTACTAATCCTCTTCGTTGCTTTTCACTATTTTCTTTACAGATTAAATATTATCATACTTTCTTGATATATACAAGCACTAATTTTAATCAAAATAGTTGATTTATATTAACCTTGACAATCAAACTAATATATTTTATGATTTAATGTAATAAAATGTATACTTTTGAAGGAGGGATTTTTGACTATGGAAAATTATGAAGCTTATGAAGCCGCTGCCTCAGCAATCGGCGCAGGTTTTATGATTGTGTACTATGTAATTTGTCTGGCACTTGCAATTGTTATGTTGGTTGCAATGTGGAAGATGTTCGTAAAAGCCGGCAAACCCGGTTGGGCATGCATCGTACCTTTCTACAGCCAGTATTGTCTGTTTGACATCGCTATGGGAAATGGCTGGTTATTCTTATTATCCTTTGTACCCTGCGTTAATTTCGTAATGGCAATTCTCTGTTACTTCAGACTTGCCAAAGCATTCGGCAGAGGTACCGGTTTTGGATTCGGTTTAGTATTCCTTACCCCCATTTTCATGATGATTCTTGGATTTGGTAAAGACGAATACATCGGTCCCATGTAAGAATTCGAAAATACATAACCAATAGGAAAACAGGTGTACTTCCAATAGGGAGCACACCTGTTTTTTAGTTCATTCATTATTGGGTTTGCTAGGCATTTACATCTGCCGCGTTTTCATTATTGGCATAAAAGTCTCTTTTTTCTTTGTACATTTCTTCATCCGCCAAGGACATCAGATAATCAAGGCCACCCTTGGTATCCATCGCCCACACATAGCCAAGGGCCATTCTGGCGCGGCTTTCTACCATATCGGCTCTTAAGGCCTCAATTTTTTGAAGGAAGATTTCTTTATCATTACCGCCAAACAATACCAGGAATTCATCTCCGCCGATACGGAACAGCTCATCTTCGTCAAAATGCCTTCTTAAGCACGCCGCTGCACGAAGAAGCAGCTCATCCCCGGCCTGATGTCCCTGAGTATCATTAATTCTCTTAAGTCCCATTACATCACAATAAAGAACGCCTACATCATCTTCTCTTCCGAAGGTCGTAAAGTACTCCTTCAGGGCATGACGGTTTTTCGCCATGGTAAGCTGGTCGTAATAACTGAGTCTCTCTAATTTATCCACCAGATTCCTTCTCTTTAACAGGGAAATTATGAAATGTCCCATAATCCAAAGCAATGTGGAGACACAAGCCAAGCTTTCTGCCGGCGGATTATCTACACCGTAGAAACCGGTTATTTTCCCGTCGTTCATTAGGGGACTTACCACTAGGGTCCGAATATTTTGAGGTTTCAGATATTCATAAGCCTTGGGATTGGAATCCTTAATCAACTCCAGGTCTTTGATAATGACATTTTCGTTCCGCTGGAAGGCCGCATACCAAATTTCCACCGCTTCATAAGGAACATCTTGTAAATTCCTCTTTTGCGGCGTCACGCCTCTCGCACACCACTCATAGGTATTGTCAAAAGTACCATCCGGCATCTCCTCAAAAATATATACCCTGTCTGCTTTTCTGGCCTGTCCCACGTACTCCAAAAGCACCTCAATGGATTCCTCGGGTGTAGGCTCTGCAAGTGCCACCCGGAGGGCTTCATTAATCATGGCTTCATTGTCCGTAAACTGGCGGATGGTCTTTCTTTGTTGCTCCTGAATATTCATATCAATAGCAATTTCCATCCTGCAGCGTCTCATACCGTCTGTCAGCATGGTATCCTTCAGCGCAAAGGTTTTGTCGATAACAGGGTTATGATACTTCCATTCGTGAAAATACCCCTCTTTCAAATAGGAATTGGTACAAACGGCACAAGGCGCATGACAGCCCTGTAAAACCTCATAGCACTTCTTCCCTTTTACTTCAGCAAGGCTCAAAAATCCGTATTTATCCAATGCTTTTTGATTCATGTACTGTATCTCATAGGTATCCATGTCCGATACATACACGATTTCATTCATGTGCTCATAAAATTCCCAAATTTTCTCCATATAGTATCTCCGCCTTCTTCGGTTTACGGTTCTATTTGTTCATGAAATTGCTTTACGGTATAATAACGTCCTTCTTCGGTGTCAAAGGCTTCCAAATCAAGGATAAACACGCCGTCCTCCACATAATAGAAAGAAGACAGTGCAGATACAAATATCTGTAATTCCTCGCCTTCCGCAAGAAGGCCTTCCGGATCCTCTAACACGGTCATCCTGCAAATATAGCCGAAGGTTTCTTTTTCCGTCCCTTCAAAAAACCGCTCCATCTCAGAATTCTCAATCACTTTCAGTTTCACGTTTCCGTAAAAGAGCCCTTCCGCAGCATCCTCAACCACAAGACCTTCCTTTGACGCTGCCTCTTCTCCGGCGCTTTTTTTCGCATCATCTGCTTCTGCGGGGGCTGATTCCTCAAGTTCCGGTTCTTCTTCCGCTTCTGCCTCAGATGCTGCTTCCGCTTCTTCCACCATTTCTTCTTCGTCATATAACTCTGTCTTGGATGCTGCCTCTACTGCATGAAACAAATCTGCCTCCGCATCTTCCTCTGCCACTGCCTCTTCGGTAACTGTTCCTCCTGCGGCATTCTCATACATTTCCGTTTCTGCAAACATCTCTGCTGCGGCTTCTTCATACATCTCTGCTGCGGCTTCCTCATACATCTCTGCTTCCGGCGCCTCTGCCGCAGGTGCTTCTGCCTCATAAGCCATCTCCATAGGGGCAGCTTCATAAGCCGCACTCTCGGACTTATTTCCGCCAAGTCCGAATTTTCCTACCAACATAATTGCAGGAATCAAAACTGCCACACAAACAAGGGCTGCTGCCGTGGTGGCATATCGTTTCATAAAAATCACTATTTTCGCGGGTTTCTTTGGATCCGCAATAACCGGTGCGGATTTCTCGGTAAGCCCGGCTTCAATGCGGTCCCATAAATCGGGCACATCCGCCGCAGCAAATTCTTTATATGCATCTTCAAAGACTTTACTCATATCCACACCTCCTTAATTTTTTCATTGCATTTTGGTACTTCCAGGTGACGGTTCCCATGGGAATCCCCATCACTTCGGCAATTTCCTTAAAAGTCAGTTCTCCTAATATCTTCATACTGACAATTTGCCGCTCGGCAGGCTTTAGCTTCCCTAACGCATCCTGCACGGTCATCTCCCCGATGACACTATCTTCTACTTCGCTTTCCGTATCCGTCTGTATATAACGGCTCTTTTTTTCTTCTTCCTCCGGTCCCGCTGCAATATCCTGCATCAGCGCCGTCAGTTCTTCTCTTCTGTGTTTACGGATAAAATCAATGGCCATGTTTCTTGCCATGGTAGCAAGATATCCCTTATGGCCGGTTCCGGGCTTGAACTGCTCTGCTTTGTCCCAAAGCCGGATAAAGAAATCGCTGGTCACATCCTCCGCGTTTTCCTTATTTTGTAAAATCTCGTAGACAATCCGGTATATATACCCGATGTAGGCCTCGTAGATATCCCTAAGTCCGCTTTTATCCCCATGAACCATCCGTGACACAGCATTTCAAATTGTTGTTCGTTCACGGCTTCCTCCTATTTAGTTACGTTTGCTGTTACCTGTTTTTATGGTTTTATTTTTCAGTTCTTTTGACGCCCGCACCAACCGCCGCAGGCATGCATTTAAATATCAATTTCGCCTTCAAATACTGTTACCGCAGGTCCTGTCATGTATACCAGGTTTGCATCTCTGTCCCACTTGATTTTGAGGACTCCTCCAAGGAGCTTTACTTCCACTTCATCTTCCGTAAGACCGTTTAAAACGCAGGCAACCACTGCCGCGCAGGTGCCGGTACCGCAGGCAAGCGTCTCACCGGTTCCTCTCTCCCAGACACGCATTTCAATATGGGTTCTGTCCACCACTTTGATAAATTCCGTATTGGTTCTTCTGGGGAATCTTTCGTGGTTTTCAAAGAAAGGGCCCACCTCTTCAATGGCAAGTCCCGCTACATCATCCATAAACACCACCGCATGGGGATTGCCCATAGACACGCATGTCATTTCATA
>JAFZDQ010000024.1 GCA_017561085.1 Lachnospiraceae bacterium
GAATAGATATGTATGAATATGCTTGGACGAGATAGATTGTTTTAAATGCCTTTGGTAGTAACAATAAAATTTTTGCTTATCAGTTCAACAAATCCCAAATTATAGAGAACAGAAATTTTGTATTTTGCAGAGAGATTGGAAACGACAAAGAAATTGAATTTGATGGATGCAAAAAGCAATGGAATCTTGGCACACCGGTTTCAATAGTTAGAATGATAAAGAAAAGAGAGTAAACTTTTAGTTTGGCAGAGTGACAAATTTGAACGAAGAAAAGGAGATGTTTTTTATGGCTTTTCCAACACACATTGTTGCGGCAGCAGGTTATGTTTTTGATGATAAAGGTAATATTCTGATTATTAAAACCCCAAATCGGGGGTATGATTGCACCGGAGGACAAGTAGAAGAGGGTGAAGACTTGGAAGCCGGTGTTTTACGGGAAATTATGGAAGAAAGCGGCATAAAGGCAAAAGTAAAATGTTTGTGCGGTGTGTACTCCAACGTAGGAAAATATAAATATTATGATGGAATTACGGATGTTCCCACAAAAGTAATGTTTGACTTCATTTGTGAGTATGAAAGCGGTGAATGCCGTACTTCGGAAGAATCCTCCGAAGTCCTTTGGGTTGCGAAGGAAGAGGTAATGAACTATATAAGTACGCCTGTTTTACGATATCGGTTTGAAAAGATACTGGCATTTGATGGAAGAGTGACTTATGCCTCTTATGTAACCAAACCGGAATTTCAGGTGTTGAAGGAGCGATATATTTAGTGCTGATAAGAAATAATTCCTAACAAGAAAACAAGGCGGTGATGATTGTGTACGCTTTTATAAGCGAATTATTGTCCGATAAAAAAAGCGGAACTGTATTTTCGTGCTTTGGACTTTGGCATTTGTGCTATTTGCTTGTGGCAATTGCTGTAGTTGTAATTACTATTGCGTACTTAAAAAATAAGGACAAGGAGCAGAAGGAAAAGGTAAGTGCCCGTTTTATCAATTTGGCTTTTGGCTTATATATTGCTGATATTTTTCTGATGCCATTTGCATACGGAGAAGTCGATGTGGAAAAATTGCCTTTTCATGCCTGTACCGCAATGTGCGTTATGTGCTTTTGGAGCAGGCACAATGCGTTTTTAGGGCGATACAAAAGACAGTTTGCGCTGCTTGGTTTCGTATCCAATCTGGTATATTTGATTTATCCGGCCGGACTGATGTGGTATCAGGTTCATCCCCTTTCTTATCGGGTGATTCAAACATTGCTGTTTCATGGTTTGATGACAGTATATGGATTATTGGTGCTATTGTTTGGTGGTGAAGAATTTGACAGGAAGTGTTGTTACAGGGATTTGGCGGTGATTGTTTGTATGACCCTGTGGGCACTTATAGGAAATGCGTTGTATAGTGGTCAGGCATGGGGACATACCAATGATTTTAATTGGTTTTTTGTAATGCGGGATCCTTTTTATATCATCCCGGCAAACATTGCACCGTATATTATGCCGTTAATTAACATCATTTTGTTTTTTGCGGTTGAACTGTTAGTGAATGCTATTTTTAGTAAAATCAGGAGGGTTATTTTATGGCACAAAATGTAATGATTACAGGAACAGGAAGAAGCTACGCACTGGGATTTAATCTGGTACTGCGTTATCTGGAAAAAGGAGATACCGTAATTGCAACGGTACGGAAGGAATCCGAGGCACTGAATGAATTGAAGGAGCTGTATGGAGAACAGCTGTACATCGTTACGATGGATATCGGAAGTACCGAGTCTGTGTGCGCGGCCAAAGAGGAAGTAGAGAAGCACTTTGACCATATTGACTTATTAATCAATAATGCGGTGACGGTTTCAGAGGATTGTGACAAAGAATTTTTCGATACCAATTTGGATCTTATTGCGCATACGGTAGATGTAACCGGCATCGGACCGCTGAGAGTCATTAAGGCTTTTTATCCGCTGCTGGCAAAGAGCGAGCAGACTGCCCTTGTGATGAATATTTCTTCCGAAGCGGGAAGTATCACCAGATGCTACCGGACCAATATGGTTGATTACGGAATTGCCAAGGCAGCACTGAATATGGGAACTATGAATCTGGTAAATGTATTTAAGGATGATGACCATATTAACCTGTTTTGCGTGCATCCCGGCTGGATCCGCACCAACGGAAAGCCGGACAATCCGGCACCTCTTTCTTCCTATGAAGCGGCTGAGATTTTACGCAAATTATTTGAAGAAAAAAGAAATGACTTTACCGGTCCCAGATTTATCACCAACGAAGGGGTAGAGTATCCTTTTTAATTTAGTTTATTTTAACTAATAATTCTTGACTTATATTTTTTAAACGAATCTTTTGCAAAGGAATGAAAAATGGAGACAGAAGATATTATTTTAATTTCGGGAATTGTAATTGCATGCATATGGATGATGACCTGTATTTTCCTGGAGGGAAAAGGCAGGCGATATGTGATTGTCGCAGGCACCATGCTGGATGTGGTTCTTTTTGCGGTTAGCAGGAATTCCGGACTCTTACTGGCAGGTGTGCTGGGAGGATTGGCCTGCGGGCTGATTCCGACGCTGGTGACCAGACGTAAGTATGATAGGGCAGTGAAAGAAATGCATGGGGTGAAAAATTGGACAGTGGTTTCAATCATCTTTTTTGTGATGATATTTATGGTGATTTCGCTGGCTTATCCGGGCGTGGAAGTTTCGGGTGTATAGGAAAGTGCAGGCACAGAAAGCATGCAAATCAGTTCTCTTACAGTGAAAGCAAAAAGAGGGAGAGAGGCAGATGAATCAGGATTTATGTGTGAAAATGGAAGAAGGAATTCTTAACATTCGTGTGGGCGCCATTATCATGAAGGAGGATAAATTCCTCATGGTAGAAAATGATCTTTTTGACCACATGTATTCCGTGGGCGGAAGGATTAAATTCGGTGAAACGGCACAGGAAGCAGTCATCCGTGAGGTGTACGAGGAAACCGGCGTGAAGCTGGAAGTGGACAGGCTGGGCTTTATTCACGAGAACTTTTTCCCGGGCGATTCTATTGTGAAAAGAGGCAAAATAGTCCATGAGATTTCCCTGTTCTTTTACATGAAGGTGCCGGAGAATTTTGAGCCTGTTTGCTACAGCTTTACTGAGGACGGAAATAAGGAGCGTCTGGTGTGGATTACGGCAGACCATCCCAAGACCTATTACCCTGCGTTTTTCAGGACGGAGCTTGCAAATCCGTCAAAGGAAATCAAGCATTTCGTGACAAGGCAGGTTTAGAAAGGATAGATAAATATGAAGGCAATCATTTTCGATGCTTTTGGGACCCTTTTTCAGGTGACTAGCGGTGGTTCAGCAAGGACGATTCTAAAAAATATCACCGATATCGGCGCGGCAGTAGATGAAGAAGCATTTCATAAGGAGTGGAAGGCTTATTACAAAGCCCACACATCAGAAACTTGTGAATTTATGACTGAGAGGGATATTTTTATTTCCAGAATTCAAATGTTTTATGACAGATACCATGTGACAAGAAGTGCAGAGACAGATGCGGATGCGGTGCTGGTAGGTGCGTATCAGAGAGAGGCGTATCCGGAAGTAAAACAGGTGCTTAAGGAGCTTATGCAACACTATTCGGTATTTATCGGTTCTAATACGGATAATGATGTATTGGAAAGCGTTATGCGGAAAAATGATATTTCGGTACATAAGGTTTATACATCAGAGGATTTAAAGTGTTACAAGCCGGATGCTCATTTCTATAGACAGATTCTTAAGGAAAATGCTTTGGATGTGCAGGAGGTTTTGTTTGTGGGCGATACCGTATCGGATGATATTCTTGGCCCGAAGGCGGCCGGAATGAAGACAGTGCTCATTGATAGAACAGGCAAGGCAGGAGAATGCGGGCAGGATTGTACGATTACCGATTTGAGTGGATTAAGAGAGGTATTAGAATTTTAGTAGGAGAAATTGTATGGCAATTACCAAAAACAGACAATCTGAGGAAACGATTGTAAAGATGGCGAAGGCGGCGTTTCCGAATAAAGAAATAAAGACCATCAAAGAACTGACCGAAGGTATGTGTAATGTAACCTATGATATTTCCTTTACGGATGGCAGTGAAAGCATATTAAAAATTGCGGCCAAAGACCGGACGGGAAATATGTCAAATGAAGTGGCGCTGATGCAGGCGGAAGTAAGTGCTATGCAGCTTGTGGCTGAAAAATGTTCTTTTAAAGTGGCAGAAGTTCAGTATTATGACCAAAGTAATACCATATGTGACGGCGATTATTTCTTTATGGAGAAATTGCCCGGCGATAATTTCTTTTTGATTAGAGAGGGGCTGTCAGAGGAAGCTATTGACGGAATTGATATGGAAATCGGACAGATTTCCAAGGAGTTATCTACCGTGCGAAGTGATGGATTCGGATTTCTGGGCGAGGATACGCGGCATGCATCTTTGTATGAATTTATTAAGAGGATGCTGACCAATTTGATTTCCGATGCAGAAAAAAGAGACATTGATATTCTTTTTGACAGGGAGACTTTTTTGAGCCGTTTGGAACAGGACAAAGAAGCCTTTGCTATGGTGACAGAAGCATCCCTGGTACACTGGGATATGTGGGAAGGTAATGTGTTTGTTAAAGACGGACACGTGTCCGGTATTATTGACTGGGAACGTGCGGTTTGGGGCGAGCCCTTTATGGATGACCGCTTCCGGATGCACAACAGAAGACCGAAGTTTTTGGAAGGCTTTGGACAGACTGCGTTCTCGGAAGAGGAACTGGTCAGAATGCGTTGGTACGATGCAATCCTGTACCTCACAATGGCGATAGAAGTTTTTTATAGGGAATATGAAGAAAAAGGGCAGTATTTCTGGGCAAAGGAGATGCTGGAGAAAAGCATGAAAGAAAGATAAAAGAAGGATAAAGGAAGGGTAAAGGAAGGATAAAAGAAGGGACGAAAAGGATGCGCAAGATGAAGCGGTTATTCATGATTTTGATGAGTGTTTTGGTGCTTCTTACCTGCAGCGGTTGTATGACAGTAGAAGAGCGGGAGGCATACGAGGCTGCCAATATGGAACGGGCACTTAGCATCGCAGAAAATTATTTTGATGAGGAATTCCAATATGATTTTTATTTTTACGGCGGTGGCGGCGAAGGAGATATTCCCCAGTTTATTTATGTGTTTACGGATGGGGAAACCTTGAACTGTGTGGGTGTTCCCGCAAGGGAGAATGTGGCAGGTCCTTTTGTATATTATAATTGTGAATTGCATCAGTATTCTGAAAAATACTGGGCATTAGAGGATTGTGCGAGCAGCGAAAGGGCGGAAGAGTAAGCGGTTGCCAAGGCGGATACAAAACAGTTGGTCGGAGAAAACTATGATACTTATTTTTGACTATTTTGAAACCATCGTACATAACTTAAGCATGGATTTTAATCGTGGTTTAAAGCCCTTTTGGGATACCTATTATCGGGACAAATGCAGCTTTGAAGATATTTCGGAATACGGCCGGGAGTTGTTTCATCACTTACTGAAGGTGCATGAAACGGGTCGGGAGTATGTTTTTGTGAAAGAGGAGCTTCCCATGTACGCAGAGAAATATGGTGGCGAAACCGTGCCCATGACTGTGGAGGAAGAGGCTGCATTTCTGATGCGGTGCAATGAAATGGTGCCTATGCAATATATGCAGGAGACATTGGAAGAGCTGGAGAAGATGGGAGTTTCTATGTATGTTTTGTCCAACAGTGGATTTTCGGCAGGTGCTCTTTCCATCGCTCTTGAAAAATTAGGACTTCGGAAATATTTCAGGGAAGTATGGTCCAGCGCAGACTACGGAAGAATTAAGCCGGACAGAGGTTTTTTTGAGATGGCCATTGCCCATGCGCTTCATGAGAATCCGGAAGAAAAGAGAGAAGATATCTTTTTTGTCGGGGATATTTATGCAACTGATGTGGTTGGTGCCCATAATGCGGGAATCAAGGCTATTTGGTTTAATCACAAGAATGAGCCGGACGAAGCGGGGCTTTCGGATTTTAGCATATCGCATGCAAGGGAGATTTTGGACTGCTTAGGAATTCAGAAAAGCGCAAGAAAAACTTTATACGTTTCCGATTTGGACGGAACCTTACTTCGCAGTAATGAAACCACATCCGAATATACCAACAACACAATCAATAAGCTGGTAAATGAGGGGATGATTTTTTCCTATGCCACTGCACGTTCTTATGTGACTGCCCAAAAGGTAACCAAGGGATTAAATGCATGTATTCCCCTGATTGTTTACAATGGTGCAATGATTGTAGACAACCGGGACGGCAGCATTCTTTTAAAAAATTTCTTTGGTGAGGATGTTCAGGGTGTACTTACTGATTTATTTGAAAAGGAAGTTTATCCTATCGTTTATGGGTTCGTGGAGGCTGTAGAAAAGTTTTCTTATATCCCGGCTAAGAGTACCGAGGGAATGAAAGTTTTTTTAGATAGTCGCAAGAAAGATAAAAGAGAACGACCTGTTGCAACCATAGAGCAACTTTGCGCAGGCGAGATTTTTTATCTTACCTGTATTGATGAAGAAGCGAAGTTGCAGCCCCTTTATGAAAAATACAAAGATACTTATTATTGCGTCTATCAAAAGGATATTTATTCGGGGTATCAGTGGCTTGAGATTATGCCAAAGGAAGTATCTAAGTCAAATGCTATTTTGCAGCTGAAAGAAAAACTGGGCATCGATTCTGTGGTGGCGTTCGGCGATGGAAAGAATGACATTCCCATGTTTGAAATTGCAGACGAGGCATATGCGGTAGCGAATGCAGGAGATGAACTGAAGGCAGTAGCTACCGGTGTGATTGGCAGCAATGACGAGGACGGTGTGGCGAAGTGGCTGGAAAAGAGATTTGCAGAGGATTAAAGGAATGAGAGAATTATTTACCATAGACAAAAAGAATTATAAGGAGAACGGAACGGTATTCAGGCGTCCTTCGGTGCGCGGCATCATCCTAAGAGCCGGAAAGATTGCTATGATGCACAGTCTTAAGTTTGACTATTACAAGCTTCCCGGCGGCGGAATGGAGAAAGAGGAAACTTATGAAGAAACCCTGATCCGGGAAGTGAAAGAGGAAAGCGGACTTATCGTGATAGAGGATTCCATCCGGGAATTCGGGTATGTACGCAGAATGGAAAAAGGAAGATTTGAAGATATATTTATCCAGGAAAACTTTTACTACCTTTGTGAAGCGGAAGAAGAGATTACGGCACAGAATCTGGATGATTATGAAGAGGAAGAACGCTTTGTACTTGAATTCGTAACGCCTGGGCATGCAATAGAAGTAAATGAGTGTGCAGACCACGGAGAAAAAGCGCAGGTGCAGACCTTCCGTGGGATGATTGAAAGAGAAAACAGAGTGCTTGCCATGGTAAAAGAAGAGTTTATCGGCGCGTAAACAGCCCGGATGTGCTTTTTACATACAAAGTACATGCAAAAAACTACTTGTGAACGCCCCATTTATAGAATCTTGCAGATATTTTTTCAGGAAAAGATTGAAAGAATCGGCGTTTAATGGTATCTTAAAAAATGGAAATTTATAGTTAAAGGAAAGAAAACAATGATTTATAAAAATGTTTTAGAGGCAATCGGCCATACACCGATTATCGAATTACAGAAAATGGTGGATGAAGACAGTGCCCGCGTACTGGTAAAGTATGAAGGGTTAAATGTCGGCGGCTCCGTGAAAACAAGAACCGCGCTGAACATGATTTTGGCAGCAGAGGAGCAGGGAATTTTAAAACCGGACTCCATTATTGTAGAACCTACCAGTGGTAATCAGGGAATCGGTCTGGCACTGGTTGGTGCGGTAAAGGGCTATGAAGTGGTAATTATCATGCCTGACTCCGTAAGTGAAGAACGACGCCTTTTGGTAGAGCATTACGGTGCAAAGGTAGTGCTCATTCACGATAGAGGAAATATTGGTGACTGTATTGATGAATGTGTGAAGACAGCCATCCGTATGAAAGAAGAGAATCCCAGGGTTTATGTGCCCCAGCAGTTTGAAAATCAGGCCAATCCCATGGTGCACCGTCATCATACGGGACTGGAGATTTTAGAGCAGGTGGCAGGTCCTATTGATGGTTTTTGCTCAGGTATCGGTACCGGCGGAACCATTACCGGAATCGGCGAAACCTTAAAGGCATTAAATCCCCAGATTACCATTTGGGCAGTAGAGCCTGAAAATGCAGCGATTTTGGCTGGCGGAACCGTAGGGAACCATATTCAGATGGGAATCGGTGACGGCGTGATTCCTACCGTTTTAAATCAGCAGATTTATGAAGATATTGCTATTATTTCTGATGAAGAAGCACTTCAGACTGCGAAGGATTTGGCCCGCTATGAAGGGATTATGTGTGGTATTTCCAGCGGAACCAATGTGGCAGCAGCACTGCGTCTTGCCAAGAAACTTGGTAAAGGTAAGACAGTGGTAACGATTCTGCCGGATACTGCGGAGAGATATTTCTCCACACCTTTGTTTCAGGATTAATGGTGGAGGCACTTTGCAAAAGAAAGTTGATTTTCAGACATAAATGATAAGTGCTCCGGCACGGAAAGGGCATGGTTATATAAGATGAAAGTAATTACAGGCGGTGTAACCGCAGCAAAAGGTTTTGAGGCAGCAGGCGTAGAAGCCGCTATCAAATACAAAAACAGAAAAGACATGGCAATGGTTTACAGTCAGAAACCTTGCGTAGTGGCAGGTACTTTTACTACCAATGTGGTAAAGGCGGCGCCCGTTCTTTGGGATAAAAAGGTTGTAGAAGAGTCACCCTTTGGTCAGGCAGTGATTATCAATGCGGGTATTGCAAATGCATGTACCGGTGCAGAAGGCTATTCTTACTGTGATGCTACCGCAAAAGCGGCAGCTAAGGCATTAAATATTCCGGAGGATTCCGTAATGGTTGCATCTACCGGCGTTATCGGTATGCAGCTTCCTATCGACAGAATCACCGCAGGTGTTGAGAAACTGGCACAGGCGAAGGCAGATACCTTAGAGGCAGGTACATTGGCTGCAGAAGCGATTATGACCACAGATACCATTTCCAAGCAGGTTGCAGTGGAAGTTGAAATCGGCGGTCAGACAGTTACCGTTGGCGGTATGAGTAAGGGCTCCGGTATGATTCATCCTAATATGTGTACCATGCTTGGATTCGTAACTACCGATGCAGCAATTACCAAAGAAGCTCTGACTAAAGCAGTCAAAGAAGATGTAGTGGATACTTTTAATATGATTTCCGTAGACGGGGATACTTCTACCAATGATACTTTGCTTCTGATGGCAAACGGTATGGCAGGTAACCCTGAAATTCAGGTGGGTACACCTGAATATGAAACTTTTAAAGCGGCGCTTCACTATGTAAATGAAACCCTGGCTAAGATGATGGCCGGAGACGGTGAAGGTGCTACCGCACTTTTGGAAGTTAAGGTAATTGGTGCAGACGCGAAAGAACATGCACGTATTTTAAGTAAATCCGTTGTTTGCTCCAGTCTGGTGAAGGCTATGATTTACGGACATGACGCCAATGCGGGACGTATTCTTTGTGCACTGGGCTATTCGGGCGTACAGTTTGACCCTGAAAAGATTGACCTTTACTTTGAAAGTAAAGCAGGAAAGATTAAGATTTATGAGGATGGTGTTTCTACCGGTTATGATGAGGAAGAAGCAACCAAAATTCTGTCAGAGCCTGAAGTGACTGTACTGGTCGATATGAAAATGGGTGATGAAACAGCAACCGCATGGGGCTGTGACTTGACATATGATTATGTAAAAATTAACGCAGATTACAGAAGTTAATTCATTTGCGTATAGAGGACAATTTATACGCTGAAATAGAAACGCATGTGCAAATCATGAAGCACGGAAATGAGGGAAAGATGAACAAGGACATGGAACAGGTACTTAAAAAAGCGGAGGTCTTAATTGAAGCACTTCCTTACATACAGCAGTTTAACCGTAAAATTATCGTTGTGAAATACGGCGGCAGTGCCATGAGCAACGAGGAACTGCAGAAAAACGTAATTAAGGACGTTACTCTTCTTAAGCTGGTTGGCTTTAAGCCTATTATCGTGCACGGTGGCGGTAAGGAAATCAGCCGCTGGGTCGGTAAGGTAGGCAAGGAAGCGCAGTTTATCAACGGACTTCGTGTCACCGATGAAGAAACCATGGAAATTGCAGAAATGGTTTTATCCAGAGTAAATAAAAACCTTGTGCGAATGGTGGAAGAACTGGGTGACAA
>JAFZDQ010000025.1 GCA_017561085.1 Lachnospiraceae bacterium
GATAGGATTGTAAAGGGTGTCATTAATGCAAACCCGACTGCTGAGAATGAAGTGGAAATCAGTGAGTTTTATGTAGAGCCGTTTTTTAAGGGACAGGGCATCGGACGGGCACTGATAGAAGAAGTGATTGCGCGGACGAAGCAGGAAGGCCGGAAGAGAATCTTTTTGTGGGTACTGGAGGAAAATGAGCAGGCCCGAAGATTTTATGAAGCGAATGGTTTTACGCCTACAGGAGAGACGGATGTGGTAGGGGACACGGGCAAGATTGATTTGTGCTATGAACTGATTTTATAAGTTAAAACCAGAGGTTTGAAGCGTCGGATGATTGAACGAAAAGGAAAAACCGGCAATGATACAGGGTTGCTTTTTTGAATTTTAGTTATTAAAATAGTTTTGGGGGGACAAGTAAATAAGGGTTGTGTAGGAGGATGAGAATGATGACGGGAACTCATGTACAAAAATCGTTTTCAAAACAACAGATACCGAATTTGATTACCTCTTTCCGTATACTGGGTACATTGCTTATGTTGGGATGCGAAACGCTGTCGCCGGCCTTTTTGATTATTTATGGTCTATGCGGTTTCAGTGATGTGCTGGATGGAATTTTGGCCCGTAAGTTGAAGGCGATGAGTGAATTCGGAGCGAAGCTTGACAGTGTGGCAGATTTGATGTTTTATACCGTGATGGTGATTAAAGTATGGCCGTTACTGGTAAAATATATGCCGGTAGGAGCATGGTATTTGCTTTGGAGTGTAGTAGCGCTCCGACTGATTATGTATATCGGATACGGATTGAAATATCATAAAATTTCATCTTTGCACACCTATCTGAATAAGCTGACGGGATTGTTTACTTTTTTGATTCCGTATGTGATTCAAAGTGCAGCGTTTTCCTGGTATAGCTTTTTAGGGTGTTCCGTAGCGGCAATCAGTGCGGTGGAGGAATTAATCATTCACATTTGTAAGAAGGATACCCATTCTGATGTGAAGTCTCTGTACGAATGTTTTAAAGCAGAGTCTTAAGAACGACAGCAGGCGTAGTCAAAGGGAATGAAAAGGGAACCAAAGGGAAGTAAAGGGCGAAGAAAAGGAGAAAAGTCGTGAAAGAAAAGAATTCCGGAAGGGACATAGTGATAATTGCTATCGGAATTGTGTTGTTTTTTATCTTAGGAAGATTTAGTGCCATTGGCATTGCCGGAAGTAATG
The DNA here is from genome assembly GCA_017561085.1 of Lachnospiraceae bacterium. GTDB lineage: Bacteria > Bacillota > Clostridia > Lachnospirales > Lachnospiraceae > Suilimivivens. The sequence continues at coordinate 1,206 of JAFZDQ010000025.1, forward strand.
AAACCGTGAATTTAAATATTGGAATTCTGGCGATGATAAGTTCCTTTTTTGGACCTGTTGCGGGCGTAATTGCCGGTTTTGCGGGTCAGACTGCAGTAGAAATGTCCTGGTTTGGATTTGCCGTGGGAAGGTTTGCCTGGGGCAATATCATAGCCATGGCGGGATTTGGCTTTTTGATGGGCTTTTTTGCAAAAGGACTGTATCTCCATATCAAAAGAAAAGGCGGAAAGAAAATCCTTTTATTCCAAATCATGCAGGTGATTACGAACTTTGCCGTATGGGTAATGGTCCGGCCGGTTTGTAATGCGCTATTTTTCCGTCAGGGAATGAAAAAGGAACTGGCCACCGGCTTAGTGGCGTGGCTTGCCAATGTGATTATTGTGGCGGTCATCAGCAGTATCTGGTTGTGGATTTATTTTAAGCCGAAAAAGGAAAAGACGAAGAAAGCAAGTGCTTAAATAGATTTTAAATATTACATCAAACTACGCGGAGAGTTCGCAAAAGCGAACTCTTTTTTTATGCATATTTTTAGGGCAAAGCAGCATACTATTTTTAATTATGAAAGTATAGAAAGAAGGCGTATGATGAGCGAAAATCAGATATTTGCAAAGAAAGATTATTTTGAAATCCGTTTAGAGAGTATCGGCGGTTTGGGTGCAAATTTATGCGGCAAGATGTTAGGGGAGATGGGAGTCAGATACTTAGACCTAAACAGTGCCAGTTTTTCCAGTTACGGTTCCGAAAAAACAGGAACGCCGGTAAAAGGATATATCCGTTTTTGTGAAAAGGAAAAAGAAATCAGGGAGCATTCACCGGTAGTTTCGCCGGATCTTTTGGTAATTTTCCATCAGGCTTTGCTTGCGGATGTAAGCATTTGGAAAGGCTGCACGGAGGAAACAACAGTACTGATTGCATTGGAAGCCGGTAATTTACCGAAGGAAGGTGCACAATCAGAGAAAGGTGCACAAGCGGAAGAAGGTGCACAAGCAGAGGGTCAAAAAGCGTCCGGTCCGTCCATCCGATTGCCCATAAAAGTGGGGAATTGCTATGGTGTTCCGGCTGGGGAAATTGCCATAGAGACGCACTCCAGAAAAAATGTAGTCATGCTGGGTGCCATGGCCGGCGTACTTGATTTTCTGGATATAGAAGCGGTTTACCGGATTTGTAAGGACACCCTGGGAACAAAGTATCCGGATTCCTTAGCAGGAAATTTGGAGGGCATCCGCAGAGGGTTTGAAGAGGTGAAACCTCTGAATGTTTCCGTGGAGGAACAGGCGGAAGGAAAAGGAGGGCAAACCACCTGTGACGGAATCGAAGCGCCGGGGGGAATCAATCCTTATTTCGGAAATAGCGTAGCTAATGATGTTTCTCCTTCCAGGGCGGGGTATATTCCGCTTTTTATCAAAGAAAGATGCATCAATTGCGGGCTTTGTGATTCTACCTGTCCGGATATGGTATTCCAGTTTGCCAAAGGTGAATACCGGGGCAGGGAAATGATGGTCAATCAGGGGCTGGATTATTATCATTGCAAAGGATGCCTCAGATGTGTGGATGTTTGTCCCGTAAATGCATTGGTAAGGGGCCTGGAGGCGGAGCATCCCCATAAGGCGTATTTTATGCCCAATCAGGATTTGGTGAAAACACCGGTATATTATGAAAAAGTGGGTCCCGACGGCTATATTACTTCGGAATCCTATTTGACAGAAAAAAGAATGGACGGAGGCGAAGTATAATGAAAAAGCAAACAATGGAATATGCCGGCGGGAATGAAATGGCAGCCCTGGCCATCAAACAAATCGGATATGATTTAATGGGGTATTATCCGATCACGCCTTCTACCCAGATTGCGGAAAGCTTAGATGCCATGAAGGCAAAAGGAGAAACGGACCTGATTATGGTTGCGGCAGAAGGGGAACACAGTGCGGCCGGTATTTGTTACGGTGCGGCAGTGGCAGGCGGCAGGGTAATTAATGCTACCAGTGCCAACGGCCTGATGTACGCCCTGGAGCAGTTTCCGGTACAGTCCGGGACCAGATATCCCATGGTTATGAACGTGGTATGCCGTACCATTTCGGGACCTTTGTCCATCAAAGGAGACCATAGCGATATTATGTTTATGCTGAATGCGGGATGGCCGATCCTGTTTGCACACAGCGTGCAGGAGGTTTACGATTTTAATATCATTGCACTGAAATTGGCAGAAAGGGTGAGTCTTCCGGTGGTGGTTGCTTATGACGGTTTTTTTACCAGCCACCAGAAAAAGCGGTGCCTGCGGTTTGAAGAGGACGCAGCGGTAAAGGAATTTATCGGACCGAAAAAAGAAGCCTATCCGTTCCTGGATTTGGAGCATCCCATTACGGTGGGTTCCTATATGAACGAGCCTGATTTGATTGAAAACAGGCATGAAATCCATTTGGCCATGAAAGAAGCAGTCAGGGAATTGCCGGCTTTGTTTGAGGAATATGAAGCGTGGTCGGGAAGAGATTATGAAGTGATAGAAGGCTACTCTCATGAAGATGCGGAAACGATTTTGGTGGTTCTCGGTTCCTCCTTTGAAACCGCTCAGACGGCGGTAGATGAACTGAGGGAAAAAGGAAAAAAGGTAGGTCTTCTGACGCTTCATGCACTGCGTCCGTTCCCTACAAAGGAACTGGTAAAAGCCTGTAGCAAAGCCAAAACGATAGTAGTAGCGGACAGACAAGACAGCTACGGGGCCGTTGGCGGAAACTTGTCCATGGAGGTACGCGCAGCCCTGCAAAAAGCCGGCAGCTGTGTGCCGGTGAAAAATTTGGTTTACGGCCTGGGCGGTAAGGATTTTTTTGCAGAGGATGCGAAGAGAATGTTTGCCTGGGCGGAAAACGGAACCGCTAAGTCCGCTTATTACGGCGTGGAAAAAAACGGAAACAAAGGAGAGCAAAAAGCAGGTGACAGAGGGGCGGAAAAGGCCGGCAAAGACGTACAGTATTTCGCACCTTTGACGGCAGAAAAAACACGCCTTGGTATCATCAGGGCAGAAGATGGCGGAAACGGAATTACCATTCAGGGAGGAAGCCTTAACGAAACCATTGCCATTCCCAAGCGGCTGGCGCCCGGTCACGGAGCCTGTCCCGGTTGCGGCATTCCCGTTAATATTAATCTTCTGATGCGCGGCATTGAAGACCCGGTGGTGTTTCTTTTCCAGACCGGCTGCGGCATGATTGTGACTACGGGATATCCCAAAACATCCTTTAAGGTTCCTTATGTACACAACCTGTTTCAAAACGGCGCCGCTACCTTAAGCGGAATCACGGAGATTTGTTACCGGAAGCAGCAAAAGGGGGAAATCCCGCCGGGAGATATTGTGTTTGTCATGGTGACCGGTGACGGCGGCATGGATATCGGTATGGGAAGCGCACTGGGCACCGCTCTACGGGGACACAGACTGATAATTTTCGAATATGATAATGGTGGATATATGAATACCGGTTATCAGCTTTCTTATTCTACGCCCATGGGGGCTAAAAGTTCCACCTCCCATGTGGGAAAGGCGCAGTACGGAAAAAACTTTTTTCACAAGGATATGCCACAGATTATGGCGGCTACGGGTATTCCCTATGTGGCCACGGTTGCGGAGTCTAATCCTACCGATTTTATCCGCAAGGCAGCAAAGGCAGCCTGGTATGCAAAAAACAAAGGAACGGCTTATGTAAAGGCAATTTCCGCCTGTCCTTTAAACTGGAATGATAAACCGGCTACGGAGCGGCGGGTGATAGAAGCGGCTGTAGATTGTTGTTATTTTCCGCTTTATGAGGTAGAATTAGGTATAACCACATTGAATTATGATCCGGAAAAAATGAAGAAGAAAAAACCGGTTACAGACTGGCTTTCCATGATGGGCAGAACGAAGCACCTTGTAAAAGAGGAATATCAGGATGTGGTCATCGAAATGCAGAAAGAAATTGACAGGCGTTTTAAAATTTTAAAGATTAAGAGCGAAAATCCGGAGCTGTAAAATAGTACTTTTGAGAGGACTTTTGGTCATTTCCGCTGAAAAAGCAGGTGAAAAGAATAGTAAATTAGTACTTGTTTTTTATTTTATACGTGGTAAGATATAATTAAGATATAGTACTTTAGTATGAATTCGTCTCATGAAGAGACTAAAGGGAAGGAAGTGTATCTGATGAGTAAGTCAAAAATTACTAAAATCGTAATTTGCTTTGCACTTGCGCTTGTATTAGTTGGCGGAAGCTTCATGGTTTACAATGTAGCGTTCAAAGACAATGGTGAGCTGACAGAGCAGGCTGCAAGCAGAGATGCTGGAGTTCCCGCGGACGGTATCGTTTATATCGAACCTGAAATGGTCAGCCTTGCCGGCGCTCTTTCCGGAAATGCAGATTCACAGGCAGCAGCGAGAGCTGCATTTGACATTGTTAACGCGAAGAGACAGGAAGCAGGCTTAAACGCACTTACCTGGAATGCAGGCCTTGAGCAGGCATCTGCAGTAAGAGCAGTGGAAGCTTCCGAGTTTTTCTCACACACCAGACCGAACGGTTCTGATTGGTGGACTGTTAACAGTAATCTGATGTACGGTGAAAACCTTGCAAAGGGTTATGCAACTGCTGATTCTGCTGTAACTGCATGGATGGATTCTCCCACCCATAAGGCAAACATTATGGATGTTGAGTTTGTATCCGGTGCAATTGCAATTCATGTAAACGCTAACGGACAGTGGTACTGGGCTCAGGAATTTGGTTATTAATCAAATGAAAAAGCACGAAAACGGTTAAAGTGTCGGATGAACGAATGTGTCATCCGGCATTTTTAACGTTCTAAGAAAACCCGGGCGTGACGTGCTCTTTTCAGGGGCTTTGCATTTTAGGGAAAAGTAGTGTAAAATAAAACAATAAAATAAAAAGATAAAAATTCCGGTAAAAAAGGGAGGCAGCAGCGGTATGCCGCCTGTGTCAGAAAGGGAGAATCGAATGAAGAATAAAATTTGGGGAACTGTTTTAGTAATTTCCCTTGCAGTAATCGTAGTTTCCGGCGTGAGGATTTTCATGCTGTCCAAGGAATACAGGGAAGGTATCAATGTTTATAAAGGATTGGAGCAATATGCTACGGTCGAAGAAAGTAAAGAGATGCCTGCTAAAGAAGTGCCGCAGGAAGTTGAAACGCAGGAAGACGGTACGGTTGTAGAAACGGTGAAGTCACAGATTCCCGTTACGATGCATCTGAATTATGCATCCTTAAAGATGATTAACGAGGACTTTAAGGGATGGCTTCTTTATGAGCCCCTTGCGCTGAGTTATCCTATCGTGCGCGGCGATGACAATGATTTTTATGCTTATCATACCTTCGAAAAAGAGAAGAATAACTCCGGCGCCATTTTCATGGACTTTTTGAATAAGCCGGATTATACCGATTACAATACCATTATCTATGGTCACAATATGAGAAACGGCACCATGTTCGGTTCCTTAAAGAAGCTTTTAAGTGATACCGGAATTGTGGAAGAAAATCCGTATTTTTACATATTTACCGAAGATCAGGCTTATATGTATGAGATTTTTGCGGTGTATATCACCAGGGCGGATTCCGCCACTTATGATTTAGTGGATACACCGGAGGCACAGGAGGAGTACCTTTCCTATATTGACAAGACAGCCACATGGAAATCCGATAAAAAAGTGACAGGTGATGATAAAGTGGTAACCTTATCAACCTGCCACGGTTTACACAGTAATAACAGAACCGTTGTCCATGGGGTATTAATTGCCCAGGAGGACCGGTAAGGAGTTGTCTAACTCAGGTTCTTTCAGAGTCGTAATCTGATAGCGGTCCGTTTCCCAGAAAGGACCGGATGCATCCTCAGGATAAAGTGGTGTAACAGAAACCACCAGCGCCTGATTTTCATTCATAGGATAAGTAAAAGTAAGAGAGTCTGCATAGGACTCTTTTATTTTGTCCAAATACGCGGCTTTGTCGGCGCTTTCCTGATAAATGAGGGAAAATTCGTTGTGTAAGGTAAGTAACTGCGCCTGCGCTTTGGAGGAAACCTCATAATAAGCAGTGGTCCGCTCTGCCAGCTTGCAGCTTAGTTTGTAATCGGCGTTGGCACTGACGATAGAAAGCCCTGCAAAACAAATCAGGGACAAAATCACGATAATCACGAGCAGTGAGGAGGTTCCGGTGCTGATGCCGTAATTCTTTTTCTTAGTCATTGGAAGCCTCCTTTGCAGTAAAAAGTGTAGGGCACAATTCATAGATGACAGAGTTATCCGCGGTTCGCCGCATGACAATCCGACAAGTCAGCAGATGCTCCTGTTCGGAGTCCACTGAGGCAGTAAGGCGGTAAGGGGCGTTTCCGGCTACTGCGATAGGGGAAAAATCCTCATCAAAGCAGAGTGTCAATTGTTTGTTGCCGCTTTCAGCTGCGTCAACTTCGCTCTCCGGAAAGAGGGAGACCATTTTCGCAAAATCGCCTTCGCAGGCATAAAAACTTTCGGCTACATTCTGGCTCCAAAGCACGCCGTGGTTGAGTTCTACGCTTTTCTGACTGATGAGATGCGAGTTTACAAAAAGTCTGACACAGACTGCACCTGCCAGGGAAAAGAACAGAACCGCCAGAATCAGTTCCATTAAAAATAAGCCTGTACGGGAGGAGGTTCTATTCATGGGCATTTCCTCCTTTGGTTTTGGTACTGACTAAAATGCGGAAGGGTTCGGCATTCTCGGCAGTGATTCGGAATTCGTATAACCGGTCATCTGCCCGGGAGATGCTAAAATCCGTTACCGGCAGAATGTCCTGACCTGCAAAAGCCCCCAGGGGCGTGTCCTTGCGGACCAGCAGTTCCTTCAAATAACCTTCGTAAGCATAGATATAAGTGATATATTCGGTATCCCTCTGTTTGCTTTCCAGTAAAAGTGCGGGAATGCCGTCCAAAGAACCTACGGAGATGCTTCCGGCTTCGTCGGACTGGCGGATTTTTTCCGTCACATAGGCAAAGGAGGTCCGTCCGTTAAAGTTACTTTCCATATGGGAGGCTGTTTTTCCGTAAATATTGCCGCCGATGGTGATTAAGAAAATAGCGGCCAAGGCAAAAATACAGAAAAGTGCGATAACAAAAAGTATATCAATTACATGATTTTCCGGGTTCTGCTTCATGAGGATGCCTTTCTTAAAAGAATGGTTACGTTGGGACGCATATTAGAGCCGATTGGCTGATAGTCTACGAAGAATAATTTCTTGTTGTAGGTAAGCCCATAGTGCTCCTCTATATAGTCAAGACTGGGCGGATAAAAGCCCTCCACTGCATAGCAATGGGCAATATCCCGCATCAGTGCGCTTTCCAGACTTTCCTGCTGCTTGGTAATGGTGGTTTCCCGAAGAGAGCCGATAGCCAGTAAAAAGACAATCAGAATCACAGGAAAAATCACATAGAGAAATCTGATTTTAGGAAACGGAAAACGATTCTTTTTCGTGGAAAAACGGTTGTGGTTTGCCATAGTTTTTTCCTTTCTGTCAGCCGATGCTGGACATGATACCCATAAGCGGCAAAAGCACGGACATCAGAATCATACCTACAATCAGGGAAAGAATGATAACCAGGGTAGGTTCAATGATGGAAATCACATGTCCCAGCTGCTTTTCGGTTTCTTCGTCGTAGTTACGGGAAATCTGCTTCATAACCTCGTCCACGCAACCGGAGCGGAAACCGACGTTTACCATACGGGAATAAAGGTTGGAAAAAATACCCGCTTTGGCAAGGGATTCCGGAAGGTTTGCATCTTTTTTCAGTTCTGCTTTACAAACTTCTATTTTTCGCTGCATTTCTTCATTTTCAACAAGTTCGGAAATCATATCCAGACTGTGGTAGGTGTCCATACCACTGGAAAAAGCCAGGTACATACCGCTGGCAAAACGGCCTGCGGCAATATTGTCATAAAAACCTTTGGTAAGCGGAAAACGGCTCAAAAAGCGGACAATCATTTTTTGACCGGCGCTGCTCTTAAAGGTGATAAATACTGCGGCAATGATGATAAAGAAGGCAAAGGTAATGCCCATGGAATAACGGCTCAAGGTGGTTCCCAGCGCTAAAAGGGATTCTGAAAGAGGACTCATCTGGGTGCCTAACTGGGCAAAAACCTGCTCGAAGATAGGAAGTACTTTTACAATCAGCACTAAAATGACGAGAAGCATCATTACAATCATGATTAAGGGGTAAGTAACGGCACTTTTGATATTGGCGGAAATATTTTCTTCCCGTTCATAATAGTCGGCAAGGGAGGTCAAAACGTCATCCAAATTACCGGATTCCTCTCCCAGTGCAATGAGACGGATGACATAATTAGGAAACATGCCGGTTTCTTCCAGGGAGCGGAAAAAAAGATTTCCCCTGCGGCTGGAATTGGCAATCTGCTCCAGAATTGCTTTGCCCTCACTGTCGATGGTGTCATTCTTCAAAATAATCATGCCCTCCGCCGGGGTAATACCCGCATGGATAATCATGGAAGTCTGTCTGCAGAATGCTGCAATTTCCGCATTAGAAAGAAGTGTCGTCTTTTTCATCAGTGTTTCCTCCAAAATGGATTAGTAAATGTATTTGGTAACGTAATTACTGCCGTCTCCGATAAAGCTTTTCAGTTCTTTGTCCCCGGCGTTGGCGGCAAAGGTAGGGTCCATAAGGGACCAGCTTTGTCCGTCGAATTGGATGATACCGTTAATCCAGCCCTGATTTTCTACATAGGTACTGATCCAGGCATGGTAAGCATCTCCGGCGTAGCCGACTTCCAATCGGGTCGGAATCTGCTGGGAGCGGAGCATACCCGCCATCATAGAAGCATAATCCAGGCAAATGCCTTTTTTCAGGGAGAGGATTTCATCGGCGTTGGGTACATAACCGCTTTGGACGGTAGCCGCTTTTTCATAATCATAAGTGATATTGGTAGTTACATAGTTATATACGAAGCTGATAACCTCCAAATCATCATGGGCCGGTGCGGCTAATTCCTTAGCGGTTGCCACGATTTGATTGGAAGCATCAAATTTCACATACTGGTTGGGATAAAGGAAGGGTCCGTAGGGATTCGTAAGTGTAACGGAGATTTCCTGTGCAAAAACAGTTGCGTACTGGCTGTCCTGTATATTTTCATAAACCCCCAGCTGATAGGTTCCGTCACCGGCAGAAAGGGGAAAAACATCATAACCGGTACTAACCAAATCGTAGGTATAAGTCATATAATCGGGCCCCACAATCTGTAATTTGACCTTGGGGCAGGAGCCTTTATAATCCACCATAAGGTAACCTTCCTCTGTATGGGAGGTATCAATGTCTACATAATCATTGGATAAAGTAGTGATACCATCAGCAGAAGGAACCAGGCAAACCGGCGTATTGTCGCGGATGGTGGTAGAGGCGGAAACATAGGCCTCCTGCTTCTTACCACAGCCGCTGCAAAAAAGCAGCACCAGTAAAACGGGAAGCAGAAGCCGGTAAAAGGCATATGCAGTTTTATTTGAGAAAATACCTTGGTGATACATGCATTTCATCCTTTGGGTTGCTTGCTGTAATTGGGGAAAAAACCCCTAGTATGATTATAATATATTTATCGTATTTTTTCTATAAGTATCGTATAGGATGCCGGGATAAAACATAGAATGAAAAAAAGACCACGGAGCATGTGATGCTGAATTATATTTGGGCCGGTATGATTTTACTTGGCGTTGTTTTTGGAGCAATAACAGGAAATATGAAAGAGGTGACCCAGGCAGCCCTTCAAAGCGCCGGAGATGCGGTAGCACTTTGTATTTCCATGGCGGGAGTAATGGCTTTTTGGGTGGGGCTGATGGAGGTGGCAAGAACCTCGGGGCTAATCCGGAAACTGACGGACTTTTTATCGCCCTTTGTGACGTTTATGTTTCCCGGGATTCCCAAGGGGCACAAAGCGCGGGACTATATTTCCACGAATATCATTGCCAATATTCTGGGACTTGGCTGGGCCTGTACGCCGGCCGGGTTAAAGGCCATGGAAGCGCTGGCGGAGCTGGAAGAGGAGAGAGGGAATCCGGCGTATTTGGATTTAGATTCTGCGGATAAGCGTTTCGTCGGAAACTATTTGTCCGGAAAAGAAAGGATGTTGCAATCCGGAGATGTGAAGGAGCGGGTGGCAAGTAAAGAAATGTGCACGTTTCTGATTTTGAATATTTCCTCCCTACAGTTGATTCCCGTGAACATGATTGCCTACAGGCAGCAGTATGGCAGCGTGAATGCAGCGGGAATCATTGCGCCTGCGATTGTGGCAACCTGTATCAGTACGGCGGTAGCCATCGTGTATTGCAAAATAAAAAACTTCACTGCCCGATAGCAGTGAAGTTTTTGGTTATTGTCGGTTGAAATATTTGATACCGGCGGAAGGATTAAAGTAGGTTCTGATATATCCGTCCTGGGAAACTACCACGAATTCATTGGTTTCTTCTAAGTAATAAATGTGGTCGTTGTCTTCTTTTTCTAATTTATAAAGGGCATCGGGAGAGGAAATTACGCGGTTGGCAGCTTCCACATATTCTTCTTCGGAGGCAAAGCCCATTTCCTTGCCGTGCTTTTGGAAATGGTCATCCAGCAGCTTTTTGGAACGGAACCGGTGGTCGGAAATCTCGACTTCCGGCTCGGAGAAGGAAATATCCTCATCCTCGATACTTTCTAAGAGTTCGTCCGCGGAAAGGTCGTCATTTGAGGTTTCTTCGTTAACATCTGTGTCATCAGCCAATTCGACTCCGTCAAATTCTTCTTCGATAACAGCTTCAACAGATTCCTCCACAGATTCTTCGTAATCATATTCCACAGTTTCTTCGACAGCTACGGGCTCCTGCATCTGGGCGGAAGAAATATCGGAAATCACTTCACTGATGGGCTTACCGGATAAAACGGCCAGAATACATATAATCAGTGTTATCAAAGGTGCCTTTTTGGTAGGTTTCTTGTTTTCGTTTGCCATAATATTCTCCTCTTGTATTTATAATCCGTATTTGGCGATAATGTCCTGAAAATCGCCGGTAAAAATATAACCGTTTATATGTACCGCTTCGGCGCCTTCGATATTCTCCGGTCTGTCGTCGATAAAAAGGCATTCCGCGGGATTTAGGTTGTAGGTCTTAAGAAAGAGTTCGTAGATTTCTTTTTCCGGCTTCACCAGATGGACATCCGAGGAAACCATCACACCGTCAAAGTAAGTAACCGGTGCAAAACGCGGGAAATAATGACCAAATAAGCTGCAGGCATTGGACAACACATAGATGCCGTAGCCCTTATTTTTCACATATTCACAAAAATCCATAGCACCCGGAATAGGCTGCATAAAGTCACTCCATTTGTCCACACATTCCTTCAGTGCAGGGTGTAATCTCTCCGGAACACGTTTGCTGACCAGGGAATAACGCTCTTCATTGGTAATGATTCCGTAGTCGCCCTGTTCCCATTCGGGCCCCTGAAAAAGTTCTTTTCGGATGATGGCCCTGTCTTCGTCATTTTCAAGAAACGCATGCAGGGACTTTTCCGGGTCAAAGCTAAGGAGCACATTTCCCATGTCAAGAATAATATTTTTCATCATAATGATACCTGTCCTTTCGGAGGGCATTTTCTTACCCTCAATAGTATAGCAAAAATTTTCAGTAAAGCAAATCTTTTCTGTTTTTGTGCATTTCTGTATTTGTTACGTTTATTATGTTGGTTTTTATTGTTTATGGAAGAAAAATGGGATATACTTCTAAGAGAGTATTCGGTAAAAGGAGAATCACAATGAATAATCAGATGAGAACATTGTTTTATGGTGTGATAGGCGGATATTTGGTGTATCTTGCATATGATTTGCTTCCCGGGAGAAATGCCATGGAAGGAAGTAATGCTACGTGGATGATGGTCTGCTGCGTGGTGTTTGCGGTAGCGGGAGTGGTATTTCTCGCGCTTGCAGTGCGGCTTTTTAAGAAGGTCTTTATTGATAAGGACGAAAATTATCTGGAAAGAGAGCCGGAAGCGGTGGAAGATGCGGAAGAGGCAACAGAGGTGATTGATGAAGCTGCAGCAGAAGTGCCTGCAATCAGTGAAGAAGCAGAAGATACTGAGGCACCGAAAATCAGTGAAGAAGCAGAAGAAGATACTGAAGAATAAAATACGGAGATAAAAAACACACCCGTCACTGTAGAAAGTGGCGGGTGATTTTTTGTGTGTTCGTATGCTGTTTTGGGGATAAGTTCTTATTTTTTACGAAAGAATGTGGAAACTCTTTCAAACAATCCAAACAGATAAAGAATGTTACATACCAGTGTGGTAAGGGTAAGGCCCATAGTAAAAATCATAATGTTACGATATCCGTTTTCGGCAATGGCGCCTCCAAATGCCTTGGTAACAAACAGGATGAGGCAAAATACCAAAAGCACGGCGCTGCCTGCCATCATATCTGCCATTTTGTTTCTAAGGTTCTGATTTTCTGCTGAGGTATATTCAGCCACTTTCTTTAAGGTTTCTTTGGTTTCCATATTCATAGTCTCACTTTTCCTTTCTCCATCGATGATTTCGCGAATGTCTACCTGATAAAAATCTGCAAGTTCCACAAGGATACTTAAGTCAGGCATGTTACTTCCTGTCTCCCAGCGGGAAACGGTTCTGCCGGCTACAAAAAACTTTTCAGCTAATTGTTCCTGGGTTAAATTTTTTTCTTTGCGGAGTTGTTTTAAGAATGCTCCTGTTTTTTTCTGGTTCATGGGGCGTGCCCTCCTTTCGAAATCATCATCCCAAATCCGGCCCCGGTTTGCCACGACACAAAGTGAGAAATGCCGTATTTTCGGGAATTAGACAAGGGTTGTCCGGTTTGGATTTTGATATTTTATCTATATTTTAGTGTTGGGAAACTGTAATTTTTCTAATAATTTGGTGATGCGTTCCGTGCAGTCGGCTTCCCGGGTAGAAGCCTTTCTCCAGTCGTCGGACAAAGGAAAATAAAGCTTGTCATTTACGGTTTTGCCCATGTCCCAGTTGCCGTTTTCATCTTGGTTTGCAAGAAGCCAGTCTTTTACGAATTGTAATTTTTCCCTTGCGTGGGTGTAGTCTGCCAGTAGCTCCATAGCACCTAAGTAGGCACTGGTGTTTTTACTTGCAAAGGTCTCCGGGAGGCGCGCCAGTTTACTTCCGTAAATATAATAAATGCCGCTTTCATGGTTGAGCAAATAGTCCAGCATTGCTTTTTCCGTCTGTTTGTCCAGGCAATCCTTTAAAAGAGAAACCCGGTAAAAACCTGCGAAATCAACAAAACGTCCGCCCCTGGCAGGCAGTCCAAAGACCTTTTCATAAGTATCTAAGTAAGTTTCATGTTGATAACTGCCGGTAGAAAAAGCGGCGGTTATGACGTCCGTCCACTGCTCTGCAGCGCGGTTTGCCAACGGATTGTCCAAGGTAAATCTGCGGACCCAGGTAGCCACAATCATTTCCGTAAACAAATCCCAGTTATGAAGTTTTTCTCTTCGGTCGGGGATTTCTTTTTCCTTCTTCAGGCAGTCATCCATGTAAGAAAGTGCCTTTTGGATGCAGTCATCTTCCGCGGTGTAGCCCAGTATTTGTAAGCGCCTGAGCGCCTGTTCGGTGGTAATGGGGGAATCATAAAATTGGGATAATGAATGAAACCAGCCCCATTTGCCTTCGGAATCCTGTAATTCTATCAGGCGGGTGGCCCATTTGCCGTTTTTGTGCATGGAGGTACCTCTTTTGGTGGTTGAATTAATTGAAATAATTATAAGATGAAAAAAATGAAAAGTAAATTGAAATGTCCTAAATGGGTTGATTATAACTTTTTCGTAAAGCAGATAATTCTGCCTGCTTCTTCAAAACCCATGGCCATGTGGAATTTCAGACTGCCTGTATTATCAAGCTCACAGTCGCTGGCAAATTCGGTGCATCCTTTTTCCTTAGCCCAAGTCTGGCATGCGCCTAACAGTTCTTTGGCAAAGCCCATTTCGCGATACGTTTCCTCGATAAAAATTCCCTCCAAATAGCCTACGGGAGAGGATTCGGTTCCTTCTACATAGTCGTAGCGGAGCTGGCACTGGGCAAAGCCCACTGCCCGGTTATTGCCGTTTTGGTCTTGTGCATATTTGAGGAAAATCTGTGCATCATCTGCTGCAATTAATTCTTCGAATTTACTTGCCAGTTCTTCCAATATATTATCTTCCCACATCTGAATTGCCAGTTTGGCAACGGTGAGGGCGTCTTCTTTGGTTGCTGTTTTGATCATTAATAGGCTCCTTTGAAAGTATTTCAGAAATAACCACATAAGCGCATATCGAACTTGTGTTCTGGTATTTTGCGTGATATAATATTATTAGTAGCACTTGCTACCGGCAATCGTGATACAGGGTGGTTGACCTCTATTCTACATAGAATGGAGGTGATGCTTATGAAGAAAAATTTCGATTTTAAAGACTTGATGTCTTTCGGGATGTTTCTCCTAGCACTGCTGACATTCATTTATTTGATTTGTCATTAATATAGCAAAAACCTCCCCTGTACATTGGCCTGTGCGGGAAGGTTTTTGTTTTCTCAATCATGGTCAACCACTCTGTGGCGATTGCCTATTTCTGATTACATTATAACGAAAGAATGTAGATATTGCAATCTTTTTCATTCCTTTTAGGCATACACATTTCTACCTTTAATATACAATTATATTTAAAGATTTCGTTGCTTGTCCAAAAGTTCCTTTAACGCTTCCTCGCTTACGCTAACCCAGGCATCTTCTTCTTTTGCGTTTAGTCCGAGATATTCCGCTAAGGTCCGCTCGTCATCACCCATTCCCCATTGGTAAGAGTATTCGTCAATTTCTTCAAATGCAATTTCACCTGCAAGATAACGTTCTTTAAAAGTTGACATTTTTTGTTCTCCTTTATTTTCTTCTTTCAATCGGCAAATATAAATCCTCAATAGATATTTTCTCCGCATACAACTCTCCGGGAGAAACGATATGAAACATAGGATAGCGCTCTAATTTACCATCTTCATTTTCATAAGCTTTAAACTGCTCGCTTTGTGCTGCCCAGCTTAATAGTTCCTCACGTGTTTTTAGCCAATCTTCTGCTTGGTCGAAGTCCGCGTCCATACAGGAAGCAACTGCAAAAAGTCCGCTTGGAAGATCCACGATTTCGAAGCCTCCACAATCTTCCTCTTTAGCATCTGCCGGGAGCGCATAGAACCATTCCTGCGCACCGATACGTTCGTTATACCACATAAAGTCGCGAGGATAGAGTTCGTTTGTCAATGATGCATGATATGTACTGAACCAGCTATTAAAAGCTTCAAATTTCTTTTCGTCCGTAAGAGGTCCTGAATATACTGCTTTCATTTTAGGAATATTAATAATACGTATGCTCTGCATGAGTCAATTCTCCTTTATTTATGATGATTTGCTAACTTATTTCGTAAAATCTATCTCATATCTGGTTCCATGAGAAAATAATACGCCATCAGTGAGTGTAATCTGAAGAATGCATGTATTCTCGTCTTCGAAGTTATTGTGTCCATTGTCTATCCATTCTGAAAAAATGCACTTCATTTTGTTTGCAATAATTTCGTTTTCCTTTTTACCGAAATAACCTAAGTTGATGCCTTTTCCGCTGGCAGTAAACCAATCGCCGGAGATGGCAACATTGGGATTTTCAGCAATTTGTTTCATTTTATTGGAAAGGCCATAAGTCAAAACATAGAATGACCCGTTTTCGTAAAAAGAGTTTACACTGCGTACATAAGGCTTATTATCTGTTGTTGTTGCTAATGAAATAATGTTATCTTTTCCGAATCTTTCAAGCATGATTTCTTCGGCTTCTTTTGAAAGTTTTTCCATCTTGTTCCCCCTCTAAAAATTTCTTTACTTTAACACCGCCACCCATTTTTTGTCTTCAATCACATACTGAAACTCATTCAGCTTCTCATCCAGCATCACTTGCAGCAGCTCATCCAAGTCATTCACCGTATTTACCGTGTGGAGTTTGTCCTTGTCCACCCAGTGCATGGCACCTTCCGCGGAAGAAACCAGGTCTCCGGTATATTCCGTGGCGGTAAACAAAAAGACGATATATCTTCCCCCTTCAATAGGAAATTGCTTCACGCCGCAGAGTTTGGGGTCCAAAACGGTAAGTCCCGTCTCTTCCTGCATTTCCCGGACTACGGCGTCCACGATGGATTCCCCGGGCTCGATATGGCCGCCGGGAAGGGTGTATCCCTGCCAGTCCTTTTTGATTCTGTCCTGTAATAAATATTGATTGTCCCTATGAAGCAGGCACAAAACAGTTAATTCCACATTTTCCGTCATTTTTACTAGTCACCTCTTTGTTTCTATGATAATATTAAAGGTTGAAAGGTGCAAGAAAAAAAGCACGCATTTGAAAAGGAGTACGAGCAATGAAATGGATGAAATTTAGAATAAAAACAATTACCGAAGCGGAGGATATCATTATCAGTACGCTTTATGATATCGGTCTTGAGGGCGCGCAGATTGAAGATAAGGTGCCTCTTACCGCCGCAGAAAAGGAGCAGATGTTTGTAGACATTCTGCCTGACGGTCCCGAGGATGACGGCATTGCGTACTTAAGCTTTTTCGTAGAGGAAAAAGAAGACGGCAGTCTGGAAGTAAACGGCGAGAAGACCACTGCAGAAGAAATTCTGGCAAATGTAAAGGCAGAACTTGAGGATTTGCAGTCCTTTATGGATATCGGCGAGGGCAGCGTGGTTATCGACGAAACTGAGGATATTGACTGGATTAACAACTGGAAGCAGTATTTCCACCAGTTTACCATTGATGATGTGCTGGTAATTCCTTCCTGGGAAGAAGTACAGCCCGAGGACGAGGACAAGATGATTCTGCACATCGATCCCGGTACCGCATTCGGAACCGGTATGCACGATACCACCCAGCTTTGTATCAGACAGCTGCGTAAGTATATCACGCCTGAGACGGAGCTTTTGGACGTGGGAACCGGCAGCGGTATTTTAGCGATTTTGGCGCTGATGTTCGGTGCTAAGCATGCGGTAGGTACGGACCTTGATATTTGTGCCATTGAAGCAGTAGCGGACAACTGCAGAAACAACGGCATTGCACCCGAGCAGTTTGAAATGATGATTGGTAATATTATTACCGAAAAGGAAGTACAGGACAAAGTAGGATACGGCTGCTATGACATCGTTGTGGCGAATATCTTAGCGGACGTGCTGGTGCCCCTTACGCCCGTGATTGTCAACCAGTTAAAACCCGGCGGAATTTATATTACTTCCGGTATTATTGATGATAAAGAACAGACCGTGGTAGATGCCGTAAAGGCAGCAGGTCTTGAAGTGGTAGAAGTAACCTATCAGGGCGAGTGGGTTTCCGTAACCGCACGCAAGCCGGAGTAAATTTGGCGCGTAAAAAACATGCATCCGCAAGGTGTTTATGAGAAGTAAACTTCTGAAATAATTGGAGAAAAAATATGTATCAGTTTTTTGTAGAGCCTTCCCAAATGCAGGGAAACCGCGTGGTGATTACAGGCAAAGACTTTAACCATATTAAAAATGTTCTTCGTATGAAAACCGGCGAGGAGCTTGCCGTCAGTAACGGAACCGACGGCAAGGAGTACCGCTGCGGAATCGAAGAGTTTACAGAGGATGAAGTAATTTGTACCCTCCGTTTTGTAAAGGAGGATGCGTTGGAATTACCCTCCAAGGTGTATCTGTTCCAGGGACTTCCCAAGGCGGACAAGATGGAGCTTATCATCCAAAAGGCGGTGGAACTTGGCGTTTATCAGGTGATTCCGGTTTCCTGTAAGCGCGCGGTAGTGAAGCTGGATGAAAAGAAGGCGAAAAGTAAAATTGCCAGATGGCAGGGGATTGCGGAAGCGGCGGCCAAGCAAAGTAAACGCGGCATCATTCCTGAAGTAAAAGATGTGATGACCATGAAACAGGCCATTGCTTACAGCAGGCAGTGTCAGGTGAAACTGATTCCCTATGAATTGGCAGAAGGCATGGAAAAGACCAAGGAAATTATTTCTTCCTTAAAGCCCGGTGAGGATGTGGCCATTTTTATCGGTCCGGAAGGCGGTTTTGAAGAAGCAGAAGTACAGGCGGCTATGGAAAGCGGCATCGTACCCATTACCTTGGGTAAAAGAATCCTGCGGACAGAAACAGCCGGCATGACAGTCCTTTCCTGGATTATGTATCAGCTGGAGAATTAGGGAAACAAAAGGAGAAAAAACGCATAAAATAGCAATAGATAGAAGATGCGTTTAGAATAGAAAGACCGGTGATATTATGGAAATATATTTAGATAATTCCGCCACAACCAGGTGTTTTGACGAAGTGGCGGGGCTGATGACTACCATTATGTGTGAGGATTACGGAAATCCCTCCAGCCTCCACCGTAAAGGAATGCAGGCGGAGCAAAAGATCCGTTATGCCAAGGAAGTCATTGCCAAAAACTTAAAGGTAAATGAAAAAGAAATCTTTTTTACATCAGGAGGAACGGAGTCTGACAACCTGGCAATCAGGGGTTGTGCGTATGCCAATTGCCGTGCGGGTAAGCATTTGATTACCACGCAGATAGAGCATCCGGCGGTACTGCAGACCATGAAGCATTTGGAAGAAGAGGGCTTTCGGGTAACCTATCTTCCCGTAGATGAAAAGGGCTCAATCCGGTTAGAGGATTTACAGCGTGCCATTACGGGGGAAACGATTTTGGTTTCCATCATGCACACCAACAATGAAATCGGTTCCCTTCAGCCCATTGAACAAGCAGGGGCGTTGATTAAAAAGATGAATCCCCGTATTTTATTCCATGTGGATGCAGTACAGGGCTACGGAAAGTTCCGTATTTATCCCAAGAAGATGAAGATTGACCTTATGTCAGTCAGCGGTCACAAAATTCACGGACCTAAAGGCATCGGCTTTTTGTACGTGGATGAAAAAGTGAAGATTAAGCCCATCGTATTCGGCGGCGGTCAGCAGAACGGCCTTCGCTCCGGTACGGAAGCGGTGCCTTCTATAGTAGGTATGGCCAAGGCCATTGAAATGATTTACCATGATTTGGAGAATGAAGCAGAAAGACTTTATCAGTTAAAGGAAGCTTTTACGGAGGGCGCAAAGCGGATAGAGGGCGTTAGTTTAAACGGCCCGGCAGGAAGAGACGGTGCGCCTCATATTGTCAGTGTTTCCGTAAGTGG
Source organism: Lachnospiraceae bacterium (assembly GCA_017561085.1). Classification (GTDB taxonomy): domain Bacteria; phylum Bacillota; class Clostridia; order Lachnospirales; family Lachnospiraceae; genus Suilimivivens. Next base: position 20,413 of record JAFZDQ010000025.1, read on the forward strand.
TGTCCGCAGTGAAGTGCTTTTGCACGCCTTGGAGGATAAAGGGATTTATGTGTCGGCAGGAAGTGCCTGCTCCTCCCATAAGCCCCAGCCTTCCGCCACATTGCAGGCCATCGGCCTTAGCAAGGACCTTCTTTCCTCTACCATCAGATTCAGCTTTTCCGTATTTACAACGAGAGAGGAAATCGATTATACTTTACAGGTAATGTGTGAATTAATCCCCATGCTCAGACGGTACACGCGGAAATAATGAAGCCCGGAACGGCTTTGACCCTACGTGAAGCACATGAGCAGATTATACGTAAAAGATAAGGAGTAACTATGTTTACAGCTTTTTTAATTAAGTACGCAGAAATCGGTATCAAAGGAAAAAACAGACATCTCTTTGAGGAGGCGCTTGCCAAGCAGATTAAGTATGCGCTGAAGCGTTGCGAGGGTGAGTTTAAGGTAACCCGTACCCAGGGCAGAATTTATGTGGATGCCCTGTCCGATTTCGATTATGATGAAACGGTTGAAAATTTAAAGACGGTATTCGGTGTCAGCGGCATTTGTCCCGTGAAATACGTAGAGGACGAAGGCTTTGAAAAACTTTCCGAAGAAATCGTGAAATATATGGATGAGGTTTATCCGGACAAAAATATTACCTTTAAGGTAAATGCCAGAAGAGCGCGTAAGAATTATCCCAAGTCCTCCATGGAAATCAATGCGGACCTTGGAGGTGTGATTTTGGACGCATTTCCGGAAATCCGTGTGGATGTACACAAGCCGGATGTGATGCTGAACGTGGAAATCAGAGAGAAAATTTATATTTATTCCGAAGAAATTCCGGGACCCGGCGGTATGCCCGTGGGAAGTAACGGCAAGGCCATGCTTCTTTTGTCCGGCGGAATTGATTCTCCCGTAGCAGGTTATATGGTAGCAAAGCGCGGTGTGAAGATTGATGCGGTTTATTTCCATGCACCTCCGTACACCAGCGACAGAGCGAAGCAGAAGGTTGTGGACCTTGCGAAGCTGGTTTCCCGTTATACAGGTCCTATTTATCTGCATGTGATTAACTTTACGGATATCCAGCTGGCGATTTATGAAAAGTGTCCTCATGAGGAGCTGACCATTATCATGCGCCGTTATATGATGAAAATTGCAGAAACCATTGCAAAGGAAACAGAGTGCCTGGGACTGATTACCGGTGAAAGTATCGGTCAGGTGGCATCCCAGACCATCCAGTCCTTAGCGGTAACCAACGAAGTTTGTACTCTTCCCGTGTTCCGTCCGCTGATAGGCTTTGACAAGATGGAAATCGTGGATATTTCCGAAAAAATCGGTACCTACGAGACCTCCATTCTTCCTTACGAGGACTGCTGTACCATTTTCGTGGCAAAGCATCCCGTGACGAAGCCGAATTTAAATGTCATCAAGCGTCATGAAAAGAATTTGGATGGCGTGATTGATGAATTGATGCAGAAAGCATTGGAAACTGACGAGGTAATTATTGTCAGCAGTGAGAATTAATACCTGAGATGAAAAAAACGGCACATGGAAATGTGCCGTTTAAAAATCTTTTGTTTGTTTGGAAGAATGAAAATCATCCTTCCGAAGTTGGTCTGCCGGCTGTTCCGACAGGTTCTGTTCATTAAATTAGATCATGTAAGCTTTTAATACTTCTAAAACTTCATCAGCATTATCTTCTGCATGAACATTTAAGTCGATAGGCTTGGATAAGTCTAAAGAGAAGATACCCATGATAGATTTAGCGTCAATAACGTATCTGCCTGATACTAAATCGAAATCATAATCAAATTTTGTGATGTCGTTTACGAAAGATTTTACCTTGTCGATGGAATTTAATGAAATCTGTACTGTTTTCATTCTAGTTACCTCCTTTAATTATTCATACCTTCATGCTATTATAGTATATGTTCGTGAAAAAAAAGTCAATGATAAAACAATACAAAAATAACGGAGAATCTCATGAAAAAAGTAGCATTACACAATCTTGGATGTAAAGTAAACGGCTATGAAATAGATGTTATGCAACAAAGATTGGAAGAAAAAGGGTATAAAATTGTACCATTTGATAAAAAAGCCGATATTTATATCATCAATACATGTACGGTAACCAACATGGCGGACCGCAAGAGCCGTCAGATGTTACATCGTGCCAAAAAGAAAAATCCCGAAGCCGTCGTGGTGGCAGTGGGCTGTTACGTGCAAACCGGCAAAGAGGATGCGCTTTTGGACGAAAGTATTGATTTGGCAATCGGTAATAACAGGAAAAAGGATTTGATTCCCATTTTGGAAGAATTCCTTGCCGGGCGAGAAGAAAATACGGCGCATGGCACTGACCGCAAGACTTTATCCGGCAAATCCGTCATTGATATCAATCAGACTGATGAATATGAGGAAATGCAGCTTCGCAAAACCGGAGAGCATACCAGGGCGTTTATCAAAATTCAGGATGGTTGTAACCAGTTTTGTTCTTATTGTATCATCCCTTATGCCAGAGGCAGGGTGAGAAGCCGAAAGGAAGAAGATGTACTTACGGAAGTTGCGGCACTGGTAGAGAACGGTTACCGGGAAGTGGTGCTTACGGGAATCCACTTAAGCTCCTACGGTCTTGATTTTGACGGCATTAAGGGAATCGGGGCAGGAGAGTCCTTCCCTTATGAAAGATTGCTCCATCTGATTCAGGAAATCCACCGGATAGAAGGGATAGAAAGAATCCGGTTAGGTTCCTTAGAGCCCAGAATTATTTCGGAAGCATTTGTCAAAGAATTGGCGGCGCTTCCTAAGATCTGTCCCCATTTCCATCTTTCCTTGCAAAGCGGATGCGGGGAAACCTTAAAAAGAATGAATAGAAAGTACACACCTGAGGAATACTATGACAGAGTGTGTCTTTTGCGTACCTATTTCCAAAATCCGGCCATTACTACGGACGTGATAGTAGGATTTCCCGGAGAAACGGAAGAAGAATTCGAAGAGACCTGCCGGTTCCTTGAGAAGGTGAGTTTTTATGAGATGCATGTCTTTAAGTATTCCAAGCGTCAGAATACGGTGGCGGCAGCCATGAAGGAGCAGATACCGGAGGACGTAAAGGGCGAGCGCAGCGACAGACTTCTGGCCATGGATGAGGTGCACTCAAAAGCGTACAGGGAGAGTTTTTTGCAAAAGCAGACGAGTATCCTTTTTGAAGAAACCAAGGAAATTGACGGCAGATTGTATCAGGTTGGACACAATAAGGAATATGTAAAAGCAGCATTTGCCTGTGAAGAAGATTTGTCAGGACAGATTATTACGGGGCGTTTCGCAGGCTTTTTGGATGAGGGCATTTTGTTGTTTGAAAGAGAAGCAATATTGTCTGATAATCCTTAATAATCATTGAATTTTCACAGGAAATAGAGTAAAATAACTAACAACAGGGTTAAATAAATAAGGGGCGTGTTAATATGCAGGATTTAGGAAATACACAATTTTTTAAAGTAGAAACAGACTCAAACAGTGTGAAGAAGATTATGGCCGAGGTTTATGCGGCTTTAACAGAGAAGGGTTATAATCCCGTGAATCAGATTGTCGGATATATTATGTCCGGCGACCCTACATATATTACCAGTTACAAGAATGCCAGAAGTCTCATCATGAAGGTGGAGAGAGACGAACTGGTTGAAGAAATGCTGACGGAATATATTAAAAATAATGGGTGGAATTAAGACTTTATGAGAATCATGGGCTTGGATTTCGGGGCTAAGACCGTAGGAGTGGCGATTAGCGACCCCTTACTTATCACGGCTCAGGGAATAGAAATTATCAGAAGAAAAGATGAAAATAAGTTACGTCAGACGTTGGCCAGGATTGAAGAGCTGATTGTAGAGTACGGAGTGGAAGAAATTGTGCTGGGTTATCCCAAGAACATGAATGATACCTTAGGTGCCAGAGTAGAGCTTACCAATGAGTTTAAAGAGAAACTGGAGAGAAGGACGGGACTTCCCGTGCATTTGTGGGATGAGAGACTGACCACCGTAGCAGCAGACAAGGCTATGATAGAAGCCGGCCTTCGAAGAGAAGAACGCAAGGAGCATGTGGATAAGATTGCCGCTATTTTTATTTTGCAGGGTTATTTGGATTTGCAGGCAAGGAAGAAGCAGGAAGAAAGGAACGAAGCTTAAATTGGAAAAAATTGTATTTTCACTGGATGAAGGACAAACAGTAGAATTATATGTACTTGAAAAGACCAAAATCGGAGGTGTTGATTACATTCTTGTTGCAGAAGAGCAGGAAGGTGATTGCGATGCCATGATTTTGAAGGAAATCACGGAAAAGAATGCATCTGAAAGTGTTTATGAAATCGTAGAAGATGACACAGAGTTAGAAGCTGTGGCAGCGATGTTTGAAACTCTTTTGGAAGATGTGAAGCTTACCTAAGACAAGTTTTACCGGTGCGCCCGGTGAATGAGCGGTTAGCAAAAGATTTGTAAGAGAAACGGATGAAATACGGTTTCCCGGAAGAGGGCAACTGTTTAATAAAGATACAGTTATTACGCGAAATGAACGGAAACGAACGAAGAAACCGCATTTGGCGGGTTTTCGTGCGTCATGTTATACTCCGTAATTGCTGACAGAAATATGGAGGTAAACTGATTGAAAAAAACAGAACAAAATAACGGCCCCGGACTGAAGATTATCCCTTTGGGCGGTCTGGAGCAGATTGGTATGAACATTACTGCCTTCGAATATGGAGACAGTATTATTGTAGTGGATTGCGGTCTGTCATTCCCGGAGGATGACATGCTGGGCATTGATCTGGTAATTCCGGATATTACTTATTTGAAAAATAATATCGAAAAGGTGAAAGGCTTTATGATTACCCACGGTCATGAAGACCATATCGGAGCCCTTCCTTATGTGCTTAAAGAGCTGAACGCACCGGTTTACGCCACCAGACTTACCATGGGTCTGATTGACAACAAATTAAAAGAGCACAACTTAATTAATAATGTAAAGCGTAAAGTAGTGAAATTCGGTCAGACCATTAGCCTGGGCGAATTCAGGATAGAATTTATTAAGACCAACCACAGTATCGTGGATGCGGCAGCCCTTGCGATTTATTCCCCGGCAGGAATTGTGGTGCATACGGGAGACTTTAAGGTGGATTATACACCGGTATTCGGTGACGCCATTGACTTGCAGCGTTTTGCGGAACTGGGTAAAAAAGGCGTTCTTGCCTTGATGTGCGATTCCACCAATGCAGAGAGACCGGGCTTTACCGCTTCTGAGCGTACCGTGGGAAAAACCTTTGACGCACTTTTTGAAGAACACAAAAATACGAGAATTATTATTGCGACTTTTGCTTCCAACGTAGACCGTGTACAGCAGATTATTAACTCTGCTTACAAATTCGGACGTAAGGTTGTGGTAGAAGGCCGCAGTATGGTAAATACCATTGAAGTAGCAACCAATTTAGGGTGCCTGAGTATTCCGGAAAATACCCTGATTGAGGTAGAGCAGCTGAAAAATTACCCGGATGAAAAGACGGTGATTATTACCACCGGAAGCCAGGGAGAAAGTATGGCTGCCTTAAGCCGTATGGCAAGCTCCACACACAGAAAGATTTCCATCGGACCTTCCGATACGGTTATTTTTTCTTCCAGCCCCATTCCCGGCAATGAGAAGGCGGTTACTAACGTCATTAATGAGCTTTTGGAAAAAGGCGCTGACGTTATTTTCCAGGATGTACATGTGTCAGGACATGCCTGCCAGGAAGAAATCAAACTGATTTATACTCTGGTGCATCCGAAGTATGCCATTCCCGTACACGGAGAATACAAGCATATGAAAGCCCAGGCAAAGATCGCCACGGATTTGGGCATGGCCAAGGAAAATATCTTTATCCTGAAATCGGGAGATGTACTGGAACTTACGGAAGAAAAGGCTGCAGTAGTGGACAAGGTGCCGGTAGGAGACATCCTGGTAGACGGTCTTGGTGTAGGTGATGTGGGAAATGTAGTACTTCGAGATAGACAACACCTTGCCCAGGATGGTATATTGATAGTTGTACTGGGACTTGAAACCTACACAAACCAGTTGGTTTGCGGACCGGACATTGTTTCCAGAGGCTTTGTATATGTGAAAGAATCCGACGAGCTGATGGAAGAAGCCCGCTATGTGGTGAATGAAGCAGTGAATAACTGCCTGGATAAAGGAATCGCGGACTGGGGTAAGTTAAAAGGCGCCATCAGGGATTCCCTGGGAGATTACGTTTGGAAGAAGACCAAACGTCGTCCCATGATTTTACCGATTATCATGGAGGTTTAACTCATGTTAGAGCAAAAGACAAAACTTGCACTGGACGACCTCATTGCTCAGATTAAGGAATCCGCCACGTATAAGGAATATCATTTACAGTTAGAGAGACTGAAGGCAGAACCTGATTTTTACAGACAGGTTAATGAATTCAGACAAAAGAATTATGAATTGCAGAATGCACCCAAGTCAGAGGATTTATTGGAGAGGGTGGAGGCATTCGGAGTGGAATACGAAGCCTTCCGCCAGAATCCCCTTGTGGACGATTTTTTGCAGGCAGAGCTTGCATTTTGCAGAATGATACAGAACATCAATCTGAAGATAATGGAAGAGATGGAATTTGAGTAATGCTCAAGGAAAGGCATGGTAGCTTATGAATTTAAAGTATATGATAGGTGCTGTGATAGAAACCATAATTAAAGTAGCGGTACTGGCATTTGTGGTTTCCTTCGTGCTTCGTGCTTCGAAGGAAGCGTATGATTTCGGATTCCGCGTGTTTGCAGACCAGCCGATGTCAATTATCGGCGGCCGTACCATTACCGTAGGTATTGCAGAGGATGCTGACATTAAGGATATAGCAGCAATGCTTGAGGAAAAAGGATTAATTGAGGATGCCAAACTTTTCGTTGTGCAGGAGCTTTTATCTGCCTATCATGATAAGATTATTCCCGGAATCTATGACCTGAGCAGCAATATGACTGCCATGGAGATGCTGGAGATTATGTCCACGCCTGCAGAGGAGGAAGCGAAGTAGCCCTTTAGGGAGAAAGTGCGGAGAAATTATGATTACGGAAGAGAGAATCAGTACCTTTATCAATTCTTTTGATACCGGAAATACTCCTTTTTTAAATGAGTTGGAAGAATATGCATTAAAGACCAATGTGCCGATCATAAGACCCCAGATGCAGAGTTTTTTGAAGTTGCTTCTTGCCATGAAGCAGCCGAAGCAGATTTTGGAGGTGGGGACAGCCATTGGTTTTTCTGCGTTATTGATGAGCCAGTACGGACCAGAGGATTGTCATATTACTACCATTGAAAAATACGAAAAAAGAATCCCCTTAGCCAGAGAAAACTTTAAAAAAGCAGGCCGGGAGCAGCAAATCACTTTATTGGAGGGTGATGCTGCTGAAATTTTAAAGGAACTTTCCGGCAGCTATGATTTTATTTTTATGGACGCGGCCAAGGGTCAGTATATCCATTTTTTGCCGGATATTTTGAGACTGTTGCCGGTAGGCGGCGTGCTTGTTTCCGATAATGTGTTACAGGACGGGGATGTGATGGAGTCCCGCTACGCAGTGTGCCGCAGGGACCGAACCATCCATACACGGATGAGAGAATATTTATATGAATTAAAGCATCACGAGCAGCTGCAGACGGATATCCTGCCGGTAGGCGACGGCGTAACCGTCAGCGTGAAGATTAAATAAGTACTACATGAAGACTTAATAAGTATTGTGTGAAGAGCACTTATGTATTAAGAGGAGTAAATAATATGTTATCTTTAGTAGATAATGTATAGTAAGTAAAACAATAAATATATCCTAATAAACTCAGTAAATATAAGGGTTTGTTAGGATATATCATTGTAAAGTATGTGTACCTTAAAAACTGAATATTAAATAATTATTAAA
>JAFZDQ010000026.1 GCA_017561085.1 Lachnospiraceae bacterium
AAAGGTAGTTAAGGTATTCTGCCACGAAGAGAATGCCAAGGAAGAATTTGATTACTTAAATCAGGACCTTCGCGGCAAGCAGATCAAAGCCCAGTTCTTTGGCGGTATCATGGGACCTGTAATGGGCAATATCAGTCAGATCAGTTATGCACTGACAGCCTGTGTGGGCGGTGTGCTTTGCGTTCTTAGGGGATTTGATATCGGTGGTCTGACTGTATTCGTAAACTATTCCAGACAGTTCTCCAGACCCATCAATGAAGTGGCAATGCAGGTAAATACTATCTTTTCTGCCCTTGCCGGTGCAGAGCGTGTGTTTGCGGTGATGGATGCGGAGCCGGAGATGCCGGATGCGGAGCATGCAGTTCGCATTGTGGAAGAGACAGACGGCAAGCACTATTATCAGATTCCCAAAGCCAGTCATTTGGTACAGGCAGAAAACTTCATGACTGATGTAGTCAAAGAGGATGATTCTTATTATTATAAAGAGGTAAAAGGCGGCGTGGTGCTTACCGACGTGACCTTTGGTTACAACCCGGATAAGACGATCCTTAAGAATATTTCCCTTTATGCGGACCCGGGACAAAAGATTGCCTTCGTAGGTTCTACCGGTGCCGGTAAGACGACCATTACCAATCTGATTAACCGTTTTTATGATATTGATTCCGGATGTATCACCATTGACGGCATCCCGGTTATGGAAATTGAAAGAGACTCCCTGCGCCGTAACATTGCCATGGTTCTGCAGGATACCCATTTATTTACCGGAACGGTGAGAGATAATATCCGTTACGGAAGATTGGATGCAACGGACGCAGAGGTAGAGCAGGCGGCGAAGACAGCCAGCGCCCATTCCTTTATCCGTAAGTTAGAGCATGGTTATGACACTATGTTAGAGGGAGACGGTGCTAACTTAAGCCAGGGCCAGAGACAGCTGATTAATATAGCCAGAGCAGCCATTTCCAAGGCGCCGATTCTGATTTTGGACGAAGCAACCAGTTCCGTCGATACCAGAACCGAAAAGCACATTGAAAAAGGTATGGACAGTATCATGGAACAGCGTACCACCCTGGTGATTGCCCACAGACTTTCTACCGTAAGAAATGCCAATGCAATTATGGTGCTTGAAAAGGGCGAGATTATTGAGCGCGGTGACCATGATGACCTGATTGCACAACAGGGCAAGTATTATGAACTTTATACCGGTATGAGTGAGCTTGATTAGGAGGAGTTATGAAGAAAATTTTAATTGTGGTAGATATGCAGAATGATTTTATTGACGCGGCACTTGGTACCAAGGAAGCGGTGGCCATTGTACCTGCGGTCATTGAAAAGATTAAGAACTACAAAGGGGAGCTGGTGATTGCCACCAGAGATACCCATCAGAAAAATTATATGGAAACATCTGAAGGTAAGCATTTGCCGGTGCCTCATTGTATCGAAGGTACCTATGGATGGGAAATCAGAAGTGATATCGCAGAGGCGTTAGATGAGGTTGGAGCGCAGGTAATTAACAAGCCCACCTTCGGCAGCGTGGCACTTGCGGAGAAACTGACAGTTCTTGTGCAGGAGTGGGATTTAAAGGAAGAAGATTTGGAGATAGAATTAATCGGTCTTTGTACGGATATTTGTGTGGTATCCAACGCTCTTTTGCTAAAGGCGAATTTCCCTGAGGCAGTGATTAAGTTAGATTCCGCTTGTTGTGCAGGTGTGACACCGGAAAGCCACGAGGCGGCGCTTATCACCATGAGAATGTGTCAGGTTGAAGTTGTGTAAAAAAGAATAGATAAAGAGGGAATTCTAATGAAAAAAAGATTATTAGCAGTAGTTATGATAATGGTAATGGCATGTATGATGCTGACAGGATGCGCGAAAATAGCACCCGCAGATCAGACCATCGATGCCTTGTTTGATCTTTATGTAAAAGAGAATGCATTGACGATGAAAGACGTACTTGGTTTTAAATCAGAAGAGGATGTGAAGAATGCCTTTATGAAAGAAAAATCCAATATGGATATGGTAAAAGCGTTCAAATCCGAATTACAGTTGGCAGGTGTGAGTATGTCCGATGAAGATTTTCAAAATCTGACAGATGCTATACTTGACATGCTTGCAATGACATCCTGTACTGCTGAAGTGACAGGCGATTACGGTGATTTACTGGAGGTAACGCTTTGGATTAACGGCTACTCAGATAAGGAAATAAATAGCCTTATGAAAGATGCTGAAAATGCGATGATAGCAAGTATCAGTGAGGCAGACATGCTTGCTATTTCAGATGGTGACATGGACCTGTTTAAAAAGTACATGAGTAATTATATCAATGACTTTATCTCCGGTATTGCAGAACTGCAGCCCCTTGAAGTGCCTGTAGAAGTGATTGTTGACTGTGAAAAGAAGACTGTAGATAGTAGCGGCAAAGAAATCACGGCATGGCTTCCGATTGATATGAAACGCTTTATGGATGATGTTGAGGCGGCTGTATTTCAATAGGCAGTAATGTCACAATGACGGAAAAAGCCATAAAAAACGATTGAAAATCGTAATTTTATTCCATTTACACTGTATATTCCCGGCTGTATAATGAATTTATTGTAAATTTATGCAAAATAAAACTTAAGAGGGAATGAAAATGAAAAAGAAATTATTAGCAGTAGTAATGACAGTGGTAATGACATGCATGATGCTGACAGGTTGTGCAAAGCTTGCACCCGCAGATCAGACCGTAAGCGCTTTGTTTGACCTTTATGTAAAGGACGACGCATCCGCAATGCAGAGTTTACTTGGTTTTTCTTCTGAAGAAGCAGTGAAAGCAGCTTTTATGGAAGATAGCGCTAATACAGATATGGTAGAAGGATTAAAGACAGCATTAGAGTCCGCAGGTGTGGAAATGTCTGATGCGGATATTCAGAACCTGACAGATACCATGATGGGCATGATGGCAAAAACAACCTGTACCGCTGAAATCACTGAAGAAAGCGCGGATGTAACAACCGTAACTCTTCATGTAAACGGCTATTCCAATACGGAAATGCAGACCATTATGGAAGAGGCTTCCAATAAAATGGTAGAGAGCATTACAGAAGAAGATTTACTTTTAATTGCAGAAGGCGATATGGATGTGTTCAACAAGTATATGAGCGGCTACCTGAATGATTTTGTTTCCGGTATTGCGGCTATGGAACTTGTAGCAGAGCCTGTAGACGTGGTAGTAGATTGCGAAAAACTGATGGTGGAAGACAATGGGAAAGAGATTGCAGCATGGCTTCCTTCCGATATGCAGGGCTTTGCAAGTGATATGGATGCTGCCATTTTCCAGCAGTAATTGAGGCGGTTTTGGCCTGATTAGTATTTGCAGATTATAAAGAAACGGTTTTGAAAAGGACTCTGATGCAGAGTCCTTTTTTGCTTCATATAAAATTCCTATAAAGTAAAAAAGCAAAGATGCGCAGTCTTTCTTGCGGATAAAATCTTGCTACAAAATGCGTAACGTGGTACATTATTAATGACAATCATTTATGAAAATAATGATGATAAAATACGAAATGATAAGTATGTGTCGGAGGGAAAAAAGATGTATTTTGACCGTAAAATTCTGGTTGGTAAATCCGGAGATGAAAATGTATTTATTTATCCGAAAATGGCGAACCGCCACGGACTCATTGCAGGTGCTACGGGTACCGGTAAAACCATTACCTTAAAGGTGTTGGCAGAGTCCTTCAGTGATTGCGGTGTGCCGGTATTTTTGGCGGATGTAAAGGGCGACTTGGCCGCTATGTGCAATCCCGGAACAGAGAATGACAATGTAAAAAAGAGAGTAGAAGCCATGAACCTTTCTGAGGCGGGCTTTCATTTTCAGAATTATCCTACCACTTACTGGGATGTTTACGGCGAAAACGGTCTGCCGCTGCGTACCACCATTACGGAGATGGGACCGCTTCTTTTGTCCAGAATTATGGGTCTGAATGATACCCAGACAGACATTATGACCATTCTTTTTAAAATTGCCGATGATGAAAATCTATTATTGATAGACACCAAGGACTTACGCGCCATGCTGCAGTTTGTAGGCGAAAATGCCAAGGAAATTTCCCTCCGTTACGGAAATATTTCCAAGCAGAGCCTGGCGGCTATTATCCGTGCGGTGGTGGCCCTTGAAACCGCAGGCGGAGAGTTTTTCTTTGGGGAGCCGGCGCTTGATATTGCAGACTGGCTTTGCAGGGACTGCGAAGGAAAGGGCGTAATCCAGGTGCTGGATTGTCAGAAACTGATTCACAATCCCACCATGTATGCAACCTTCCTTTTATGGATGATTTCCGAGCTGTTTGAAAATCTGCCGGAAGCAGGTGACTTGGACAAACCTAAGATGGTATTTTTCTTTGATGAAGCGCATATGCTGTTTGACAGCGCACCCAAGGTATTATTGGAAAAAATTGAGCAGGTGGTGAAGCTGATCCGTTCCAAGGGCGTGGGTATCTATTTTATCACCCAGAATCCCAAGGACATTCCCGACGGCGTACTTAGCCAGCTGGGAAATAAAGTACAGCACGCACTCCGTGCCTATACCCCCAAGGAACAGAAGGATGCCAAGGCGGCAGCCCAGTCCTTTAGGGAGAATCCGGAATTTGACACTTATGAAACCATGACCACATTGGGAACCGGCGAAGCCATTATTTCGGTGCTGGATGAAGACGGTATTCCTACCGTGGTGAAAAAGTGCACCATTTTACCGCCCCAGAGCCAGATGGGCGCGCTAGATGACGAAACCAGGAGAAAGCAGATTAACGGCAGTCTTTTATACACCAAGTACGATGAAATGGTGGAAAGAGATTCCGCTTTTGAATTTTTGTGCAGGAAGAATCTGATTGAAGTACCTGCAAATTATTATGAACCGGCTTCCGGCCAGACGGCACCTGCCGGTGTTGCACAGCAGGGTGCGACAGATTCTCAGCCAGAAGTGATGCAGGAGCCCGCAGAGGCCGGTACACAGCCCATGCAGGGTGCCGGAACACAGTATGTGCAAGAGGCAGGCGGAGTGCCCGCGGCAGCGCGGCCTCCCAGAAAAATGACCCTGACCGAGCAAAGAATGCTGGAAAGACAGCGTGCCAAGGAAGAAGAAGCAGCGAAAGCGGCCCAGGCAGCCCGGGAAGCGGAAGAGAAGAAACCGGCTGCGAAGAAGAAAGAAACTGCCGAAGAAAAAGCAGCCAGAAAAGCAGCTGAAAAGGAAGCGGCAGCACACGACCGCAGAGTGAAGAAAGCAACCAAATCCGTTGTAAATACGGCAGGCGGTACCATCGGACGTGAAATCGGAAATGCCATCGGCAGTTCCATTGGCGGCAAGTTTGGTAAGAAGCTTGGCGGTAACGTAGGTGCTTCCTTGGGAAGAGGCGTATTGAATACCCTTTTCAAATTATAGTGTTGTAATGCATCTTGTTTAGATGAAATGATAAAAGCCCGAAGAAGGGGAGGTATGACATGATACCGGAACAGTTTCAAAGAACCCGGCTTTTGCTTGGGGAAGCGGCCATGGAACGGCTAAGCGGAGCCCATGTAGCCGTTTTCGGCATTGGCGGTGTGGGCGGTTATGTAGTGGAAGCACTTGCCCGAAGCGGCGTCGGCAGATTTACCTTAGTGGACAATGATACCGTGGCGCTGAGCAATTTAAACCGCCAGATTATCGCCACCATGGATACCGTTGGACGACCCAAAACAGAAGTCATGAGAGAGCGGATTTTATCCATAAATCCGGATGCGGAAATCATCTGCTACCCGATGTTTTATTTGCCGGAACATGCGGACGAGATTGACTTTTCCGGGTTTGATTATATTGTAGATGCGATAGATACGGTAACGGCCAAGATTTCCCTGGTCATGCAGGCAAAGGAGGCCGGCGTACCCATCATCAGTTCCATGGGGACCGGTAACAAAACAGACCCCACAGGGCTGAAGATAGCGGATATCTATGAAACCAGCGTTTGTCCCCTGGCCAAGGTGATGCGCAGGGAATTAAGAAAACGCGGCATAGAGAGGCTGAAGGTGGTTTATTCTGAGGAAGAACCGATTACACCCTTAGCAGATGATGATGCTCATAGGCAGGCGCAGCAAAATGTCTCCGCCCCGGCGCAGTTAAATGTCTCCGAGCCGGCGCAGCAGGCGCAAAAAGGTGGCGGGGCATCTGCGAAACGCCAAAGACCGGTGCCCGGAAGTTGTGCGTTTGTACCGCCGGTCGCAGGACTGATTCTTGCCTCGGAAGTAATCAAAGATTTATCAGAAGGCCCCGAAAGAAAAGGAGCGGTTTAGTTAGAATTAAGAAAGGTCCAAAAGGACCGTGAAGGAGTACGGAAATTTGAAAAAAATCGTAAAGAGATTAGGACTTTGTCTGTTGTTTTTACTGATAGCGGCAGCTGCCTATGCGGCTTATGTGCTTTCTGCGTATGAAAGAATGCCGGACAAGCTGACCCTTGAGGTAAAAAGAAACGGTGAAAATTCCTACTTTGAAGAAGAAAAAGTTTATAACGTGGGCGAATTTTACAGAATTATGACTTACAATATCGGTTTTGGTGCGTATCAGCAGGATTACAGCTTTTTTATGGACGGCGGAAAATCCTCCAGGGCCAAGGACGAAGAAAGTGTGGTGGCGAACACCTGTAATATCGGTGAGATGATCCGTTTCGTAAGTCCGGATTTCCTTCTGCTTCAGGAAGTGGATGTAGATGGTACCCGTTCTTATCATGTGAATCAGATGGAGCTCATCAATGATTTTAACAAAGGCTATTATTATACCTTTGCCCAGAACTACAATTCCCCGTATTTGTTTTATCCTTTTTTGGAGCCTCACGGAGCGAACCAATCAGGACTGGTAACCATGTCCCGAACGGAGATTGGCGATACCATGAGAAGGAGTCTGCCCATTGCGGAGACACTTAGCAAATTTGTGGATTTAGACAGATGCTACAGTATTTCCGAAATTCCCTTGGAGAACGGCAAAAGTCTGTTCCTTTATAATGTGCACCTGTCGGCCTACAGCACCGATGAAATCCGCATGAAGCAGCTGAATATGCTGTATGAGGATATGGTAGCGGATTACGAGGAAGGAAACTATGTTATTTGCGGCGGGGACTTTAATCACAGCCTGCGCAAAGAGGGACAGGAAGATAGCGAAGGCGTCTCCACATTTCCAAGAGAAACCTTGCCCGAAGGTTTCCAGTTGGCTTTGGACGGCCTCAGATATCCTTCCGATATATCCCATGACACCTGCAGGAGTGCCGAAACACCTTATAAAAAAGGCGAAACCGACACCTATCTGCTGGATGGCTTTATCGTTACGGACAATGTAGCTGTCAATTATTATCTCAATATGGATTGGGATTTTGAGTATTCAGACCACGACCCGGTACTCCTTGAGTTCAAACTGAAAGAATAAAAAGAACCAAAACTGTCATACTACCAAAGGAAAGAAAACGGAAGGGTTTCGGATTTGAAGACGAAAAAGGACGTGGCGGTATGACAAATACAGTGGTGTATATTAATGCAAAGCAAAATGCGGAGGTAATGGACGCGAAGGTGTGCGTCAGAGATATTGCCTCCGTTTATTGTGCCCAAAAAGAGATTTGCGATAAGGTAAAAGCGTTGAAGGTATTCCAATTCACCGACGGAACATCAGGGAAGCATGGCGCTCAAGCAGCTGCCGAAGAACCAGGCGAAAAAAAGGTTGCCGGGGCGCATGGCGGTCAAGTGGCTGCCCGGAAGACAGGAAAAAGCGGTAACAGGCAGGTCATCGGTATCCTGAAAATCATCCAACTGATCGAAGCTGCCTGTCCCGGCGTAATGGTGGAAAGTGTGGGCGAAAATGCAGTACTGGTTGAATATGTAAAAGTCCCGGAGAAAAAAGGGCTATTCCCCGTTTTGAAGCTTTTGTTCGTGGCATGCATCAGTTTTTTCGGGACTGCCTTTACCATTGCCGCATTTCACAATGACATCAATATAAACAAGCTTTTTTCCCGTGTATACGAGCTGGTGATGGGCAGGCCCGGTGAGGGCTTTAGCATCCTGGAGGTATCCTATTCCATAGGGCTGACCATCGGAATTATCGTATTTTTTAACCATATCGGGGGAAGGCGCATCACAAAGGATCCTACCCCCATAGAAGTGGAGATGCGGGAGTACGAAACACTGGTAAATACGGCGCTTATTGAGACGGCAGACCGGGAAGGGAAAACAATTGACGTATCATAAAGCGGCAGACCGGGAAGGAAAACAATTGACGTATCATAAAGCGGCAGGCGGCAGGAGGTGTTTTAAGAGGTGAAAGAGGTTTTACTGGGAATCGGAGGGCTGTCCTTTGGGATTTTGTCTTCGGCAGGGGTTTTTACGGTGCTGGCAACGGTGGGACTGGTGCCCCGTTTTGCAGGGAAAATGCATGTGGCCTCCCATATTCTTTTGTTAGAAAGAACGGTGGTTTGGGGCACCATAACCGGAGGCATTTGCAGTGTTTTTGCGGATTATTTGCAGGTGGGAGCGTATGTAGAGCGGCTGCGGCTGTTTGGCCCAAATACGGAAGCAGCGGTACTTGTTTTGGGGAATTTGTACCTGATTATTTACGGACTTTTTGCGGGAATGTTTGTAGGATGTCTTGCTTTTGCCATTGCGGAAATGTTAGATTCCATTCCAATTTTTTCCAGGAGAATCGGTTTCCGGCACGGGCTTGGAATTGCCATTTTGGCAGCAGCCCTGGGAAAGGCTTTGGGGAGCCTTCTTTATTTCTCAGAATCGATTTTTTTCTCCGCCATGTGATGCTTTCATCTTGCCAAACGGACCGCGTCAGATTACAATAGTAATGCACATGAAAGGAGGGGAATGTATGAGAACCATGGAATTTAAGATGGAGAGACCCGGCTTATTGAAAGAAGGGGATCTTGTTACGGTGACGGAAGGCCTTCTGCCCAGTAACTATTATTATACCATCGATCCGTCCCTTGCCATGTCAGGCAATGTTCCGTTCCGCGAGAGGATGCTGGCCAGAAACGGCAAAGTCATCAGCGTCGTGGAAAATGAACGCGGCTTTTATGTGACTGCGGAGTTTGAAGATTAGGAGGATATATTATGTTTCAGAAAGTAGCAACAGATAAAGCACCTGCAGCAATCGGTCCCTATTCCCAGGGAATTATCGTAAATGGGATGTTATACGCATCCGGACAGATTCCGATTATTCCGGAAACCGGTGCCATTGCAGAGGGAGATATTTCCGTGCAGGCCCTTCAGGTAATGAAAAATGTAGGTGAAATTTTAAAGGCAGCAGGAACCGATTTCGAACACGTGGTTAAGACCACCTGTTTCCTTGCGGAAATGGCTGATTTTGCAGCATTTAACGCGGTTTATGAACAGTATTTTACAGGCAAGCCTGCCAGAAGTTGTGTGGCAGTAAAGCAGCTTCCCAAGGATGTGCTTTGTGAAGTAGAAGTGATTGCAGTAGTGAAATAGGAGTTTTTTATGAATAACCTGATTTTAATCGGAATGCCCGGTGCCGGCAAAAGCACCGTTGGGGTAGTGCTTGCCAAGAAGATGGGTTACCGCTTTTTGGACTCCGATTTACTGATTCAGGAACAGACCGGAAAACTGCTTTATCAGCTGATTGAGGAGCTTGGTGAAGCAGGTTTTCTTATGCTGGAAAATGAAGTGAATGCGTCCATTGAGACGGAACGGGCGGTGATTGCCACAGGAGGCAGCGCTGTGTACGGAAAAGAAGCTATGGAGCATTTCGGAACAATCGGTAAACGGATTTATCTGAAACTTTCTTATGAGCAGCTTGCGGAGCGTCTGGGGGACTTGCAGGAGCGCGGCGTGGTGATGAAGGAGGGAATGACCCTCACGGATTTGTATAAAGAGCGTGCGCCCCTTTATGAAACCTATGCAGATGTGGTGATTGACTGCGAAAATAAGTCCATCCGGGCAATTGTGGAGGAAATATGGAAAAAAGTTCATTAAAAAGCGGCTTTCTTTTGTTTTTGGCCGCTTTTATCTGGGGCGTAGCCTTTGTAGCACAGCGGGTCGGCATGGATTATATGGGCCCCTTAAGCTTTAACGGCGCCCGCTTTTTGATGGGAAGCATCGTGCTTTTGCCCTTGGTATGCTTTCGGCGGAGCCAAAATAAAAAGGCAGGAATTGCGCCGGCGGATACGAAGACTACCATTGTAGGCGGTGTATGTTGCGGGCTGGCCCTTTGTGCGGCAGCGCTGATGCAGCAGTTTGGGATTTTGTACACCACGGTAGGAAAAGCCGGGTTTATTACCACCCTTTATATTATTTTAGTGCCGATTTTCGGTATTTTCCTGAAGAAGAAAATACCTGCCATGGTGTGGATTGGCGCGGTAATTGCGGCATTTGGCATGTATCTTCTTTGTATGAACGGCGGTTTTGCGTTGGGCAAAGGGGATACCTATGTATTTATTTGCGCGATTTTATTTGCGGTACATATTTTGGTGATTGATTATTTTTCCCCTAAGGCGGATGGCGTGGAATTATCCTGCATCCAGTTCTTTGTGGCGGGAATTATTGCAAGTTTTCTTGCATTTTTGTTTGAGGAACCTACGCTTGGCGGTTTCATCGCGGGAATTATCCCCCTTGCGTATGCGGGAATTATGTCCAGTGGTGTGGCTTATACCCTGCAGATTATCGGTCAGAAAAATATGGATCCTACCGTTGCATCCCTGATTTTAAGCTTGGAATCCGTGGTATCCATGCTGGCAGGCTGGGTAATTCTGGGCCAGGCACTTACCGGCAGGGAATTAGCCGGTTGCGGACTGGTATTCCTGGCGGTAATTCTGGTGCAGCTTCCGAAGGAGTGGTTCTCCTTTCTTTTGAAGGGAAAGAAAAATTAGATTTTGCAAGAAAAAGAAATTGATTTTGCAAGAAAAATGAATGAAAAAGAAAAAGACGGACAAACTAATTTCTAAAACGTGATGAAGAAACAAAGTGTGATGAATGAACGTGGTTGGTTTGGAGGTCTATATGGATTATTTAAATGCTTTTTGGGTAGGCGGATTGATTTGTGCCCTGGTACAGATCTTGCTTGAAAAAACGAAGATGATGCCCGGCCGTGTGATGGTTCTTTTGGTGTGTCTCGGAGCAGTACTTTCGGCAGTCGGAATCTATGAGCCCTTCGCTGAATATGCGGGTGCAGGTGCGTCGGTGCCGTTGCTTGGGTTTGGACATGTACTGATGAAGGGCGTAAAGGAAGCAGTAGACGCAGAAGGTCTGATGGGGCTGTTTTCAGGCGGTTTTCAGGCAGGAGCGGTGGGATGTGCCGCAGCCTTGATTTTCGGGCTATTAGCGGCCTTTGTGTTTAATCCGAAGATGAAGAAGTAGGAAAATTAACTGCCAAATATTAAATAATGATTTAATAAAAAAATATAAGATAAGCACAACATAATATCCTTTCAGCCGGACGTTCTCACTCTGTGAAAAACGTAGCGGTTGCTAAGCTCGAAAACACCTCGCTAAGCACCGACGTTTTTCAAAGCCGTGCTGATAAGGACATTATGTTTTTGCTTATGAACATATATTTATCAGAAATGCCGAATTGAATAGGGCGTTGAACGGAGTATCTAACATCAATTGGACTAGAATATCTAACATCAATTGGACTAATAAAAATAGGACTAAAATAAGGAGATTGCCTATTATTGGCTGGAAGAAAAGGAGGAAGGCTTATGATTAGTGAGAGATTAAATATGCTGAGAACTGAGATGAAAAAGGCGGGAATCAGCTGCTATATCATCCCTACCTCTGATTTTCACAATAGCGAATATGTCAGTGAATATTTCATGGTACGCAAGTTTTTCAGCGGTTTTACAGGCTCTGCAGGCACACTGGTGGTGCTTGCGGACCGGGCAGCACTGTTTACCGACGGCAGATACTTTATCCAGGCGGAAAAAGAGCTGGCAGACAGTCCCATCCGGCTGATGAAGATGGGGAATCCCGACGTGCCGACAATTGCCGGATATATTGAAGAAAACCTGCCGCAGGGCGGAAACATCGGCTTTGACGGACGGGTGGTTTCCGGTACGGACGGCGCGCGTTATGAGCAAATTGCAAGGAAAAAGGGCGGAACAGTACTCTGTAATGCGGATTTGGCAGATGTGGTGTGGAAAGACAGACCGGCCATGCCTGCCACGGAGCCGTTTATCCTGGAAGAATGTTATAGCGGTGAGAGCGCGGCGAAGAAGCTTGCAAGAGTCAGGGAAGCCATGGCGAAAAAGGGCGCAGAGGTACATGTACTTACTTCCCTTGACGACATTGCGTGGCTGCTGAATCTGCGGGCAAATGATGTGGCATGCTGTCCTGTCTTTTTGGCCAATATGGTGATAGGAAAAGAGAAAGCGTATCTGTTTGCCAACGAAAAGGTCTTTGGTGAGGAGGTAAAAGCCTACTTATCGGACCTGAATGTGGAATTAAGAACGTATGATATTTTTTACGGGGATTTAAATGACCTTTTGAGTCAATGGAAAAAAGAAGTTGCTTCGGAAGTGGCAGGAGACGCGGGAAAACCTGATAAAATCAAGGTTTTAGCAGATAAAGGCCAGATAAATTACAGGCTTCTAGAACTGCTTGAGGGCAGTGCAAAGCTGATAAATGCCCCCAATCCCGGTACCCGTATGAAAGCCATTAAAAACGAAACGGAAATTGCTAATTTACGGAAGGCTCATCTTTTGGACGGCATCGCGGTAACTTCCTTTATGTATGACTTGAAGAATCTGTATGATTTAAAGAATATGTATGACCCTAAAGATGCGAATGACCCAAAGGATGCGAATGACCTAAAAGATATGACTGTCCTAAAGAAGCCTGCCGGTAAGGTACCCGTGACAGAGCTTAGTTTGGCGGAAGCATTGGCTAAGGAACGGGAAAAGAATCCCTCTTACATAGAGCCCAGCTTTGAAACCATTTGTGCCTATGGGGAAAACGGTGCCATTATCCATTATACTGCCACGGAAGAGGAATTCGCAGAGGTCCGTGGGGAAGGACTTTTGATGATAGACAGTGGCGGCCACTACTTAGAAGGCAGCACGGATATCACCAGAACCTTTGTGATGGGTGAAATAACAGATGATATGAAACGCGATTTTACGCTGGTTGTGCGTGCAATGCTGCGTTTGAAGGGCCTTTCCTTCTTATATGGGTGTAAAGGCGAACATCTGGACTTAGCAGCCAGGGAAGTGCTTTGGGAGCAGGGACTTGATTATAAGCACGGCACGGGACACGGTGTAGGTTATCTGTTAAATGTCCATGAAGGACCCAACGGCTTCAGCAGACGCGTTGGCGGACCGGAGAGTGTACTGGAGGAAGGGATGGTAACCACCGACGAGCCCGGCATTTATCGGGAAGGGCAGTACGGAATCCGTATTGAAAATGAACTGCTTTGCCGCAAAGGGGAAAAGAATGAATTCGGGCAGTTTATGTATTTCGAAGATTTGACTTATGTGCCTATCGACCTGGACGGCATCCGGAAAGAGGACATGGATGCAAGGGAAATCGGGCTGTTAAATGCCTATCATGCAAGCGTTTATGAGAAGCTTTCTCCTTATTTTGAAGGTGAAAAACGAAAGTGGCTGGCATATGCTACGCGAAAGATCTGATGCGAATGAATTAAATCATTAAATAACAGTTGTAAGTGGTATATTTCCTTGACGGATATACCACTTTTTTTATAAACTGGAAGTGGTGTATGAAAAGCTGAAATGCTTAAGCAAAAAACTTATGACTAAGGAGGAGACGTAATGAGTAAAGAAAAAGTAGCAATTGGCGAAGAAGGATTATTCGATGCCAAGAAGCTGGGTACATCAAAAGTTATTATTTTAGGTTTACAGCATATGTTTGCAATGTTTGGGGCAACCGTAGTGGTTCCTGCTTTAACAGGTTTGGATGTTTCCACGACATTGCTTTTTGCAGGTCTTGGTACCTTGTTGTTCCACTTCCTTGCGAAGGGAAAAGTACCTGCCTTTCTTGGTTCTTCCTTTGCATTCCTTGCAGGTTATTGGGCAATCGCACCTAACGGTGAAGCGGAGCTGCTTCCTTATGCTTGTCTTGGTGTAGCGTGTGCAGGTCTTTTATATCTGGTGCTGGCAGGCCTGATTAAGGCGTTCGGTACAGCGAAAGTTATGAAGTTCTTCCCGCCTATCGTAACAGGTCCCATCATTATTGCAATCGGTTTGAACTTATCCCAGTCTGCAATTAACAACTGTGCAGCAAGCTGGTGGATTGCAGTAATTGCCATCATCATTGTTATTGTATGTAACATCTGGGGCAAAGGTATGATTAAGATTGTTCCCATTTTAATGGGTGTTGTTGGTTCTTATCTGATTGCAGCAGTAACCGGAAACGTAGATTTCACACCCGTGAAAGAAGCAGCATGGATCGGGCTTCCCATTCATTTTGAAAATACAGTATTTTCCCTTTTCGGAAAAGCAGATATGTCTCTCGTAATCACTTCCATTATTACCATCATGCCCATCGCGCTGGCTACCATGGTAGAACATATTGGTGATATTTCTGCTATTTCTTCCACAGTAGGAAGGAACTATATTAAAGATCCCGGCCTTCACAGAACCTTAATCGGTGACGGTCTTGCAACAACAGTAGCATCCCTTTTCGGAGCTCCCGCAAATACAACCTATGGCGAAAATACCGGCGTTCTTTCCTTAACCAAGGTTTATGATCCTTTCGTAATCAGAATCGCAGCATTCTTTGCAATCCTGTTCTCCTTCTCCCCGAAGGTAGGTGCAGTGATTTCCTGTATGCCTACAGCAACTCTGGGCGGTGTTTCCCTGGTACTTTACGGTATGATTTCTGCAGTCGGTGTACGTAACATCGTAGAAAATAAAGTAGACTTCTCTAAGAGCCGTAACGTTATCATCGCAGCACTGATTCTGGTACTTTCCATCGGTATCAACTACAGTGCGGCAGGCGCTATCGCATTCAACATCGGAAGCATCAAAATCAGCCTTTCCGGTCTTGCAGTTGGTGCCCTTACAGGTATCATCTTAAATGCAATTCTTCCCGGCAAGGATTACAATTTCGACGAAGATGAACCTTCCGATACCGGCGTGAATTTTGAAGTTTAAAAGAAAGTTTATTCAGATACGCATAAAATTTTAACTCGTAAAATGCAAATACCACAGCACCTGTACGTTAAATTGTACGGGTACTGTGGTATTATTTATTTAGAGTTGTATTGACGTGGCTTGTTTTTATGATATAATTTAAATAAAATCCGTAAAATGGATTAAAATACGGATTAAAAATAAAAACAGAGGCGATAGTATGATTTACACATACAAAGAATGCATAGAAAAGTACAAAACAGATTATGAAATCCGTAAACTGATTGAGACAGGAAGTTTAAAGCGAGTCGGCAGAGGAATATATTCTGATGATGCTTATGAATCGGATATTGCCATCATTAGTAGAATCTATCCATATGCAGTATTTACGATGAATAGTGCTTTTTATTATCATGGGCTGACGGATACAATTCCTCGTGCATACTATCTGATGACAGATAAGGATGCTACCAAAATAAAGGATGAGAGAGTATGTCAATCATTTGATAATCATGATAGTCTGGCCATGGGAGTAGAGACGAAGAATTATTGCGGTACAGAGATTCGTATTTTCAGTCGTGAACGTATGTTAGTAGAACTGATTCGTAATAAGAATAAAATTCCGTTTGATTATTATAAAGAGATTATCACAAATTACAGGAAGTTAATTTATGAATTGGATATACAGAAGATACAAGAATATGCAATTCGGCTTCCGAAGACAAAGATAGTTTTAGATACATTACAATTAGAGGTGTTTTAGATGAATTTATCAGTAATGATAAAGGAAATACAAGGGCTGGGTTATGAGCCGGATGACGCACGGGCAAGGGTATGTCAGGATATAGTTCTTAAAGCAATAGCACATAGCACATTGTCCCGAAATGTGACGATAAAGGGTGGTATTCTTATGAGAAATATGACCCAAAATATCCGTAGAGCGACGCAGGATATGGATATAGACTTTATCCGATATTCACTTTCTGACGAGTCTATAGATTATTTTATTGATAAATTGAATTGTCTTGAAGGTGTTGTAATTAAACGGGTGGGAAAGATTGAAGAACTTAGCCAGCAGGATTATAATGGAAAGCGGGTATATATACAGATTTCGGACTATAAAGGCAACTTTATTGATAGTAAAATAGACCTTGGCGTACATAAGCACTTGGAAATTGAGCAGGAAGAGTATTGCTTCGATATTGCTTTTGACGATGAAGGGGCTTCGCTTTTAGCCAATACGAGAGAGCAGATGTTTACTGAGAAACTGCGTTCGCTTTTGAAGTTTGGTTCGTTTAGTACCCGCTATAAGGATATTTATGATATGTATTATCATTGCGGAAAAATGAATGAGGATAAACTGTTTCAGTGTTTGCAAATATTTATTTTTGATGATTCCGGTATGCGGGAAAATGATATGGATGCTGTTGTTAAAAGGTTAGAATTCGTATTTTCTGATAAGGCATATGCGCAAAGAGTGAATACATCAGACAAACGATGGTTGGATGATGATATCATTGATATATTTACTTGTATTTTAGAATATTTAAAAAAGCAAAGGAGTACACCCACATGAAACCAATCCCCCAAATTAACATAGATGAGACCGCTAAACTCAAAGAAATCACCTGCTTTGCCCTGGATATGGACGGAACCATTTATTTAGGCGAGCAGTGGATTGACGGCGCAAGGGACTTCCTGGCGGCAGTAGAGGCGGCAGGTAAGCAGTATATTTTTCTTACCAACAATTCCTCCAAGGGACCGGAGAATTACGTGGAAAAGCTTGCAAAAATGGGCCTTTCCGTAGGAAATGACAGGGTTGTCACATCCGGACAGGCCACCATTTATTACCTGAAAAAGAACTTTCCGGGCAAACGAGTCTTTTTGCTGGGAAATGACTTACTGAAAAAAGAATTCGCCGACGAAGGAATTGAGTTAGATGAAGAGACGCCGGAGGTAGTGGTGACAGGCTTTGATACTTCCCTGGATTACGCCAAGATGTGCAAGGTATGTGATTTTGTCAGAAGCGGACTTCCCTTTATTGCTACCCACCCGGATTACAATTGCCCTACGGAAACCGGTTTTATCCCCGATATTGGCGCGATACACGCCTTTATCCATGCTTCGGCAGGCAGATACCCGGACCACATCGTAGGAAAGCCCAGCGGCGACATTATGGACTATCTGGCGGACCGTGCAGGGGTCAGCAAGGCACAGACGGCCATGATTGGTGACAGACTCTATACCGACGTGGCTGCAGGGGTAAATAACGGCTACACGGGCATTTTAGTGTTGAGCGGTGAGGCCACTATGGAAGATGTGGCGGTATCCGAGGTGATTCCCGACATGATTTTTGATTCCGTAAAAGAGATGATTGGGCTGATTTAATCGCGGCAGAAGCCGCTTGTCAGCCACACACAGACATCCCGCCTGCGGGATGCTCTTACATTGTAAAAAGGAGAACCTATGTCACTTCAGTTTTATTTCGGGCCTTCGGGCGCAGGAAAAAGCAGACAACTACACATGGACATGCTGAAATTGGCAGATGAACATCCGGAGAAAAACATCCTGTTTCTGGTACCGGACCAGTTCACCATGCAGACCCAGTTTGATTTGGTGAACGCCAGCAGTAAAAAGGGCATCAGAAACATTGATGTGCTCAGCTTCGGGCGTCTTTCCCACCGTATTTTTGAAGAAACCGGTATGCAAAAGAAACCGGTTCTTGATGAAACCGGTAAAAGCTTGGTGATCCGTAAGGTGGCGTCCTCTATTTCCGGGGAACTGCCCATGATTGGGCCGAATCTTCACAGAATTGGTTATATTCACGAGGTGAAGTCTGCCATTTCCGAGTTTATGCAGTACGGATTATCTCCCAGGGAGGTGTCCGGTCTTGCGGAATATGCCAAGGGACGCGGTGCTTTAAGCCATAAACTGAAGGATTTGCAGAAGCTTTATGATGCTTTCCTTAACTATATCAAGGACAGTTTCATTACCACGGAAGAAACGCTTGATTTGTTGACACAAGCAGTAGAGCGGTCCGCAATTATCAAAGACAGCGTGGTGGTGTTTGACGGTTTTACCGGTTTTACCCCCATTCAAAACAGACTGATACAGAAACTCATGATGTTGACCGAAAAAGTCATTGTTTCTGTAACCATAGACGGAAGCGAAGATCCTTTCCTGATGACAGGGGAGCAGACGCTCTTTTATTTAAGTAAAAAGACAGTACATGATTTGTGTAAATTGGCGGCTGATGCGAGAATTAAACGCGAGGAAGATGTGTTCCTGAGACCTGAGGCACTCCCCCGGTTTCAGGATGGCGGACAGCTGGCGCATTTGGAGAAGCATCTGTTCCGTTATCCCATGAAGCCCTATGATAAAGAAACTGCCAAGGCAGACGGTGCCATCCGCATTTGGGAGGCGGCAAACCCTGCCCAGGAGGCTAAACAGGTCTGTATGGAAATAAAAGAACTGGTGTTATCCGGACAGTATGCGTACCGTGATATTGCCGTAGTTGCAGGAGATTTGGGCACTTACGCGGATTATTTGCAAAGAGAAGGCGCCCGCTACGATATCCCTATGTTTATGGATATGACCAGAGGTCTTTTGTTAAATCCTTTTATCGAATTTATCAGAAGCGGGCTGAATATCCTGCTTAGTAAATTCTCCTATGAAGCAGTGTTCCATTATTTAAGAAGCGGATTGGTGGACATTAGCCGTGAGGAAGCGGACCTTTTAGAAAACTATGTTTTATACATGGGCCTGAAGGGCAAAAGGAAGTGGCAGGAGGCTTTTACCCGTCTTCCGCAAGCAGAAGATGAAGAAAAACAGATGTTATTATTGACAAAACTGAATGAAATCAGGGAAAAACTGATGGAACAGCTTTCGCCGCTACTGACCAAAAAGCAAACCGCAGGGGAACATGTGCGTGGTCTTTATGAGTTCATCGTAGCGGCACGGATTCAGGAGAAGCTGGCTGTTTATGAAAGCCGTTTTAAGGAAAAAGGAGACTTTGACAAAGCTAAGGAGTACGCCCAGATTTATCGTCTGGTGATGGAACTTTTAGAGCAGATAGAAGGACTTTTGTCCAAGGAAGAAATGACCCTGCAGGAGTTTGCGGATATTTTGGACGCAGGCTTTGGTGAAATTGAAATCGGTATTATTCCCGGCGGCATTGACCGAGTGGTAGTTGGGGATATGGAGCGAACCCGTCTGAAACAGGTAAAGGTGCTGTTCTTTATCGGTGTGAATGACGGAAATATCCCGAAAAGCAGTGCCAAAGGGGGCATCATTTCCGATATCGACAGGGAATTTTTGCAAGCCTCGGAATATGAGCTGGCACCTACTCCCAGACAGCAAATGTACATTCAGAGACTTTATCTTTATATGAACATGACGAAACCGTCGGAGAAGCTGCTTTTATCTTATTCTGCGGTAAACAGCGAAGGAAAGAGCATTCGTCCTTCTTATCTGATAGAAATGATGAAGAAGCTCTTCCCCGATGTGAAAGTAACTGCGCCCGGACAAGTAGGCACCCACGGAAAGGTGAACGCGCAAGGGCAAGTAACCGCGCCCGGGCAGTATGAGGCGCTTACTTCCCAAATCATCGGGGAAAAAGACGGCGTTATGGTCCTTGCGGAAGCCTTAAGGGACTATAGAGAAGGCGGAAAGAGTAAGTTAGACCCGTCCTTATTATCAGGAATTTTAGCGGTATATCAGGAAAAAGAACTTTATGCGCCCTTAGCTGACAAGCTTTGCGACGCGGCATTTATGAAGTACACCCATTCGCCCCTTAGTAAGGCCATTGCAAGCGCAATTTACGGCCGCATGCTGGAAAACAGCGTAAGCCGCCTTGAGAAGTTTGCGTCTTGTGCTTATGCACACTTTTTACAGTACGGCCTTAGGCTTCGGGAACGGGAAGAGTACCTGTTTGAGCCGGTTGACCTTGGAAATATTTATCACGGCGTATTGGAGCTGTTTTCGGCCAAGTTGGAAGAAAAGAACTATACCTGGTTTGATTTCCCCAGGGAAGAAGCGGAAGTTTTACTGAAGGAAGCGTTAGAGAGCTGTGCTGTGTCCTACGGCGAAACGATTTTGTACAGCTCAGCCCGCTATGAATATATGTTGGACCGGATTTACCGGATTTTGGAGCGCACGGTATTTACTTTGCAAAGCCAGTTAAAAGCAGGTGCTTTTCAGCCGGCGCACTTTGAACTATCCTTCTCAAGGGCGGACAATTTAGAGGCAGTGAATATCACCTTATCCGAAGAGGAAAAGATGAAGCTGCGGGGCAGAATTGACAGAGTTGACGTTTGTGAAGATGACGAACATGTCTATGTAAAAGTAATTGATTACAAATCCGGTGACAAGCAGTTTGATTTGGCGGCCCTTTATTATGGCCTTCAGCTGCAGCTGGTGGTTTATATGAACGTGGCAACCCAGCTGGAAA
The DNA here is from genome assembly GCA_017561085.1 of Lachnospiraceae bacterium. GTDB lineage: Bacteria > Bacillota > Clostridia > Lachnospirales > Lachnospiraceae > Suilimivivens. The sequence goes on from JAFZDQ010000026.1 coordinate 20,545, forward strand.
AGAAGAAACACCCGGACAAAGAGGTGGTTCCTGCTGCTTTACTTTATTATCATGTGCAGGATCCCATGATTGAAGCACAAACGGAACTGACCCCGGAAGAAATCAATGCCGGATTACAGGAAAAACTGCGAATGACCGGTATAGTCAGCAAGAAAGAGCCGATTGCAGACCTGCTTGACAGGGAATTTACGGAAAAGTCCATGGTGATTCCCGTAAAGCGAAAAAAGGACGGTAGTTTCGATGCTTCTTCCCGCGTCATTTCCGAAGCGGACTATCAGTTGGTGTCCGGATTTGTGAATCACAAGATTAAAGAAATCGGAAGAGACATTTTGAAGGGCTCCATAGAAATAAATCCTTATGAGTATGGTGGCAGAAGTGCATGTACCTACTGTGATTTTAAGAGTGTGTGCGGTTACGATGAAAAAGTGCCGGGCTACAGGAGCCGGATTTTATCGAAGGAAAAAGATGATGATGTTTTACTCAAAATGAGTGAAGAATTGGAAGATACAAACAATAACACCGGTAACTAAAAGAGGGTGAGGAAAGCATATGGCAATGTCATTTACACCGGATCAGCAAAAAGTAATTGATTTACATGACAGGAATATTTTGGTATCGGCAGCCGCCGGTTCCGGAAAAACAGCTGTTTTGGTTGAACGTATTATTCAAATGATTTTAAGCGAAGAGAAAAAAGTGGATATCGACAGACTTCTGGTAGTGACCTTTACCAGTGCGGCTGCGGCGGAAATGCGTGAGAGAATCAGTAGTGCCATTTCTAAGAAATTAGAGGAAGTTCCGGAGAATGAGCACCTGCAAAGACAGGCCGCGCTTCTTCATAATGCCCTGATTACAACCATTGACAGCTTTTGTTTGTTTATCATCCGCAACAATTTCAATGATATTGGGTTAGACCCCGGTTTCCGAGTGGCTGACGAGGGTGAATTGAAATTGTTAAAACAAGATATAATAAATGAATTGTTAGAGGATGAGTACCTGAAGAAGGAGCAAGCCTTCTTAGATGCGGTGGAGTATTTCACCGGCGGAAGTAATGACGCGCCTTTAATAGAGTATATATTGAAATTGTATCAGTTTGCCATGAGCCATCCCTTCCCGGAAGAATGGCTGGAAGAAAGAAAAACAGATTATATCATATCGGATGTTACTGAATTCGAAAATCTGGATTGGTGCAAGACATTAATGGACTATATCCGCATTCAGTTAAAGGAATGTATTGCCAAATTAAACTATGCCAAGGCGTTGGCGGAGCAACCGGCGGGCCCTTATTTCTATGGCGAGCTGTTTGAAAATGAGATGGAGATGATTGAAAGACTGGCGGCCTGCGACAGCTACAACGGTCTTTACGAAAAGATGGAAACCATTTCCTTTGGCAGGTTGCCAAGCAAAAGGGATGACAGCGTGGATGCGGACCTGCGGGAACAGGCCAAGAATATTCGCACCGAAGTGAAAAAGGGACTGGAAGCAATCAAAGATAAGTATTTCATCTTATCCCCGGAGGCGGTGGCAGAGCGTATGAAGCTGGTTCAGCCTGCCGCAGAGGTGTTGATTGACCTGGTTTTAGAGTTTAAAAAGCGTTTTGATTCAGCCAAAAGGGACAAAAATATCATAGATTTCGGCGATATGGAGCACCTGGCACTTCAGATTCTTTTACGAAAAACAGAAAGCGGAGACTACGTAGCTACCCCTGCGGCCAAGGAATACAGGCAATATTTCCATGAAATCTTAATCGATGAGTACCAGGACAGCAATCTGGTGCAGGAATTATTGCTAAAAAGCATCTCCGGCGAGGAAGAAGGCCGTTACAACCGCTTCATGGTTGGGGATGTGAAACAGAGTATTTATAAGTTCCGTCTGGCCAGACCGGAGTTATTCATGGAAAAATACAACTGTTATTCTAAAGTTGACTCGGATAGACAACGGATTGATTTACATAAAAACTTCCGAAGCAGAGCAGAAGTGCTTGCAAGTGTAAATGATTTGTTTTATCAGATTATGGATTCCTCCCTGGGCGGTGTTACCTATGATGAAGATGCGGCGCTTTATCCCGGTGCAGAGTATCCCCAATATGAAAATAACGAAACAGAAGTCCTCTTATTAGGTAAGGACAAAGAATCCGACCTTTCCGCAAGAGAACAGGAAGCAGCTCTGATTGCCCGTAAAATCAAGGAATTATTACGTGATTTTCAGGTGACGGACAAAGAAAGCAGACAGCTTCGTCCCGCAAGATACAGTGATATCGTAATCCTCCTTCGAAGTGCCTCCGGTTGGGCTGATGAGTTTAAGAGTATCTTCGAAAAAGAAGGAATTCCTGCATCCGTTGAGTCCAAAACCGGCTATTTCAAGGCCATAGAAGTGAAGGAACTGTTGCTCCTTTTGCGTATTTTGGACAATCCGCTTCAGGATATCCCGTTATTTGGCGTGCTGAAATCCTACTTTGGCGGTTTTTCGGAAGAGGAAATCGCACTGATTAAGGGAAAAAGCGTGCGAAAAGCGTATTTATATCAGAATTTGCAGGAATTTGCTCTTTCTCAGAAGGAAGAGCCGCTTTCAACCAAAATAGAAAGTTTTCTCACCAAATTAGAGGAACTGCGGGAAATGGCATCGTATACCCCTATCCATCACCTGCTTCAGGAGGTGCTTACCCGCACAAGTTATTTAGAATATGTATCAGCCAAGCCCGGCGGCGAACAAAGACGCGCCAACGTGGAAATGCTGCTTACCAAGGCGGCGGCCTTCGAGCAAACCAGCTATTACGGACTGTTCCACTTCCTGCGTTACGTGGAATCCCTGGAAAAATACGAGGTTGACTACGGCGAAGCGGATATTTTGGACGAAAATGCCAATGTTGTACGGATTATGACCATCCACAAGAGCAAGGGACTTGAGTTCCCCATCTGTTTTGTGGCCGGTTTATCCAAAAAGATGAACAACCGTGACACCACCGGTCAGTTGGTACTGGATGTGGACATGGGACTGGGCTTGGGATATGTGGACAAAAACCGCAGAATCAAGGCCGATACCCTCCGGAAAGTGTCCATTGCACAAAAACTGAAGTTAGACAGTCTGGGAGAAGAGCTGCGTGTGCTTTACGTGGCCATGACCAGAGCCAAAGAAAAATTATTTATGACCGCAGTGGTGGATGATATTGAAAAAGAACAGCAGCTTTATGAGCAAAAGAGAGCGCTGTTTACCTATATGCAGGACAAATCCTGCCAAACAGATGGTAAAGCAAAAACCCAAACAAAAACCCAAACAGAAAGTCAAACAGGAACCCAAGCAGAAGGAAAAACAGAACAGAAAAGAGCTGTGATTCCCTTCTCCGAACTGGCGGGGGCCGGCTCCTATCTGGACTTTATTTTGCCGTGCCTTCCTGACGTGAATTTCATCCAACCGGAAGAAAATTTCTTCCAAAATGTGAAAGAAATTCTGCAAGTCGATGCCCTCCGTGAGGAACTTGCTTTGTCCGATCCGGACAAAAACATTATGACAGTTCTGTCAGAAAAAATGGACAGAACCTATCCTTACAGGCATTTGGAAAAGCTATATGCGAAGACGACAGTGTCAGAACTGAAGAAAAAGGAAGGTGGACATTTATCTGACCGGTCAATTTCCGAAAATGAAGGATCTGACGCCGCAAGCATCTTCGGAGAGGAAGCGTTCACCTTAAAAATGTTCGAAGAACAGGAAATCGTACCCTATATTCCTTCCTTTATCGAACAAAAAGAAGAAATTTCCGGCACCGACAGAGGTAGTGCATACCATAAGGTGATGGAGGTCTTAGATTTCGCTAAGTTCGCAGAATTAAGCGGAGTTCCGACAGGCGCATTCAGTGGCGCTGCGGCAGGAAACTTAAGCGACGCTCCGACAAGAGAAGCTTTCAAAGCCGAGTACACCGCCCAATTAGATGAAATGGAGCGCGCCGGCATGATTACGGAAGTCCAAAAGAACGCAGTAAACACCCAAAAAGTGCTTTCCTTCCTGCAGACAAGTCTGGCAGCCCGTATGGCAGCCGCAGCCACGGAAGGAAAACTGTTCAAAGAACAACCCTTTGTACTTGGCATTTCAGCGGATCGGGTGGATGAAACCTTACCGGAAGAAGAAATGGTGCTGGTTCAGGGAATCATCGACGTATATTTTGAAGAAGAGGACGGGATTGTGGTGGCCGACTACAAGACCGACCGCGTAGAGGCGCCGGAGGAACTAATCGACCGTTATAAGGTCCAGCTTGATTATTATGCGGAGGCACTGACCCGCCTTACAGGCAAAGAAGTAAAGGAAAAAGTTATCTATTCCTTTGCACTAAACATAGAAATTAAATTGTAATTTAAGAAAAGCGGCGCGCCATCCAATCAGCCAAAGCGCGCCCCGCAAAACAAAACCACGCCGCACCACGCGGTGCAAAAAAACTATTGACAAACGAATGTCCAATGAAGTATTCTTGTGAAAAATAAGAAATCGCTAGGGGTGCTTATGCTGAGATTGAGCCGAAAGGCTCTGACCCTCATTACCTGAACCGGACAATACCGGCGTAGGGAAGCAGAATTCATAGTATCATTCTGACAGATTTGCGAGCTTGTCAAACATGCCAAACAACAAATCTAAGCCGGCTTAAGAATGCATATTGAATTAACAAGCCCCTCCTGTGATCGAAACAAACGACTAGGAGGTTTTTTTATGTCATTTTTTATGAAAGAAATTATTGATGAAGAGTGGGGCAATTATTTTGAACTCACCACAGGCGGCTATGCGCTGCTGATTGTGATAATGCTGGCAATTTTGCTGGCCGGATGCTTCTTTGGAGGCGGCAAATTAAAGAACAAATTAAGTACCAAGCAGCTGGTATTTTCTGCGGCAGCGATGGCCCTTGCCATGGTTTGCAGTATGCTGAAATTGTTTGAACTTCCCATGGGTGGTTCCGTGACGTTGTGCAGTATGTTGTTCATCTGCCTGATTGGTTATTGGTACGGCCTTTACGGCGGCCTCACCGCGGCCATTGCCTATGGCTTTTTGCAGCTGATTGTAGACCCGTATATTATCAGTATTCCGCAGATGCTTACAGACTATATCTTCGCCTTCGGTGCACTGGGCTTATCCGGTGTTTTTGCAGGCAAAAAAAGAGGCCTTATGTGGGGCTACTTGCTGGGATGCTTCGGAAGATTTGTGTTCACCTTCCTGTCCGGAATGATCTTTTTCGGCAGCTACGCATCCGACTATGGTATGAGTGCACCGGTTTACTCTTTCCTGTATAACGGAGCATATATCGGAGCCGAGGTACTGATAACACTTGTTATCATAATGCTTCCGCCTGTTGCCAAAGGTCTTCAAATGCTGAAAAACATGGCAACGGAAGCCTAAATGGGCAGCGTCCGCGGGTCGATTTAAAAGCGCGGAAAAAAGCAGTGAAATGTGCTCAAAATCATAGAATTAACTTGAAAAAATGCCTCATCAGTGGTAGGCTCTTAATGATATATTAATTGATATATAAAAATTATGAATTGTCGGCGCGGAAACCGATAGAAATCGCGCCAAAGAGGAGACTTTTGATGAGAGCAAGCGGAATTTTGTTACCGGTTTTCAGTATTCCTTCCAAATACGGAATCGGTGCTTTTTCAAAAGAAGCATATGAATTTGTAGATTTTTTAGAAAAATCCGGTCAGAAATACTGGCAGATATTGCCTCTTGGACCCACCGGCTACGGCGATTCACCGTACCAGTCTTTTTCCACCTATGCGGGAAATCCCTATTTTATCGATTTGGAAGAATTGATTGAAAAAGGCTGGCTTACCGAAAAAGAGTGCGATGCCTGCGACCTTGGTGACAACGAAAGCTACGTAGACTATGAAAAAATGTACTACGGCCGTTTCCCCCTTTTGAAAAAAGCGTGTGAAAGAAGCGGCATTGAAAAGGATGAGAATTTCATCCGTTTCCAAAAGGAAAACGAAAGCTGGCTTTTGGATTATGCCCTGTTTATGGCGCTGAAGGATGCCCGCGACGGCAAGAGTTATATTCTGTGGGAAGAAGAAATCAAGGGCAGAGATGCGAAAGCCCTGAAAAAAGCAGCAGAAGAATTAAAGGAAGAAGTCCTTTTTTACGAATTTTTACAATACATGTTCTGGGAGCAGTGGATGCGCCTGAAGGCTTACGCCAATGAAAAAGGCATTCTGATTATCGGCGACATACCGATTTATGTAGCCTTTGACAGTGCCGATACCTGGGCCAATCCGGAGCTGTTCCAGTTAGACGAAGAAGGAACACCTGTAGCGGTAGCAGGCTGCCCGCCGGATGCATTTTGCGCCACCGGCCAGCTTTGGGGCAATCCCCTTTACCGCTGGGATTATCACAAGGAAACAGATTACGCGTGGTGGATCCAGCGAATTGCCCACAGCTTTAAGCTTTATGACGTGGTGCGAATCGACCATTTCCGTGGTTTTGATGAGTATTATGCGATTCCTTACGGCGATCCCACCGCAGAATTCGGTCATTGGGAAAAGGGTCCCGGCTATGAATTGTTCCGCGTGATGAAAGAAAAATTAGGCAAAAAGCAGGTCATTGCCGAGGATTTGGGCTTCCTTACCCCCTCCGTTCTGAAATTGGTGAAGAAGACCGGCTATCCCGGTATGAAGGTGCTTCAGTTTGCCTTTGATTCCAGGGAAGAAAACGACTATTTGCCTCATAATTACGGCACAAACTCCGTGGTTTACACAGGAACCCACGACAACGATACTACCGTTGGCTGGCTCAGCGACCTTAATCGCAAGGACAAAGCCTTTGCCAAGAAGTACTTAAATATTAAAACCAACAAGGATATTCACTGGACTTTCATCAGAGCGGCGCTTTCCAGCGTAGCGGAAACTGCCATTATCCCCATGCAGGATTACCTGGGCCTTGGAAAAGAAGCCCGTATCAACACCCCTTCCACACTGGGTTACAACTGGGAGTGGAGGATGAAAAAGGGCCAGGCCACAGAAGAACTTGCGGAAAAGATTTTCGACACCTGTAAGTTGTACAGCAGGGTTTCTAAATAAGATTTTTGTAAAACTACCCCGTCCATTTCAAATGGACGGGGATTTTTTTATATACAGAATTGAAATTAGCAGATAAAGAAATGCCTGTAAAAAGCAAGAATGCACAAAACATATTGACAAGTATCTATGTATTTGCTAGTCTATACACATAGATAAGTATCAATGTGAGGAGCGGATAAATGAACTCATTAGAAATCGCAGCAATCTGTAAAGCGTTGGGAGATGCAAACCGCCTGCAAATCGTACAAATGTTATCGGACAAAGAAAAGTGCGCCTGTAAGCTTTTAGAAGCCTTTGACATTACGCAACCGACTTTGTCCCATCATATGAAGATTTTGTGCGACTGCGGACTGGTAAACAGCAGGAAAGAAGGAAAATGGAGCTATTATTCCCTAAATATGGAAGTTTGGAGCGCATTTAGTGACTCCATAAACCGGATATGGAAGTAAGCCGGATTTGGAGCAGACCGGATTTGGAAATAGATCTGATTTGAAAGGTGGACTAATCATGGAAGAAAGAGTAGCGAAGATTATGGATGCGTGCTTTCAGGAAAAAAGCACCGACCCCATAGAGATTTTTCATCATATCGCCCAAAAGGATTTCATCAGGATTCATGGGCCGGAGCATCATGTGTTAGATGGAGCAGTATTACTTACAGCTTTTCATAATGCAGGCGGAAGCCTTGATTTGCAAAGCAGTTTACAGGAACTGATGAAGAGAGGCCTGCAAATGCCCGGTGCGACTTGCGGGATGTGGGGTGTCTGCGGCGCCGTAAGTAGCATGGGCGCAGCCCTTTCCATCATCGATGGCACAGGCCCATTAAGTGCCGATCCGTCATGGGGAAAGCATATGGAGTTTACCTCCAAAGCATTATGGAGTTTGTCCCAAGTGGGCGGCCCCAGATGCTGCAAAAGGGATGCTTTTTTGAGCTTCCGGGAAGCAATCGCGTATATAAATGAAAACTGCGGGGTACAACTGGAAAACAGCCAAATTGAATGTAATTACAGTGAAAAAAATGAGCAGTGCATCAAAGAAAAATGCCCGTTTTATAAGAAAAAAGAAAAGATAAGGAAAGAGGATGCCCCATGACACATGTAGAAAAAGCAAATGATTTATTTAGCAGAAAATTTCATTGTTCCCAGGCCGTTTTTGCCGCTTTTGCAGAGGAACTGGGAATTACCGAGGAACAGGCTTTGAAGATTGGTGCCTGTTTCGGAAGCGGCATGCGAAAAGGAGAAGTGTGCGGTGCCTGCTCCGGAGCGCTTATGGCCCTGGGATTAAAATACGGTCAGGCAAATGAACAGGATCTGGAAAGCCGCTTTAAGACCAATGAAGTGACGGACCGGTTTTTGGATGAATTCAAAAAAGAAAACGGTTCCTATTTATGCAATGACTTGCTGGGCTGCGATATAAAGACAGAGGCAGGCATTAAAGAAGCATTGGAGAAAAAATTATTTACGGAATTTTGCCCCAAAATGGTGGAGTCAGCCACCAAAATCACAGAAGAACTCATGAATCAAATTTCTTCTTAGAAAGATTACTGTTATGATAGTCCGGATTGTTCGTCACATCCTCTAAAAACCACTCCGGCATCAAAAAGGCGTGCGCGGCCTCCTCGGTAGGGAACTCTACCTCCGCCAGCACAAGGGGCGCAAAGGGTGCTTCAAAAATATCAAGCTCTATGAATAATTCCGGAAGTCCCGCCTTGTCAAAACCTTCTGCAAACTGCGGATTTTCAAGGGGGATGACATAACGCTTTTTGGAAATGATATTACCATCGGCTTTGGGGCGCAGATGCTCGAAAGCCTCTTTATTTAAGGGGAGATTGTATTCCTCCCGGGCCAGCATGCCCTTACCCTTGTAGGTGAGGATGTACTCCTCGTTTTGTCTGCGGATGCGCAGCACCGGATCGGTATTCAAATAAGCCTGCTCAATCAAAAGACAGGGATAACTTTCCAAATTTTCGGGTAATTGTTTGATTGTAAATTTTCTTTCGATTTCCATGGAATGCACCTCCTACCATTTATTATAAAAGACTGCCCCGAAATTGCAAGAGCGATTCCAACCCCGATTGTTAAGTGAAAATTCATAAATCCTTTACAATTCATTTATTGGAAAAAAAAGGTGAAAATGGTACAATTAGCGTATATGAATAGACAAAAGAAAGGCAGGATATAGACTTGAGCAAGGTATGTGTATTTTTTGGAGAGGGATATGAAGAAATCGAAGCTCTCACAGTGGTAGATTTATTGCGAAGAGTGAATGTGGATACCGATATGGTTTCCATTACGGGAGAGAAGAGCGTAACCGGTTCCCACGGCATCGCAGTGGGCATGGACAAGCTCCTTTCAGAAGTAGATTTTGATGCGGTAGATATGATTGTGCTTCCGGGCGGCATGCCGGGCACCAAGAATTTGGAGGCTTGTGAGATGCTGATGGAACAGGTGGATGCTTTCGTGGCGGCAGATAAGCCGGTTTGTGCGATTTGTGCGGCACCTTCTATTTTGGGCCACAGAGGCCATTTAGAAGGAAAGAAGGCAACTTCTTATCCCAGCTTTGAGGAGCATCTGACAGGTGCCACCGTACTGCGTGAGCCTGCGGTCAGAGACGGCAATATCATCACCGGCAGAGGCATGGGCGGCGCCGTGGAATTCGGCCTTGCCATCGTAGAATATTTCAAGGGAACCGAAGCGAAAGAGAAGCTGGCGGAAGCCATCGTTTATTAGGCGCAGCTCGCGGAGAGGAAATAAATTGCTTCGCAATACCGCTCGCGCGCAGAAGAATTCCGCAGGGGAATTCTTCATCAAAAGAACAGCTCGCGGAGAGGAAATATATTGCACTATCACACAGGAGAAGGTAAATGAATATTTTGTTTTTTTTGAAGCCCAAAAGCGAAGTGGCCCATCTTTATGACACGGATACGCTGCGCGGGGCACTTGAGAAACTGGAGAAACACCGTTATGCGGCGATTCCCTTAATCGGGAAGAAAGACGGCCGCTACATTGGTACCGTGACGGAAGGAGACCTTTTGTGGTTTATTAAAGAAAAAGAAAACCTTTCCCTCAAAGAAGCGGAAAAGTACCAAATCACGGAAGTGAGACGACATCGTGACAATGAGCCGGTGGAAGTGGATGTTGATATGGAGCATTTAATCAGCACCGCCATGAACCAGAATTTTGTGCCGGTGATTGATGATGACAAGCGTTTTATCGGGATTATTACCCGAAAAGATATTATTGATTATTTAAGTAAGAAACTGGTGAAGCTGCAGTTAGAAGCAGGCGGCATGCAGCTTGGCTAGAGGGAGAGATTATGTTCAACCAATTGACGGAAAAGGATATCAAAGCCATGGAGGCCGAAATCGAGGAGCGCAGGCTCGTCATCCGGCCTAAGCTCTTAGAGGCGGTGAAGGAAGCCCGTGCCCACGGGGATTTAAGCGAAAACTTCGAATACTACGCTGCCAAAAGAGAAAAGAACCAAAACGAAAGCAGAATCCGTTTCTTAGAGAGAATGATCCGCACGGCCGAGATTATTCCCGACGATTCCGCCGAAGACGAAATCGGTATGAACACCAAGGTTACCGTGGAGTTTGAAGAGGACGGCAGCACCGAGGTTTACAAAATTGTCACCACCATGCGCGGCAACTCCTTAGAGGGACTTGTGAGCGTGGAGTCTCCCATCGGCAAAGCCCTGATGGGACACAAAGCAGGCGACCGCGTTTTCGTGGAAGTAAACAAGGATTTCGGCTATTATCTGATAGTCCGTTCTATTGAAAAAAATGATGAAACCGAAGAAAAATTAAGAAGCTTTTAGTTACAAAAATTACCAAACATATTTTTTTCACCATCGCAGATACTATGTACAAGATAAGTGATGACGCAGGCTTTGAATGAATTTTCAGGATAAGCAGACGCCAAAGCTTATCTTGAAAAATAGATGACCTGCAAGACGGTCAATATAGTTAATGGAGGTGAAAAAAGATGGCAAACAGATCTAATAGAGTTGAAGTTCCTGAAGCGAAAGCTGCTATGGATCGTTTCAAAACAGAAGTTGCTTCTGAACTTGGTGTTTCTTTAAAAGAAGGTTACAATGGTGACTTAACTTCTAAGGAAGCCGGAAGCATTGGCGGTGAAATGGTTCGTAGAATGATCAAAAAGCAGGAAGAACAGATGAAATAACATCCTGTATAAAAAAGGGCAGCCCGTTGGTTTTTACCGGCGGGCTGTTTTTTATGGTTCATAGGGACACCTATGAACCATAAAAACAAGGATGCGCAGCTCGCGGAGCGGAATGAAATTGCTTCGCAATCCCGCTCGCACGCAAAAAAAATCCCGCACACCCATCGTGTACGGGATTTATGATTATATTTTATTCTTCACTTTTTAAATATTTCCGCAGGGGCGCCCAAATGATGTACGCGTAGATACATCCCATTGCCGCTGCAGCCAGCTGTACTACGGAGAATGTAATCTGGAAAGTAGTAAGCTTCGGCATCAACTTCTCGGGCAGGAAGTTGGGCAGTAAAATCAGGGAAATGGTTACACCCATAAACACTGCTTTGGCGATACTTCCCAAAAACATACCCAGCACCAGACCCCACAAATCCTTGGTCTTACGATAACAAATGTGTACAAAGGGTGCCAGCAAAAAGTTACCGATCATAATACAGGGAATCACCGCCGGAATCGCCGCCGTCACCGGGCTTGGCGCAATGAAAAAGGCAGTGATGGGTGTCACAACCGACAAAATCGCCGCACACCATAATCCACAGGTTAAGTCACAAAGAATGATGCATGCATTGATAATCGCACCTGTTACAAAGATGACAAACAGCATGCCGCCGCTTTTCAAAAACTGGCTCACCACACAAAGCGCCAACAAAAGGGCGGTCTGCACCAATTTTTTCGTAGAAATTTTCATAATAAGTCCTCCTTAGGATACATCGGTCTTGGCTTGCATGGCCTTGGCGCTGATTCCTTCGATTCGTCCAAGTTTGCCGGAAAGAGCACTGATAATATCTGGAGGAGCACATACGATGACGGAAATAATATTCAGTTTTTTCTCGCGGTAAGGAATACCGATTCTGCCGATGATGTAGTCGGCATATTCGTGAAGCAGGCCATTCACCTGCGCCACCGCATTGGTATCCTGTATAAAAATACCGATTACAGCTACTTTTTCGTCCATAAAAAAATCCTCTCTTTGCCGCAGAAGTACTTTGGCTCAGAAAAAAATAATGTGCTACAAAAACAGAAAAACTCTCCCTTTGCAGGCCTATTCATAGTATAATGGAAAATGACGGAAAAAACAAGTGCAGCAGGAGGAAGCTAAGAAGTGATTACTGACATGCAATTGATGAAAATAAAAAACGGCGTAATGCGCATTTTGCACGTGCCGGGAAACTACGACGGCGGGATTTTGGAGATGGCAATCGTAGCGGATTACCACATTCCCAAGGACGAACTGGACGCCATGGCATCCAAGCTTGCCAATGGCTTAAAGCGCCAGAACGAAACTTTCCGCAACGTGCGCCTGAACCTGATTAAGTGGGTATCTGACGAGCAGATTGTAAAGGAAATTTCTGCCCTGCCTGCGCTGCAGATGGGACGGGCTTTCGGGGATTATGAGGAGTTGACTGTGATGGTCGGTGCAGAGTCGGGAGAAGTTCAGGAAACCTCGGCGGCCACATCTGAAGGCATGGAGAACGGAGAAGTTTGCGAGGCGGCCGAAAAGCAGCCGAAAACCCTGGACGAGCTCCTTCGCCAGCTTAAACTTTTTTATGCCAGAAGCAAGCTGATTATCGTACTCACCGACGGCAGTTACCGTATCGAAGACGAAAAGAAGGTGTGGGAGCACTTAAATCCCTTCCTTCGCAGGAAATTATTAATCGTACAGCCCGCAGAGGCACCGAAAATGCAGTTCGTATCTTACGTGGAGGTTTAACCATGAAACTTGGAGTATTAGAGGCCGGCGGCACCAAAATGGTGTGCGCCATTGGCGACGAAACAGGTCAAATTTTTGAACATACATTAATTGATACCCGGGAGCCGGAGGCGACCCTGCAGGACATCATCGCCTATTTTAAGGACAAAGAAATCGACGCCCTGGGCATCGGCTGCTTCGGTCCCATTGACTTAGACGAAGCTTCCCCTACCTACGGCTACATCACCAGCACACCCAAGCCCGGCTGGGCGGACTGCGACGTAGTGGGCACCATTCAAAAAGAAATTAACGTGCCCATCGGCTTCGACACGGACGTAAACAGCTCCGTACTGGGAGAAGTCACCTTCGGACAGGGAAAAAACAGAAAGTGCGTGGTTTATCTCACCGTAGGCACCGGTATCGGCGCAGGCATTTGTATTGAAGGTGCGCTCCTTCACGGCATGCTGCACCCCGAAGCGGGGCACATCATGCTTCGCCAGAGAGAGGACGATACTTACGGGGGCAAGTGCCCTTTTCACAAAAATTGTATGGAAGGTCTGGCATCCGGCCCGGCCTTGGAAGCGCGCTGGGGCGTAAAGCCCGCCACCCTTTCCAAGGAGCATGAAGCGTGGGATTTGGAAGCCTATTATATCGCACAGGCACTGACCACTTATATCATGGTTTTGTCCCCGGATTTGATCATCCTGGGCGGCGGCGTGATGAAGCAGGAGCAGCTCTTCCCCATGATCCGCGAATATGTAAAAGAGATGCTGAGCGGCTATATCAAGACCAGGGAATTAGAGGATATGGATAGTTACATCGTGCCTGCCAGTCTGGAAGAAAAGCAGGGCATTATGGGATGTTTGGAACTGGCGAGAAGGGCAGCGGAGAAAAATTAAGATTTGTGGATATAATTTTATTTGTATATTTTCAGTAAAAGTAGTATATTATAATTGAGAATTGCGGTGGATATCTTCGGATTACACCTGGAAGAACCTGATGCGTCGGGTTCTTTTTTTGTTGCATAAAATTAGTGCGATGTAAAAAATTAAACTACAGGTTTAATGACAAAGAATAAAACCTCCTGCAGAATTAGAGTAAGAATTTTGTAGGAGGTTTTTGGGTATGAAGACTTTAATACAGTATAAAACTGAGCAGATGAAGAATTCGGCATTTGCAAAAGAATATGAAGCGATTCAGTCGGAAATGGACAAGATAGGAAGAGGGGAGGATATGCAGAAAATTGTGGTAAACAAAATTAAATGTAATAAATGCGGTGATGTGATAGAGAGTGTACACCGCCATGATTTTAAATTTTGTAAGTGTGGTGCAGTGGCAGTCGATGGCGGAAAGGATTATTTGAGAAGAGTTGGAAATCGTGAAGATTGGGAAGAATTGAGCGAGTGTAAAGGCGAGTAACGTGTATTAGAAGTTATATGCCTCTTGTTAATTGGAATAGAAATAAGAGAGAAAGGAGCCAACTAAATGATATACATAACAGGAGATTGTCATAGGGATTTCATCCGATTTGATGTAGAAAATTTCTCGGAGCAAAAGGAAATGACGAAGGAAGACTTCGTGATTATTTGCGGTGACTTTGGCGGAGTATGGGACAAGGATGCTTCCGGAGCGAAAGAAAATAAGCTCCTTGATGAACTGGAAAACAAACCGTTTACCACCTTGTTTGTAGACGGCAACCATGAAAATTTTGACAGGCTCTACAGCTACCCTGTAGAAAAGTGGAATGGTGGAAATGTCCACAAAATCAGACCTTCCGTGATACACCTCATGCGGGGACAGGTATTTATCATTGACGGGAAGAAGATATTTACTTTTGGCGGTGCCAGCAGTCATGATATTTCCGGCGGTATTCTGGAGCCGGACGACCCGGATTTTCAGGAAAAAAGAAGGGAACTTAACAAAGGCTTCAAGCCTTATCGGATTAACCACCTTAGCTGGTGGAAACAGGAACTGCCAACGGTGACAGAAATGCAGGAGGGCAGGGCGAATCTTCAAGCAAACGGAAACAAGGTGGATTTCATCGTGACCCATTGCTGCGCCGCCAGCACACAGGCGCTCATCGGCGGCGGCCTGTTTCAGCAGGATTATCTGAACCATTACCTTGAAGAAATCCGTCGGGAAGTACAGTTTAAAAAGTGGTTTTTCGGGCATTATCATGACAATAGGAATGTGAACGCGGAAGAGATACTGTTGTATGAGCAGATTATTAGGATTGGGTAGTGGAAAATATTAAATTCATAAGACTAGGTCAGGAAGCGCACGGCGCCCTGGCCATTTTTTGTGTCCGTTTTTTTGGACACTTAATGGAGTAGGATTAAATTGTTCGAAGCAGATATAATCAGAAAATGAAGCGAGGAGGAAATATTATGGACAGACATGGAATTCGATATGTATTTGAGCATAGGGTGTTGCCCCAATGGTTTTTTGAAGATACTCAAAAGTTTGTAGGAGTACTACTAAATAACAAAGAAGTTCTTTATGATTTTATTAATGATATTTTTGAAAAGGAAAACGTGGAGAATCCTTATTCAGAAGATGACTTTAAAGTAGAGGCAGCAAAGCTGACAGATAATGTATTGTTTGTAAAGATAAGTTTTCCGGAGCCGGAAGAGGAACCGTTATGTTATTGCAGCTATATGTTGTTTGATGAGAAATTTGAGAAAAAGCGATATTATTGTATTGAACGGGGGAACGAGGCGGGAGATTTTCTGCCGTTTGTATGTGGATGGACGCCGGAGGGAACCCATGTAAATTATGGTCATTGCGGACTTGGAGAAGATGAAGACTTAATTCGGTGTATGGAACTGTATATAAAAGAACTATACGGAGATGAACATCCGGTGCCGGAGGCAGATTCAAGTACGAAATTCACAGCTGAAGACTTAGAAGATGGTTCCGTATTAGAGGCGGCAATCAGGGCCTTTAACAGTGACAGAACGAAAGAGAATCTGATTGATATTTTGATGATTTTGCGTGACAGTTACGTGTGGATTCCGTGCAATGCGATTATGAGTGAAAATGATGAGGCGAGACTTTTGGAAATGTTAGAATCCGCAGAGGAAGGAAGTCTTGTAGGAAGTACTTTTTCTAACAAGGATGATGTGAGAATGGTGCCTGACATTTTGCAAAATGGTGACAAATACTTCTTCCCGGTATTTTCTAATGTGGAGGCTATGGGAGAGTATGGGAATAACTTCTCAAAAGTTCAGAAGCACTTTACTGAGGCGATACATATGGCAAAAGTCAATGAAAAGGAACTTGAAGGGATTGTTATTAACGCTTTTTCCGAGCCGATGGTTATTGATAGCGAGTTGTTTGAAGTTATCGAAAATATGAAAACATCTTTATCATAATTATTACGCTATTAAAGAAAACGAGTGGTACTGAGAGAATGTAGTAGCCACTCGTTTTTTGTAGATTTACAAAATAGTGTTTTAAATTGTTAGTTTATATCTTGTCTTATAATCTAGTATTTATAGGTTAATATAAGTTGAAAAAAATGCGAAAAAGTTATATGCTTATATAGTATTGTTAAATAATCTGATTCGTATTATAGAGGATAACAAAAATGGTTAAAAATGACATTGAAATTGATACTAAGATTAAATGCTTGGAAGCAAAAATGACTCAACAACAGTTGGGAGAAGTTGTGGGTACTACTGGACAATATGTAAATCGCATTATAAAAAAGAAAGGTGGTGTGGTGAACAAGACATTTGTTCAAATGATGGAAGCATTGGGTTATGATATCGTATTAACCTATGAGAAAAGAGAAGAAAAATAGAATAATTGACACAAAAGGAAAGAGAGGAACTAATATGGCAGGAAAGAATAGTGTTAATGTTGGTTTTGAATCACAGATTTGGGATGCTGCCTGTGTTTTATGGGGGCATATTCCGGCTGCTGAATACAGAAACATAATTATAGGACTTATTTTTTTGAGATACATTTCCACGGCGTTTGAAAAGAAATATGCACAGTTGGTCGAAGACGGCGATGGTTTTGAAGATGATCCAGATGCATATGTAGAAGAGAATATTTTCTTCGTACCAGAAGATGCAAGATGGTCAAAGATTGCAACTGCTGCACATACACCGGAAATCGGTATGGTAATTGATGGGGCGATGCGTGCTATTGAAGCAGGAAATAAAAAATTAAAGGGTGTACTTCCAAAGAATTTTGCTAATCCGGATTTGGATAAGACGGTTCTTGGTGATGTGGTGGACTTATTTACAAATATGGATATGTCTGATACTGAAGGTAACAGAGATATCCTTGGAAGAACCTATGAATACTGTATCGCAAAATTTGCCGAAAAAGAAGGTAAAGGTGGTGGTGAGTTCTATACACCATCCAGTATCGTTAATACTTTAGTTGCTATTCTTAAACCGTATGCAAATTGCCGTGTATATGACCCTTGCTGTGGTTCCGGTGGTATGTTTGTACAGAGTGAGAAGTTCATTGAAGCTTATTCTGGAAGAAGAGGTCAGATGTCTATTTATGGACAGGAAGCTAATCCGGATACTTGGAAGATGGCTATTATGAACCTTACGATTCGTGGAATGGAAGCTGATTTGGGTGCATATCATGCGGATACATTCTCCAAAGACCAGCATTCTACCTTAAAAGCAGACTTTATTATGGCTAATCCGCCATTTAACTATTCTCCGTGGGGACACGATAACCTTTTGGATGATGTGCGTTGGAAATACGGAGTGCCACCTGCTTCTAATGCCAACTTTGCATGGATTCAGCACATGATTCATCATTTGGCTCCGGGAGGAAAAATTGGCTTAGTACTTGCAAATGGTGCATTATCGTCCCAGAGCGGTGGAGAAGGAGAAATCAGAAAGCGTATTATTGAAGATGATTTGGTTGAAGGTATTGTTGCACTTCCTCCGCAGCTGTTTTATAGCGTAACTATTCCGGCTACGTTATGGTTCATCACAAAAGGAAAGAAGCAGGCGGGCAAGACGTTGTTCGTTGATGCAAGACAGATTGGAAGCATGGTTGACAGAACCCATAGAGACTTTTCCGAGGAAGATGTGGCTAAGATTGCTGATACTTTCGCAGCATTCCAAGAGGGTACACTGGAAGATGTAAAAGGATTCTGTGCGGTTGTGGAGACGGCTGAAATTGCAAAACAGGATTACATCCTTACACCGGGACGCTACGTGGGTATAGAAGAGAAAGAAGACGATGGAGAACCATTTGAAGAGAAGATGGGAAGGCTGACATCGGAGCTTTCGGAAATGTTTGCAAAGTCGCATGAACTGGAAGAAGAAATTCGCAAAAAGTTGGGGGCGATTGGATATGAAGTGTAGTTTGAATGAACTGTGTGACTACAGAAAAGGGAAAAATGCAGTTGCTACGTTAAATAATGAGACATATATTTCTACAGAAAATATGTTGCCAGATAAAGCAGGGGTAACTATGGCATCATCACTTCCAAACGTTGATTATACGCAGGAATATAAAAAAGGAGATATATTGGTTTCAAATATTCGTCCATACTTCAAAAAGATATGGCAGGCAAAAGTAGATGGTGGTTGTTCAAATGATGTTTTAGTATTTGAAGCTAAGAGTGGTGTATGTAAGGATTTCCTCTATTATGTCTTAGCAGACGATGCTTTTTTTACATATGCAATGGCAACATCAAAAGGAACGAAGATGCCTCGTGGAGATAAATCGTCGATTATGCAGTATGAAGTAAAGAGGTTTTCATTTGAAGAACAGAGCAAAATTGCAAGTGTGCTTTGCTGCATTGATGAAAAAATTGAAATAAACAAAGTGATAAACAATAATTTATTGGAACAAGCCAAAGTCCTTTTCGACTCTTGGTTCATTGATTTCGAACCATTTGATGAGGAATTTGTAGTATCACCTATAGGAACAAATATCCCATCTTCGCTAAAAATGGTTCAAATAAGTGAGCTCCCGCATATTCTGGAAACAGGAAAGAGACCTAAAGGTGGGGCTGTTTCCGTGGGTATCCCTAGTATTGGAGCAGAAAATGTCAAAAAAATAGGTGAGGTTAATCTTACTTCTGCCAAATACATACCAGTTGATTTCGCCGCAAAAATGGATAAGGGTAAGGTTCACGGCTATGAATTAATGCTATATAAAGATGGTGGTAAGCCGGGTATATTTATCCCTCACTTCTCAATGTTTGGCGAAGGATTTCCTTATGACGAATTTTTTATTAATGAGCATGTCTTCAAACTTGATTTTGGAGACAAAGGCTATAATGAGTTTGCTTATTTCTATTTCCAGACGGATTATCCTTATAACTGGTTAGCTAACAATGGTGGAAAAGCTGCAATTCCGGGAATTAACCAACAAGACGTCAATTCTATATGGATTTATTCTCCTGAAAATCCGCAAGTAAAAAAATACTGCGAGTGGATACAACCAACATTTACTACAATCTTTAAGAATTGCTTACAAAATGTAAAGTTAACTCAGCTTAGGGATTCACTTTTACCCAAACTCATGTCAGGCGAAATCAATGTATCAGAAATCGACCTTTAAGCCACTAAATTATTGTTTATAGAAAGGAATGATTATAATGGATAATTTTTATATGCCTAAACTAAATGTACCAAAAGTTGAACCAATCGTCATAGACACACCATTTCAACATATGTTTGTTGATGAGCAATTTCAAATTATAAAGAATTATATTCAAGAATTTGAAAAAACACTTGATGTAGACCATGAAGTTGGTGTTATGATGACGAATTTCGGTCAATCTATTGTTATGCAAGTTACAGAAATAACGTATGAGGAACCGGTATTATTAATATTTAGAGGATATATTAATGGGAAAATGTCAGTGTTAATACAACATATGAATCAATTGAATTTTTTGCTAACTTCATTGGATAAGGTTACTGAAGAACCAAAAAGAAAGATAGGCTTTATCATACCAGATTAGTAATAAACTCCTACCAACGGCAGGAGTTAATCAAAAGAACTGCCGTTGCGAGTCGTTCTCTAAAATAAAGGAGAAACGACCATGAAACAAAACCTAATTAATGACGTTGTCAGGGGTATGCTGCCATACCTGAATAACGCACAAATCGAACGATTACAGGCAGTGATGCAAAACGAACTTTTTTGTTATGAAGTTACCGAGAGTGAAAATAAGGATACTTCTGCGGAGCAGGATTTAGTGGAGCTTTTCCTGTCGGCTAAGCGCATTGAAGGCTGTTCTGAGAAGTCCTTAAAATATTATCAAGCGACAATCGAAGCGACGATTTCTGGGATTGACAAGGATGTGAAGCATATCACAACAGATGATATCCGCACCTATCTTACGGAATATCAGGCCAAGAAACAGTCGAGTCGAGTTACGATTGATAATATGCGCAGGATTTTATCTAGTTTCTTTTCGTGGCTTGAGGACGAGGACTACATCCTAAAAAGCCCGGTAAGAAGGATTCATAAGGTGAAAACTGCAAGCAATATCAAAGAAACATACTCTGATGAAGCGTTGGAACTGATGCGTGATAATTGCGCTGAAATAAGGGATTTGGCTATAATTGATATGTTGGCATCTACCGGAATGCGAATTGGAGAGATGGTTCTTTTGAATCGAGAGGACATTGATTTTAACGAGCGAGAGTGTATTGTGTTTGGTAAAGGCGATAAAGAACGTATAGTTTATTTTGATGCCAGAACCAAAATACATTTGCAGGAGTACCTGAGCAGTAGGATAGATGATAATGCAGCTTTGTTTGTATCTCTGAAAGCTCCACATAGTCGTATAACGATTGGTGGCATAGAATCAAGACTTCGTAAATTTGGAAAGCAATTAGGGTTGCAAAAGGTGCATCCGCATAAATTCAGGCGCACACTAGCAACGATGGCAATAGATAAAGGTATGCCAATAGAACAGCTACAACAGCTCCTAGGGCATAAAAGAATAGACACGACCTTGCAGTATGCAATGGTCAAACAGAGTAACGTTAAAATTGCTCATAGAAAATACATTGGATAGGAAGGAAATACTGATGGGATATGATGAAAGAACAATTGGCGAGATTGCGGATGTCACCAAATTGGCGGGGTTTGAATTTACAAAACACATCGAGTATATAGAGGATGGTGAAATTATTGCTTTGAGAGCATTGAATTTGCGGAACGGGGAATTAGATTTGACCGATATAAAAAGAATCGACCACACCGTTTCTGAAAGCTTAGTACGAAGCAAATTATTTGTTAATGATATTTTGTTAACATATACAGGTAATGGTTATGGTGATTGTGCGATTATTGAAGAAGATGATAAGTATCATCTGGCACCAAATATATGTAAAATCGTACCCAATACAGAAATTGTGAATCCGTATTTTTTGTATTGTTATATTCGCTCTAGTGCATTTTATAAACAAATGTCAAACAATATGACAGGTTCTGGTCAACCGACTATTCCGATGAAAACAATCAGAACACTGAAAGTACCAGTTCCTAAAAGGGAAATACAAAATAATATAGCGTCGCTGTTACGTACAATAAATCATAAAATTCGCATAAATAAGGAGATAAACAATAATTTAGTGGCTTAAAGCCAAATGTCAGATACGTCAATCTCGCCGGACATCAGCTTTGGCAACAGAGTATCGCGCAAATTAGCGAGTTTTTCAGACTGAACATCATTTTCAAGCATAGCTTTATACATTGGAGTAACTAACGTTTCAAACTCTTCAAAAGCAGTCGCAGAGGGAATGGTAACTTCCATTGCGTTAAGGATTTCCGTGGTCATGCTCGGTACAGCAGAACCAGCATTCAGAGATGCAAGGTCTTTAGCTTTTACGAAGTGATATACGAACTTTGCCACATTCGGCAATCGCATTTCAGTATAGAACATGGTATCAACAGACCAGAAAGGCTGATTGACATACATTACATTATTCAGTGTACCTTTTCTCGGTATAAGTACTGACTCCTTTTCATACAAAGGACGTTCGACATAACGCATGATACCACCAGAGCCATACACTGGAAAACTGCCATCAGCTAACTTCTTATGGTCTTTGCCATACTTAACGTTTATAAGGTCAGACAGATGGCCTTGTTCCCATGTTGGTTCAGCATTGACAATGAACATTGAGTTATAAACGGCTTGTGCTTGCTGCTGTAAATTATTGTTTATACGCCTATGTAATAATATAAAAACTACTAAGGAGGTTTTACCACCATGGCTGCATTTTACACAGAAGCCGATTATGAAGAATCAGTAGTGGAGTTGTTCCGGGATAACATGGACTATACTTACGTATATGGTCCGGATATGGAACGTGATTTTAACAGTCCACTATATGATGAAATCTTAATAGAAAGCGTCCATCGCATCAATAAAGGTGTTAATTATGATGCGATAAAGGAGGCTCTGTTCAAGTTACGCAATTTTGAGAACGGCGAGCTGGTACAAAAGAATGCAGTGTTTATGGACTACCTGCAGAATGGTATTCCGGTACGATACGTTGAAAAGGGAGAAGAAAAATCAACGATTGTATATTTAGTGGATTACAAGGATGTATCCAAGAACTCCTTTATTGTGGCAAACCAGTGGACATATATTGAGAATAGCGAAAAGAGACCGGACGTGTTGTTGTTCCTTAATGGTATTCCGGTTGTATTAGTGGAATTGAAGTCTCCATCCCGTCAGGAAACGGATGCATCGGAAGCATACCTGCAGATTCGGAATTATATGCATGAGATTCCGAGTATGTTTATTTATAATGTAATATGCGTTATGAGTGACCAGTTGACTTCCCGTGCCGGAACCATTACATCCGGTGAAGACCGTTTCATGGAGTGGAAGACTGTTGACGGAAATTATGAAAATACGCAATATGCTCAGTTTGATACGTTCTTCTTTGGCATGTTCCAGAAAGAGCGTTTATTGGATTTGATTAAGAACTTTACGTGTTTTTCCAACGACGGAAATAATACTTTTAAGATACTTGCGGGGTATCATCAGTATTTCGCTGTACGTAAAGCGGTGGAGAACACAAAGAGAGCGACACTCACAGACGGTAAGGGTGGCGTGTTCTGGCACACCCAGGGCTCCGGTAAATCGTTGTCGATGGTATTCTATGCTCATTTGCTGCAGGAAGCATTGGATAGTCCTACTATTGTTGTAATTACGGACAGAAACGACTTGGATGACCAGCTGTATGGTCAGTTCCTTAAGTGTAAGGATTTCTTGCGACAAGAACCGGTGCACGCAACGTGCAGAAAACTTGGAGATAGTTCTACCAAGAATGATATTGGTTTGATGGATTGGCTGAATGGAAGAAAGGCAAATGGTATTATTTTTACGACCATGCAGAAGTTCGAAGAATCCTTGGAACCGTTGTCGGAGCGAAGAAATATTGTTGTAATGGCCGATGAAGCGCATCGTGGTCAGTATGGCTTGGATGAAAAAGTTAAGATGGTAAAGAACGAAGACGGAGAAGATGAAGCAAAGATTGTTATCGGAACAGCACGTATTATTCGTAATGCTTTACCAAATGCTACATATATCGGTTTTACCGGCACACCTATTTCCACAAAGGATAAGAGTACCAGAGAAGTATTTGGTGACTACATAGATATTTATGATATGACACAGGCAGTAGAGGATGGTGCTACCAGACCGGTTTACTACGAAAGCCGTGTTGTAAATTTGAAATTAGACCAAGAAACATTAAAGCTCATTGATGCGGAATATGACATTATGGCACAGGATGCAGAAGTGGGTGTCATTGAAAAAAGTAAACATGACCTTGGACAGATGGAAGCGGTACTTGGAGCGGATTCTACAATTGATTCCTTGGTACATGATATTCTTGACCATTACGAGAATAACAGAGCTGATTTGCTTACCGGAAAGGCTATGATTGTAGCATATTCCAGACCGATTGCTTTGAAGATTTATCATAAGATTCTGGAACTGCGTCCGGGATGGGAAGAGAAGATTGCTGTTGTTATGACATCGACCAATAAGGATCCGGAAGAGTGGCGGCAGATAATTGGTAACAAGGCTCATAAGAATGAGCTGGCAAAGAAGTTTAAGGATAACGATAGCGAATTGAAAATTGCTATTGTTGTTGATATGTGGCTGACCGGTTTTGATGTACCGTCTCTTGCAACGATGTATGTGTATAAGCCGATGAGCGGACATAATTTGATGCAGGCAATCGCACGTGTAAACCGTGTGTTTAAGGACAAGGAAGGTGGACTTGTTGTTGACTACGTTGGTATTGCATCTGCATTAAAGCGTGCGATGAACGATTATACAGCACGTGATAAGAAGAATTACGGCGATACGGACATTAGTAAAGTGGCATATCCGAAATTCTTGGAGAAGCTTGCGGTATGTCGTGATATTTTCCACGGATACGATTATACGGGATTTTCGAGCGGTTCTGGCCTTGAGAGGGCGAGAACTATTAGTGGTGCAGTGAACTTCCTTGTGAGCCCGGATATGCAGGAAGAGAAGCAGGGGTTCTTGAAGGAGTCGTTAATGCTGCATCAGGCGTTATCGCTTTGTTCCTCTTTGATTGATGAACCGTTACGTTTTGAAGCAGCATTCTTTGAGTCGGTGCGTGTATTATTGATGCGTTTGGATAATCAGGGAGCGGGCAAGAAGATTTCTTTGCCGGAGATTAATGCGAGAATCAATGAGTTGCTAAAGCATAGTATCAAGAGTGAAGGTGTAATCAATCTTTTCTCGGATGTAAAGCAGGAGTTTTCTTTATTTGACCCGAAGTTCCTTGAAGAAGTGGCGAATATGAAGGAAAAGAATCTGGCAGTGGAACTTCTGAAAAAGTTGATTGCAGAGCAGATTAAGGTATACAGAAGAACGAATGTAGTTAAGTCCGAGAAGTTCAGTGAGATTATTCAGAGAGCGTTGAATGCTTATTTGAATGGCATGCTTACGAATGAGGAGGTTATTGCAGAATTGCTGAAAATGGCAAAGGAAATTAATAACGCACGCAAAGAGGGCGATGACCTTGGATTAACCGAAGAAGAGATGGCATTCTATGATGCTTTGACAAAGCCGGAGGCTATTAAGGATTTTTACGAGAATGCCGAGCTTGTTGCATTGACCAAAGAACTTACAGAAACACTCCGAAGCAATAAAACGATTGACTGGCAGAAGAAGGATTCCGCCCGTGCACGCATGAGAATGCTGATTAAGAAACTACTTAAGAAGTATAAGTATCCGCCGGAAGGAATGGATGATGCAGTTCAGGTAGTTATGATGCAGTGTGAACTTTGGACTGATAATAATGTAGGAGAGCAGATGTCAAAGAGAGCTGAAACTTATACAAACAAGTTGATGATGAAATAGCAAATAAACGGTGGTATCACATGAGGGAGGTAATTAATAATGGCTATACCAAAGATTGATGAAAAAAGTATTACTGCAGCAATCGAGTACATAGATACAAACGGTGTTCCTAATAGAAACAAAAGTACACAATACGTTTTGATTACGGAAGGTGGTAAACAGTATCCGCCGAAGTATGTAATTGCAGTAGCAGACCATTTGGCTAATGGTACTGACATAGTAACTGATGGATTTAATGCAGTTGAGGCAAAAAATTATTTTGAAGCAAGGGGATATAATATTGAGTCGAAACAGGAAAAGTTCGAACTAACAATTACTGCAACAGAAGTGACTTCAACGGATGATAGGTTTACAATGGATAACCTTGGATTGGGGGATAGTTACAGACCTATCGATGCATATTTTGTTTCGGCTGAAGGGGATGTTGTACGACGAAAATACAATAAAGGTGAGAGAAGAAATACCAATCAAACCTTACCAAGGTTGGCTTGTCAGATATTTGAAAGTCAGTTGGTAAGTCTTTCGGATTGGGACAAAGAGAAGTTCCCTGTTTGTAAATATACACCTGAAAGCGAAATGGTGTGTGGCATTTTTTCAACAGTAGAAGAATTTTTGAAGTATAAGAATTCAATGGAGCATTTAACATATCAAAGAGAAAATGGTCCTCAGTTCGTAATCTATGCATGGAATATATTCTCTACATTGATTTTTGTACAGGAATGTTTGAAGAGATTTGGAAAAGAAGGCGATAAGTTTGTGCTCTTGTACCGGGATAAAACCGAGCAGGAGAAAAATCAGGCAGTAAACGAGGCTATTGTAGTAGAGGAAGAGAAAAAAACAGTAGAAGGATGCAAGAATCCGTATTCAAAGATATTGCTTGAATCTAAGAATGTAATATTCAGAGGTGCACCGGGGACCGGTAAATCATTTTTAGCCAAGGCGATAGCGGCTGATATTATTAGTGAAGGTTATACAGATAAATATACTGATCTTTTGGATGAGCAAAAGCAACAGGTGGAATTTGTACAGTTTCATCCCAGCTATGATTATTCTGATTTCGTGGAAGGTCTTCGCCCTAAAATGAATGAAGATGGCACCATGGGCTTTGAATTGCAGGACGGAATATTTAAGAAATTTGCAGATAAAGCACGTAAGAATTTCGAGGATTCTAAGAAAACAAAAGATGTTGTGGAACAGGAAATTTCAGCAAAAACAGCGATGACAGAGTTTTTTGCAGGAATTGAATTCGGGGAAGATGTCTTCAAAACAATTAAGGGCAGTGAATTTACCATTACCAATGTAGACGACAGACATATCGATATTTCTATACCGGGAAATGCGACCATTGATAAGCTGAGTTTAAATATTGTGGAACTACAGAAGATGTTGGAGTCTGGTGTCACCTTTGAGAAGATAAGTGATATTACGAACTTCTTCGGTAAACAATTTGCTACGCAGGCATACTCGTATGATTTTGCCATTTATAAGGCGATTAAATCACGCAGCAATGCAAATGTAAAATTGACGGCCGCACCGGAAATGCAGAAGAAATATATTTTTATCATTGATGAGATTAACCGTGGAGAGATTTCAAAAATATTGGGGGAACTTTTCTTCTCTATTGACCCCGAGTACAGAGGGAAAGCGGGAGAAGTTGCTACACAATATTCCAATATGCATGCAGATCCTAATGATAAGTTTTATATACCGGAGAATGTATATATTATTGGTACAATGAATGATATTGACCGTTCTGTGGATAGTTTTGACTTTGCTATGCGTAGAAGATTCCGTTTCGTAGAGGTAAGAGCAGAAGATACCCAGGATATGTTGGAATCCTTGGGAAATGAAGAATTGAAAGCAGAAGCAATTGTCAGAATGGATAAGCTTAACTCAGAGATAATTAAGGTTCCGGATTTGAACGAAAACTATCAGATAGGTGCGTCTTATTTCTTGAAATTAAAAAATGTGGGATTTGATGTGTTGTGGACAGACTATTTACAACCTTTATTACAGGATTATGTGCGTGGGTTAAATGATGAAGAAGAATGTATGAAAAAGTTTGCAAGGGTATATGGGTATAAATCAGTAATTGAAGGTGATACCGATGAAACAACTCAGAATTAAGGATAATCAGCGTAAGGCCAAGGAAGATTTCTTTGAAGTACAAATGGTGGTTGAGCGTATTGCTGACAGAACATTGGAACAGTTAGAGAAAGAAGGAGTTTTTGTATTCCCTGAGGGTATTAAGGAAACTGACGATTTGACGAAGGACCAAATGATTTTGCAAAGTTATAATGATGAGTATGTTTCCGGTAATGTTGTGGGTTTCCTGGGGGTTGGCGATGAAAGACTTGTGATTGAATCAAGATTCAGTAAGGGGGAGAATGATTTTTTCTTTCAGTATTTGTTGGAAAAGGTACTGGATTTCCCCAATTTTATTAATCTTGAAACGGACGTGAATCAAGAGAACAAGCTTTTTAATTTGCTCTTATTTTTGTTCCCACGATATTTAAGACAAGCTATGCGGAAAGGACTTTTTAAAACCTATATCCGGAATCAATATAACGATGGGAATGTTAGAGGGGCAATTGATGTAGCGAGACATATTAAGGTGAATACGCCCTTTGTCGGTAATATTGCATATGCACAGCGTGAATATTCTTATGACAATTATTTGATTGAACTGATACGTCATACTATTGAATATATAAAGGGAAAGCCGACCGGAAGAATGTTACTTAATACAGTAAAGGAAGAGGTAAAGCAGGTAATACAGGCGACTCCGAATTACAAAACCGGTGACAGAAAGAAAATTCTTGATACAAACCTGAAAAATATTGTAAGGCATGCGTATTACCATGAATATCGAACACTGCAGCAATTGTGTATTTTGATTTTGCGAAATGAGCAACATCAGTATGGAATCGGAAAAAGAAAAGTCTATGGCATCCTTTTTGATGGAGCCTGGCTATGGGAAGAATATGTAAATACTTTAATCGGAGAGATGTTTTATCATCCTAAGAATAAAGTCGGAGAAGGTGTTCAAAGATTATTTGCAGGTAATTACGGATTGATTTATCCGGATTTTATTGGCAAGGACAATGGGGACAGAATCATTGCAGATGCAAAATATAAACCATTGGATAACATCGGAAATAAGGATTATCATCAAATCTTGGCATATATGTTCCGATTTGATGCTAAGAAAGGATTCTTTCTTTATCCTGAAGTGGGAAAAACAGATGATTTGCGGCTTGTGTTAAATCAGGGAACAAGCTATGAAAAAAATGTTGTACCTAGAGAAGATATTTTTGTAATGAAACATGGATTACAGATTCCGGATGATGCAAAGAATTATGATGATTTTGTAGAACAGATGAAGAATAGAGAACAGGTATTTTGTGAAGGGATGAGCGATTAAAAGATAATATTTTTTTGATGGAGGCAAAGATGACATATCAAGACTTAGTGAATTTTCTCCGTACCTTCTTTGTGTCCAAAAGGCTTGCTCTAAATGAGAGGTATGTCTGCTCTAAATAACCGTATAGAGATGTAATATACATCCCCCACCCAACTATCTCTTGTACGGGTACTTTAAAAACGTCAGTCCTTGGTTTGCGTTCTTTGCAAACCTAGTACTGCTACGTTTTTATGTAGCGCAAGCGTGCCCGGAAAGAGATAGTGGGGTGGGGACAACTTATTCATTCTCTTATCCCTTCCCTTCTCAAAAAAACACTGGAAATTTCCCCCGCACTATGCTATAATCGTAAAATGACTGTGATTATGTCTAAAATTATACAGTAAATAAGATAAACATATATTTAAGGAGGATGTACCAAGATGAGCGTACAGGTAGAAAAACTGGAAAAGAACATGGCGAAACTTACCATCGAAGTTCCCGCTGAAGAATTAGACAAAGCAATCGAAGCTGCTTACCAGAAGAACAAAGGTAGCATCAGCGTACCCGGTTTCAGAAAGGGTAAAGTACCCCGTCAGATGATCGAAAGAATGTATGGAAAGGAAATCTTCTTCGAAGATGCTGCAAACGCACTCATTCCCGAAGCTTACGAAAAAGCACTGGAAGAATGTGGCGAAGACATCGTATCTTCTCCTTCCATCGATGTAGTACAGATTGAAGCAGGCAAGCCTTTCATCTTCACAGCAGAAGTTGCATTAAAGC
Source organism: Lachnospiraceae bacterium (assembly GCA_017561085.1). GTDB lineage: Bacteria > Bacillota > Clostridia > Lachnospirales > Lachnospiraceae > Suilimivivens. The sequence goes on from JAFZDQ010000026.1 coordinate 50,060, forward strand.
CTGAAGTGAAGCTTGGTACCTATAAGGGCGTTGAAGTAGATAAGGTTGAAGTAACCGTATCTGACGAAGAAGTAGACGCTGAAATCAATAGAGAAAGAGAACGTAACGCAAGAAACATCGAAGTAACTGACAGAGCAGTGAAAGACGGCGATATGACAGTAATCGACTTCGAAGGTTTTGTAGACGGCGTTGCATTCGAAGGCGGCAAGGGTGAAAATTATCCTCTTACCATCGGTTCCGGCGCATTCATCCCCGGATTCGAAGAACAGCTTGTTGGCGCTGAAATCGGTGCAGAAGTAGAAGTAAACGTTACTTTCCCCGAAGAATACCATGCAGAAGACTTAAAGGGTAAAGCTGCAGTATTCAAATGTACCGTGAAAGAAATCAAAGAAAAAGAACTTCCCGAATTAGATGACGAATTCGCAGCAGAAGTTTCCGAATTTGATACACTTGCAGAATACAAAGCAGACGTAAAGGTTAAACTGGAAGAAGGCAAGGCAAAAGAAGCGAAGGATGCTAAAGAAGCAGCAGTTATCGAAGCAATCGTAAAAGAAGCTGAAATGGACATCCCCGAAGCAATGATTGCTACCCAGCAGAGACAGATGGTAGACGAATTTGCACAGAGAATGCAGATGCAGGGTCTTACCATGGAACAGTACTTCCAGTTCACAGGTGCTTCTTATGAACAGATGATTGCACAGGTGAAGCCTCAGGCTGAAAAGAGAATCCAGTCCAGACTGGTTCTTGAAGCAATCGCAAAGGCTGAAAACATCGAAGTAACAGATGCTGACCTTGAAGATGAATTAAAGGTAATGGCTGAAGCTTACCAGATGGAACTTGAAAAAGTAAAAGAACTTCTTCCCGAATCCGGCGTAGCACAGATTAAGGAAGACATCGCTGTAAGAAAGGCTGCTGAATTCGCAGTAGCAAACGCAAAAGAGAAATAAATCATTAAAGTTTTATGAATAATTGCTAAAATGATTGAAAAGAAGACGCCCATGAATTATGATGTTATTGACTTATAATTCATGGGAGTTTTTTACAGAATAAGAAAGGTGGGGAATTTTATGCCAATGATACCTTATGTCATCGAGCAGACCAGCCGTGGAGAGCGTTCCTACGACATCTACTCAAGACTTTTGAAAGAAAGAATTATTTTCCTCGGAGAGGAAGTAAATGATACCACAGCAAGCCTTATCGTGGCACAGATGCTGTTCCTTGAAGCAGAGGACCCTGAGAAGGATATCCATTTTTATATCAACAGCCCCGGCGGAAGCGTTACCGCAGGTATGGCGATTTATGATACCATGCAGTATTTAAAATGTGATGTCTCCACATACTGTATGGGTATGGCAGCAAGTATGGGTGCATTCCTGTTAGCAGGCGGTACCAAAGGTAAGAGACTGGCCCTTCCCAATGCGGAGATTATGATTCACCAGCCCTTAGGCGGTGCCCAGGGACAGGCGACCGAAATCGAAATTGCTGCGAGACATATCTTAAAGACCAAAGAAAAATTGAACAAAATTCTGGCAGAGAACACAGGCAAAGAGCTTGATGTAATCGCTGCAGATACCGAGAGAGACAACTGGATGAGCGCCGAAGAAGCTTTAGCATACGGCATTATCGACAAGGTTGTCTACAAGCGTGGTGAATAAATAAATTAGAGGTGTGAGATGGCGGGAAAGAATTCCGATAGTATCAGATGCTCCTTTTGTGACAAAACACAGGATCAGGTAAAGAAGATGATCGCAGGACCTGCCGGCGTATATATCTGTGATGAGTGCGTGGAGATTTGCGCAGACATCGTGGAGGAAGAGTACGAGGATATGATACAGGAAGAGGAAGAGATGGATATCAACCTCCTGAAACCTGTGGAAATCAAAGAATTCCTGGATGATTATGTAATCGGCCAGGAAGCGGCGAAAAAGGTTCTTGCAGTTTCTGTTTACAATCACTACAAGAGAGTTATGGCTCCCAAGGATGCTAGTGATGTGGAGCTTCAAAAAAGTAATATCATTATGATTGGACCTACCGGTTCCGGTAAGACTTATTTAGCGCAGACCCTGGCGAAGATTATCAATGTACCCTTTGCCATTGCGGATGCGACGACGCTGACGGAAGCCGGTTATGTAGGTGAAGACGTGGAGAATATCCTTCTGAAGCTGATTCAGGCGGCAGATTACGATATTGACCGTGCCCAGTACGGGATTATCTACATTGACGAAATCGACAAGATTACCAAGAAGAGCGAAAATGTATCCATCACCAGAGACGTTTCCGGTGAAGGTGTACAGCAGGCACTTCTTAAGATTATCGAAGGAACGGTAGCAAGCGTGCCTCCGCAGGGCGGACGTAAGCATCCTCATCAGGAGCTTTTGCAGATTGATACCACCAACATCCTGTTTATCTGCAGTGGTGCCTTCGACGGACTTGAGAAAATCGTGGAGAACCGTTTGAACCGTAACTCCATCGGTTTTGACGCACAGATTGCGGACAAGAAGAGCAAAGAAATCAGCGCCCTTCTTGCAGAAGTAACTCCCCAGGATTTGGTGAAATTCGGCTTAATCCCTGAATTTGTGGGACGTGTGCCCATTAACGTAGCCTTAGAGGGTCTGGACGAAGAAGCACTGGTGCGTATTTTGAAAGAGCCTAAGAGTGCTCTTGTGAAGCAGTATCAGAGATTATTTGATTTAGATGATGTGAAGCTGACTTTCGAAGATGGCGCAGTGGAAGCGATTGCGAAGCAGGCCTTCCAGCGAAAGACCGGAGCCAGAGGCCTCCGCTCCATCATGGAGAAGGTCATGATGGATGTTATGTATCAGATTCCTTCTGACGAAACAATTAAAGAATGTGTCATAACCAGGGGCGCAGTGGAAGGTACCAGCGAACCGTTGCTGATACATCACGAAGTTATGCGTAAAGCAAGATAATGAAACGCCGCCTTATGTTTGATAGGGCGGCGTTTGTTACTTCCGCGGGAAGTGACAAACGCGCCGCACAGATGCGCAGCTCGCGGCAGGGAAATTGTCGCGCCGCGACCTGCTCGCGCGCGAAGAATCCTGAGAGCAGGATTCTTATACAGATTGGAGAAATTTAATTTATGAGTATGGAAAATAATAACGGAAGGCTCTTTTTGCCCGCGGTAGCACTGCGCGGCATGTGTGTGCTTCCGGGTGCAATTATACATTTTGATATTAACAGGGATAAGTCTATCGCAGCCTTAGAGCAGGCCATGATGCGCGGCGGACGTCTCTTTTTGGTGACCCAGCGTGAGATGGACGAAGACATCCCTTCTTTTGAAGAATTATACCATGTGGGAACCGTAGCGGTGGTGAAGCAGATTACCAAGCTGCCGAACCGCGTCATCCGTGTGTTGGTAGAAGGCACGGGCCGCGCTGCATTCCTTTCCCTTTCTGATGAAAAGAAGGGCTTTTTGGAGGCAGAGGTAGAGCCCTTTGGTCCCGAGCGTGAATGGGAAGAGTCCCTTTCCGAAGAGGAACGAAACTTCCGCGCCCAGGCCATGAACCGTCAGCTGATGGAGTATTTCACCGCGTATGCCACCTTTTATCCCAAGATGGGGCAGAATGCCGTGAAGCGTTACGCGGATATCACCGACGCAAGCAGTCTCATGGACCAGATGGCCATGAATATGCCCTTAGAATACCCCGAGAAGCAGCGGATTTTAGAGGCTGTGGATTTGGAGTCCCGCTACGAAATTCTGTCCGGTATTTTGACCAATGAAATTGAAGTGGCCAAGATTAAGGACGAACTCTCCAAGAAAATCAAAGGCAAGGTAGAGAAGAACCAGAAGGAATATCTGCTTAGGGAACAGCTCCGTTTCATCAAGGAGGAGCTGGGCGAAGGCGGCTCTTTTTCCGATGCAGAGCAGTTTCAGGAGAGTCTTGAGAGTTTAAATGCTTCCGAGGAAGTAAAAGAAAAAATTAAGAAGGAAATTGCCCGCTTTAACAGCCTTTCCCCCAGCAGCAGTGAAAGTGCCGTGGAGCGTGCTTACATAGAAACCCTTTTATCCCTGCCCTGGGACAATGCCTCAGAAGATAGTGAGAGCATGAAAAAGGCGGCAGAGATTTTAGATGCAGACCACTACGGCCTTGAGAAGGTGAAGGAGAGAATTCTGGAATTTTTGGCAGTCAGATGCCTCACCAAGAAGGGGGACAGCCCCATTTTATGTCTGGTAGGACCTCCCGGAACCGGTAAAACCTCCATCGCAAAGAGCGTTGCCGGAGCCCTGAACAAGAAGTATGTCCGCATCTGCTTAGGCGGTGTCCGTGACGAGGCAGAAATCCGTGGCCACAGAAAGACCTATGTGGGTGCCATGCCGGGACGCCTTGCCACCGGCTTAAAGCAGGCCGGAGTGAAGAATCCCCTGATGCTTCTAGATGAAATTGACAAGGTCAGCAATGACCACAAGGGAGATACCTTCTCCGCCCTGTTAGAGGTGTTAGACAGCGAGCAGAACGTCCGCTTCAGGGATCATTATATTGAAGTGCCCATCGATTTGTCGGAGGTGTTATTCATTGCCACAGCCAACACCACACAGACCATTCCCAGGCCCCTGCTTGACCGTATGGAAGTCATCGAGGTCAGCAGCTACACTGAGAATGAAAAGTTCCACATTGCCAAGGAGCACTTGATTAAGAAGCAGTTAGAAGTAAACGGCCTGACCCCGTCCATGCTTAGCATCCGGGACAGCGCTGTTAAGAATATCATTACTTATTACACCAAGGAAGCCGGTGTCCGTAACTTAGAGCGGAAGATTGGTGATATTTGCCGCAAGGCCGCCAGGGAAATCTTAGAGGCCAGGGAAGCGGGGCAGCCCGTTTCCAAGCTTAGTGTCACTGCTTCCAACTTAGAGCAGTACCTGGGCAAGAAAAAGTACCGCCTGGACAAAGCAAACAAAAAGCCTGAGGTAGGAATTGTACGGGGACTGGCCTGGACCAGCGTAGGCGGCGATACCCTTCAGATAGAAGTCAACCGGATGCCGGGCAAAGGAGATATTGACCTTACCGGTCAGATGGGCGATGTAATGAAGGAATCCGCCATGATTGCCATGAGTTACGTGCGCTCCATCAGTAAGGATTACAAGATTAGTCCGGAAGTCTTTAAGGAGAATGATTTCCACATTCACATTCCCGAGGGCGCGGTGCCCAAGGACGGTCCCAGCGCCGGAATTACCATGGCAACCGCTTTATTCTCTGCCATTACGGGGCAGGAGGTCAGAAGTGATGTGGCGATGACCGGAGAAGTCACTTTACGCGGAAGGGTACTTCCCATCGGTGGCCTCAAAGAAAAAATACTGGCAGCCAAGATGGCCGGCATCAAAGAGGTATTGGTTCCCTTCGAGAACAAACAGGACATGGAAGAAATCCAGGAGGAAATCAAACAGGGAATTGAAATTACCTATGTGAAGGATATGAAAGAGGTGCTTTCCCATGCACTGAATGAAGGAGAAAAACATGGTTATTAAAAATGTAAGCTTAGAAACCGTCTGCGGTATCACCAGTACGTTGCCGGACAATCCCTATATGGAATTTGCTTTTGCGGGCAAGAGTAACGTAGGAAAGTCCTCTCTGATTAACGGTCTGATGAACCGGAAATCCCTGGCCCGTACCAGTGCCCAGCCGGGTAAGACCCAGACCATCAACTTTTATAATGTGAATGATGCCCTTTATTTAGTGGACCTGCCGGGCTACGGCTACGCCAAGGCCAATGAAGAGGTGAAGGCGAAATGGGGCAAGATGATTGAAAACTACCTGCACAAATCAAAGCAGCTGAAGGCGGTATTTTTGTTAATTGATATCCGCCATGCGCCCTCAGGCAATGACAAGCTGATGTATGAGTGGATTTTGAAGCAGGGCTTTGAGCCCATTATCATTGCTACCAAGCTGGACAAAATCAACAGAAGCCAGATTCAGAAGAATGTGAAGATGATTAAGGAAGGCTTAAAGGTAGTGAAGGGAACCATCGTGATTCCCTATTCAGCCCAGACCAAGCAGGGAAGGGATGAAATTTATGAACTGCTTAATTCGTATTTGGAAACTGCTGAAGGCGTAGCGGATGAATCAGAGTAAAAAGAGGACTTATTTAAAAGTATTTTTGAATTTGTCACTGACGTTGGGAATTGTGCTGTTTTGTTTATTTGCACTGCCCCGGATTTTGGTGTGTTTTATGCCCTTTATCATTGGGTATGTTGTGGCACTGATTGCGGGCCCCATGGTCAAATTTTTGGAAAAAACCTTGAAAATCAAGCGTAAGACAGGCTCGGCCTTTGTCATCATTGCGGTAATCGGACTGATTATTTTAGCAGGCTATGCCCTGATTTCCCTGTTGGTGAAGCGGATTTTGGATTTCATCCGGGAACTGCCGGTTTTGTGGGAGGAAATCCGTGTGGAAATCATGGGACTGGGAGAGCGGTTGTCGGTTGCTTACCGGTATCTGCCGGATGAACTGCGGCAGTTTTTGGAAGGACTGACGGAAAGCGTGCCGGAGTATACGGGCAGCTTTTTGGAAAGTGCGGGTACCCCTACCATTGAGGCGGTAAGCCGCTTTGCCAAGAACATACCGGGCGTCTTTATCGCGGTGATTATGTGCCTTTTGTTTTCCTATTTTTGTGTTGCGGAGAGAGAGTACATCCCCGCCCTTTGTAAAAAGATTATGCCGCCCTCCTGGATAGCGGGCTTTGGTATGATCAAAAGAGCGCTGGCAAGAGCCATAGGCGGCTATTTCAAGGCGCAGCTGAAAATCGAAATCTGGATGTACCTGCTTTTGGGCATCGGTTTTAGTATCCTGGGCATAAGGTACGCGTTTATCATTGCCATTGGTGTGGCGATTTTGGATTTACTGCCCTTTTTCGGAACGGGCACTGTACTGGTTCCGTGGGCGGTTATAAAGTTTGTAAACGGGGATTATACTATGGTAATCGGCCTTCTCATTATCTGGGGCGTGGGCCAGCTTGCCAGACAAATCATCCAGCCCAAAATTGTGGGAGATTCCGTGGGACTGCCGTCGATTCCCACCATTGTACTTTTGTACGTGGGCTACAAGATGGGCGGAGTCATCGGTATGATTATTGCCGTGCCTATCGGAATTATCGTCCTCACCATGTATCAGGAGGGTGTGTTTGATACCAGTTTAAACAGCCTGAAAATCCTCTATGCAGGTATCAGTAATTTCAGGCACCTGACCAAGGAAGATATGGAAGAGGTTGAAATTTACAGGGAAAAAGAAGAAAAGCACCTGAAAGAAGTCGCGGAAAGAAACGGTTCCGGGACGGAAGAAAATAAATAAGAAAAAAATGGAAGAAGCTGTAAAAGAAAAATGCCGGTCAGATTTACTCTGCCGGCAATTTCATATTTGCGGAAATAACTGTGTTTTTGCCCATCTTCTTGCCCAGGTACATGCGCTTGTCGGCAATCCGGATGAGTTCTTTTAAATCCTTTGCTTCGGTACTGTTACTGATACCGAAGGTCATGGTAATTTGTAAAGGCTGCTTTTCGTATTTGAAAGGATAAGCCGCTATGGTCTTTCGGATCTTTTCCACCATGGGAATTACGGCATCCGGATTTTCGTTGGGGAAAAGAAGGACGAATTCTTCACCGCCCCAGCGGCAGATACCGGTATCGTCAGGACTTGCATCCTTGAGAATCTGACCTAACTCGGAAAGAACATAATCTCCGCAGTCGTGTCCGTAGGTATCATTGATTTTTTTGAAATTGTCAATGTCTGTCAGTACGATGCTGACGGGCTTGTTAGCCGCAACGGTTGACTGGAAAACAGCGGTCAGATGCCGTCTGGACCAAACCTTGGTCAGGGCATCGTGGTCAACCAAATCCTGCAGTCTGTTGTTGCTCCGTTTCAGGACTTCCTCTGTCATAACGGCAGAAAGCTTGGTAACCACTGCCGCATATAAAATCAGGGTAAAGCTGGCCAGTGCATTAAAAATATAAAAACTGTTTACAGCCTGTGAACTGAACGTGTGGATTGGCTGAATCCGCATGGAAAGAATCTTTAGCACCAGGAACAAAATCATTTCTGTTCCGGAGAACAGATAAGGAATATATTTGCGTGTAAAGGGACAAAAATATACAAGAGAAGATAATGCCAGAAGATAAAGCGCAAAGCCGCATCTCCAGCCTGCATAAAGGCAGGAGAAGGATACAAACAGGCAAATCTCCAGGTGCGTCAGTAGCACGGCAGTCCGGAATCGCTTTTGTAAAGTAAGGATATAAATGCCGATGTAGAGAATACAGCTGCCGATATTATAGATGAAAAGCGGCATGATTTCCTGCATGGCAAAAATAATCGTAAACAGAATATGAGAAAAAAAGGCCAAAAGGATGACTTTACCGTAAACTTGTTGTATGATGTTTTTAGAGGTATATGCTTTTTTCATAGGCAAAACTCCAAAAAATAACAAAATAGGATTAAAAAACACAGAATAGGTAAATTATATCGTATTCCCGTTTGAAAGTAAATGTATAACAGTATCAAAGAATTTACGAAAATTTTGGGGAAATTGCGGTATTGAAAAAGGAGCAGATATGAAAGTAACAGTTTATAATTGCAGACCATTTGATGAAAAAGAATTATTTTTAAGATACGAAAAGGAACTGGGCATTGAGCTTGTGCTTTGTCCCGATGCGCCGGATAAGGAAAACGCAGCCCTTGCCAAAGGCAGTGACTGTATTGATATTATTACCTCCAAGATGCCGGAGGATCTTTTGAAGGTATTTGCAGACTACGGTGTCAGATATGTCACCACCAGAACCATCGGCTATGACCATATTGATGTGGCAGCGGCCAAGAAGCTTGGTATGACGGTTGCCAACGCGCCTTACGGACCTCACGGTGTTGCGGATTATACGGTGATGCTGATTTTGATGACCATCCGTAAGATGAAGCGTATTTTAGAGCGTACCAACATCCAGGATTATACCCTGGCAGGCATTCAGGGAAGAGAATTGAAGGATTTGACCGTAGGAGTCATCGGAACGGGTCGTATCGGACGTACCGTGCTTTCTGATTTATCCGGCTTTGGCTGCAAGCTGATTGCCTATGATATTTTTGAAAATGAAGAGGTGAAGGCGGCAGGCATTCCTTATGTAAGTCTGGAAGAAATGTGGCAGCAGGCGGATGTTATCAGTCTTCATGCGCCCTTAACCGATGAGAATTTCCATATGATAGATGAAAAGGCCATCAGCAGTATGAAGGACGGCGTGATGATTATTAACACAGCCAGAGGCGGTCTGATTGATTCCGAAGCCCTGATTAAGGGTATCGAATCCGGTAAAATCGGCGGTGCAGGCCTTGACGTGGTAGAAAATGAATTCGGTCTTTATTACTACGACCATAAGTCAGATATTTTGTCCAACAGGGAACTTGCGATTCTCCGTGGTTTTCCCAATGTAACCGTCAGCCATCATATGGCATTTTACACGGATTGCTGCGTGGATACGGTGGTAAGAGATTCCCTCCTTGGCTGTAAGTGTTTCATGGAAGGCAAGGAGAATCCCTGGGAGGTAAAGTAGGTGCGTAATTTCAGAATCATTCTGCAATATGAAGGAACCCGTTATCAGGGCTGGCAAAAGCAGGAAAGTACGGAAAACACCATACAGGGGAAGCTGGAGCAGCTTTTGTCCAAGATGGCCGGTACCAAGGTAGAAGTGCAGGGCTCCGGCAGAACCGATGCCGGCGTGCATGCCATGGGCCAGGTGGCCAATTTCCATATAGATACGGACAAAACTGCGCAGCAGATTATGGAGTATATGAATTTTTACCTGCCGGAGGATATCGCGGTAGTTGCCATCAAAGAGGTGGCGGAGCGTTTCCACAGCAGGTTAAATGCCAAGGGCAAGACCTATTGCTACCGGGTCATCAATTCCGGGATTCCCCATGTATTTAGCAGACGTTATGCCCATGTGGTAGAACGTCCTTTGGATATTCCCGCCATGCAAAGGGCAGCGGAGTATTTGCTGGGAACCCATGATTTTAAGGCTTTTACTTCAACCAAGAAGAGTAAAAAGTCCACCGTCAGGACAATCGATAAGATTACCATTGAGCGGGTGGACAGTACTTATCCGGCAGGCGTATCAGGCACCGGAACTTGTCCGGCGGGCGCGGCGCTTTTAACCGGCGCAAAGAACGGCGCGGATGCAGACGCGGAAATTTGTTTTACGTATACCGGTGACGGATTTTTGTACCATATGGTGCGTATTCTAACGGGAACTCTTTTGGAAGTGGGACTTCATGAAAGAGCGCCGGAAGAGATAGAAACTATTTTAAAAACCGGCAGGAGAGAAGATGCGGGTGCACTGGCACCGGCCAAAGGACTTACCCTGATGGAGGTTTTTTATTCGTGAAGGAAAAGACATATGAAAGCAGAGCCTACCACGCCCTTTTTTGGATGTATCTGATCGTCGTGGTGCGGCTGATTATATTTAAATATCCCCTTGCCCAGTTGGTGGAAATTGCCCGCAATTGGGGAATTGAGGTTGTGAAGTACGGATGGGACACGGCGAATTTCACCTTTTTTAAGACCATCCGGATGTATATTGACTATGCATACAAATTAAACAGCTTTGAAAATCTGGTGGGAAATGTGGTAGTATTTATTCCCTTTGGATTTTTATTACCCCTTGTACTTAAGAAGGGAAAGAATTTTTTGTTGATGTTTTTAAACACCTTTCTGTTTGTGCTGGGGATAGAAGTGTTTCAGTTGTTTTCCGCATTTGGCGTATTTGATGTGGACGACATCCTGTTAAACTGCTTCGGAGCCGTTATCGGCTATTTACTATGGAGAACCCTTTTGGGGGTTAAGGAGGAAGACGATGTTTCAGTTTTTGAAGAACAGAAAAGCTAACTACACCATGTCGGCAATTATTTGCGTTATCATAGGGCTTGTGCTGGTAATTTGGCCCGGCACCTCAACCCAGGTGGTGTGTAAGGTACTGGGTGGCGTTTTGATGCTTTACGGGGCCCTGCAGATTTTAATGTACGCGCTGGCGAAGGAGCGCAGTCTTTATTCCCAGGGAATGCTGGTGCTTGGTGTGATTTTTGCGGTAATCGGTGCGTGGATTTTGATTAAGCCGGATATGATTATTGCGGCAGTGCCGGTGATTATGGGAATTATCATTGCCATTCACGGACTGCACAATGCAGTGCAGGCATTTAGCTTAAAAGGCCTGAAGTACGAAAAGTGGTGGCTTGCCCTTTTGTTCGGTGTGCTGACCATTGCCCTTGGCGGTGTTTTGATTTATAATCCTTTTAAGGTAGTAGATACGGTGGTGAGAGTCATCGGTATTTTCCTGATTTATGACGGAATCTCCGATATTTGGATTCTTTCCAGAGTGTTTAAGTCTAAGCGTGCGGCAGCCAGACTGGAAGAGGAGAAGGCTGCGGTTGTAGATGCGGAAGCAGTCATCACGGATGTAGAAGAGGAATAGGAGGTACGTCGCAAAGGCGGAACCGGAAAAAAGGAATAGGAGGTATCCTATGCGTATCGGACAGGTGGATGTCAGACCATATATTTATCAGACGAATACCCTAAGCGCGGACAGCCTAAACAAGGTGTCTGCTATTTCTGATGATTTGGTATCTGCGAAAACTGACTTTGCAGAGCTTGTGGCGGATGATTTGAGCGAGAATCTTTTGCGCCCGGGCCAAAGCGCGAACTTTGCGGACATCTTGGAGCAACAGTTCCAAATGAGCAGATTAAATGCAACGCGGCTGCTTAAGCCCGTGGATGAAAACGAAGCGATGTATCAGATGTTTCATAAATAAAATACATCCGGCGCACTTGTACAAAAGCAAAGCGCCGGCAATTGAATACGCGTACTTGTATAAGGGAAATTCAACTCTGTCGTCAATGACAGAGTTTTTTCTTTGTTGTATCCTAAGTTTAGACAAAGAAAACAGGAAACGAAAGGGGTACGCAGGATGAAGATGACAAGTGCATATGCCAACAAGATGTTGCGCAAGTTAAGTGAAGACAAAGAATTTTACAGAAGAAAGGAAGCCGAAGGATGCACGTATGTAGCCACCCTGGAGGAGGAGCCGGTGATTCCGGAATACGACTACGTGAAAACGGCAGCCTGCATCGAAGAAATCGATGAAAAAATAGTGAAAATCAAACATGCAATCAACCTTGCAAATCTCACCAATGAAATTGAGGTGGACGGCAACAGGATGACGGCAGACCAGATTTTAATCAGAATGGCCCAACTGAATAAGCGTAAAAGCGTCCTGGATATGATGCGTAAGATGGAACCCCAAAGCAGGGTGGGAACGGTGAACTACAGTACCCGCCGCCCGGTGCCGGAATATCGGTACATCAACTACGATTTGGACACTGTCAAAGCGGATTACGACCGCATAGACGCACAGCTGTATCAGATGCAGCTGGCCCTTGATAAGTACAATCAGACCGTAGAGTTTGAAGTAGAACTGTAGAAGGGCGGCCCGGCGCCCATGCCGGGCCAAAGGTTAAAATAAATTTCATATTGTTCCGTGTAAACCAACTTTTGTATAGAGCGATTAAGATGACGTGATGCAAGATGGTTTATGGTGAGAGTTCCCGGTTTTTGGTTATTGGTTATCCGGTAGTGTTTAGTGTAACAGAAGAGCGAATAAAGGATAAAAATAAGATCAAAAATATGGTGGCTTACAAAAAACTTTTCCTCCTCGGAAGGTGCGTGGAAGTTCGGTTATAAATGCACAAAAATTTCATCACAAATTCTACATTAACGCTATTGCCAACAAAGCCGCCGTATGATATTCTGTTTTCGCAAGAAAAATTCTGTGATTCTTAACTATTAACCGTTGACCGTGCATTAGTGCGAAAGGAGGTAGTCATGAAGTACAGGACTGAATACGATTTGAAGGTGGTTGGCAGGAACCTAAGACGCCTTAGGGAACAGAAGAACCTTACCGTGGAGCAGGTCAGAGAGTATTTAAGACTTGGTTCGGTACAGGCTGTTTACAAATACGAGGCGGGTGTAGGATATCCCCAAGCAGACACCATGTTAGCACTCATGGAGTTATACGAAGCGGGTGTTGATGAAATAGTCAAGGTACCAAAAGAGGAGCAATGCTCCTCTTTTTTATGCGAAGTGTGCGGAGAGGAAAAAGTCGCATAAAGCGACCCGCACACGCGCCGGGATTGCGCACACGCGCCGGGATTGTGCATCCGCGCAATCGATTCAAGACAGTTGCGCGGTCCGTTTCGGATTGCGTGAGTTGAACCTTTACAACAGAATAAGGCTGATTTAGAAAGGGGCGATGCTTTATGAATCAGAATGAAGAACAGGAACGGGGACAGAAAATTGACGAGTTGTTTTCCCTTTTGCAGGAAGAACTGGAGGAACAGGAGCGGGAACATCAGGAGATTGAACGCGAGCGGGAAAGAATCCTTCGGGAGAAAGAAAGGGAGAAGGAACTAAGACGGAAACCCTCGAAAAAAGCGGAAAAGCTCATTGACTACAGAACCCTGACGCCGCAGGAAATCAAGAAGGAGCTGGAAAAGCATGTGGTAGGGCAGGAGGAGGCCTGCAGACAAACCGCCATCATGATGTACCAGCATCTGCAGGGACACCGTTTTGTGGGAATGCTTGCGGGACCTACGGGCTCCGGAAAATCCTTTATGACGGAAACCTTGCAAAGAGTATTTCCCGACATCGTTTATTTAAGGGAAGTCAGCAATGTCACCAACGAAGGCTGGACCGGCCTCAAAAAGGTTTCCACCTTGTTTAAGGATGTCCACTGTCCCGTTGATTATCTCGGTGAGATTTATCCGCTGGTGGTATTTGATGAGTGTGACAAGCTTTTTGCACCGAAAATCAGTTCCAATGGTGAAAACGTAAGCGAATCCCTTCAGGCAGAATTTCTTTCCGTCATCCACGGTAGTATCGTGGAATACAAAGACAGCGACGGAAGAGTCAAGAAAGTGGATACGCGGCCTATAAGCTTTTTGTTTGCAGGTGCTTTTGAAAAAAGTGCCAGAACCATTGCAGAGCGGGAGTCCGGCAGCGCGTTCGGCTTTGGCGCCACCGGGAAAAAAGTACAAAGCTATGGAAGGGAGCTGACCAGGGAAGATATCCAGGAGGCCGGTTGTATAGCTGAAATGTGCGGCCGAATCCAAAAAATCATCTGCCTGAACAAGTTGGAAGCCGACCACTTCCGCAGGATTTTGGATGAGCGCACCAAAGGCCCGGTTTTTGAACTGGAAAATGAGTTTAAACTCCGTTTTCACTTAAGCGAATCCATCAAGGATGAAATTGCCCACGAAGCTTATGTTTCAGGGCTTGGCATCAGGGGAATTAAGAATCAGTTACGCAATTACATAGATGAAGCCATCTGGGAAGACTGCCACACCAAGACAGTCGAGGTAGGCTAGTCGGCAGTTAAAAGCTGTAAGCAAGTTGGCAGCTGTGAGCGACAGTTAGCTACCGGTGACTGACAGCCAACAGCCGTGAGCGACAGCCAACAGCCGTGAGCGACAGCCAATGGCCGGTGAAATGAAGCAAAAGCGGACCGAAAGGTCCGCTTTTTTGTATCCGGTTGCAACCAATTCAACCGGAATTGAAGCTAAGTCCAACTAATCAAGCGAAAAGGGGAAAAAGTTGGTACATTTTTATCTTCAAAAACAAGTGTGTCCCAACTAAATGGAAAAATATCAATAGAAGTTGGTACATTGAGAAGAAATATTTTTGCAATGTCCCAACTGTTTGCTGGAAAAGAAGAACATGTTGGGACATATTTAGTTTCATCAAGGGAGGGTGTCCCAACTAAATGAAGTGTATTTAAGAAAAATTGGGACATTGTGTAAAAAACACTTGTGCAAGAGCCCAACCAATCAAATAAAAAGAGAAAAGCGTTGGGACAGGGGAAGTTTTGCCAAGTAAATGTGTACCAACAAAAGGGAGTAAAGCCAAGAAGCGTTGGGACAGGGGAAGTTTTGTCAAGTAAATGTGTGCCAACAAAAGGAAGTAAAGCCAAGAAGCGTTGGGACAAGGCGGATTTTCAGCGTGGAACCATCACTTGCCAGATGACAAGGACTTTGCTACCATAAAGATAAAGAGGAATTGTAAAGAAATTGTAGAGGGATTGTAGAGAGATTTGTTTACATAGAAAGGGGAGAGGGCACATGCCGTTTAAAATTGTCAGAAACGATATCACCAAAATGCAGGTAGATGCCATTGTAAATACAGCCAATGAAGAACCGATTTATTCAAGCGGTGTGGATACTGCAGTTTACAAGGCCGCAGGCGAAAAAGAATTGTTGGCAGCACGTGCGGAGATTGGCTTTTTGGAAGAAGGTGAAGTAGCGATTACGCCGGGCTTTAAGCTGCCGTCTAAATATATTATTCATGCAGTCAGCCCCTATTATTTAAACGGTTTGCAAGGGGAAGAGGAAAAGCTGCGCTCCTGTTATCGGAAAAGTTTGGAAATTGCTTATGAGAATCAGTGTAAGAGTATTGCGTTTCCACTGATTTCCACGGGAAGTTTCCGTTATCCAAAGGACGAGGGAATGCGGGTGGCAATCGATGAAATCCATGCTTTTTTGCTGAAGCATGAGATGATGATTTATTTGGTGGTGTTTGATGCGTATGCAACCAAGCTGGGGAAGAATTTGTACCCGGCGCTGGAATCCTATATTGACAGTCATTATGTTGAGGATAAAGGGCAGGAAGAGTACGGAAGACGATATTTTAAGAATGTTTTGATGCAATCTTCCGGCGTATATGCCGAGATGGACTTGCCTGACGCGGAGCTTGATGATGCAGAGTTGGGCGAAATGGGCTTGGACGATGCGGACTTGGCCGAGGCTGACTTGCCCGATGCGGATTTGTCTGAGATGGATTTGAGTGTAGGGATGCCGCAGGCGAACCGCCGGGAATCTTTTTCGGAACCGATGCCGATACCGAGTGTACCGCAAAGGAAGGAAGCACCGGAACCTTTTGCACCATGGGATAGCATGGAAGATAAAAGTAATGTGCTTGAACCTTGGGAATTTCTGGAAGCTAATGAATCTGCGCTGAAGGAGCGAATGGAGCATCTGTCCGATACCTTTGTGGAATATTTGATGTATCTGCTGAAGCAAAAAGGGCTTACCGGAGCGCAGGTTTACAACAGGGCACTTATTTCCAAGCAGTTATTTTCAAAAATCAAGTTAAATCCGCAGTATCATCCGGACAAATCTACGGCCATGCGCTTGTGCATAGGGGCAGGGCTGAACCTGGATGAAACAAAGGATTTGCTTGCCAGGGCAGGCTATGCGTTATCCCCTTGTGACAAAAGAGATATTATTTTTTCCTTTTTCATAGAACATGAAGTATTTGATATGTTTGAGATAGATATTGCCTTGGAAAATCATGGGCTTCCCTGCTTTATTGACATAAAATAGAAGTAAACTTGAACATGAAAAATAAGGTCGCCTTCAGGGCGACCCTGTTTTTTTATTCTTGTGATATAGTTACCTCAGAAACCAAAAGACAACGCAAAAAAGGTAAACGGAGGTAATTAGCATGAAGAAGAATTTAACAGAAATTGTATTTATTTTGGACAGAAGCGGTTCCATGAGCGGCTTGGAAAAGGATACCATCGGCGGATACAATTCCCTTCTTGATAAGCAAAAGAAGGAAGAGGGGGAAGCGTATATTTCCACGGTTTTGTTTGATGACAAGGTAGAGGTTTTACATGATCGTGTGTCCATTGATAAAATCCGTCATATTACGGAGGATGAATATTTTGTCAGAGGTTGTACGGCACTTTTGGATGCTGTTGGGGATGCCATCCATCACATCGGTAATGTACATAAATACGCCAGGGAAGAGGACAGACCCGAAAAAACCCTGTTTGTGATTACTACAGACGGTCAGGAAAATGCCAGCCGCAGATACACCTACGACAAGGTAAAAAAGATGGTAGAGAGGCAAAAGGAAAAATTCGGGTGGGAATTTTTGTTCCTGGGAGCCAATATAGATGCGGTGAAGGAAGCGTCCCGGTTTGGTATCATGGAAGACCGTGCCGTAAATTATGAATGTGACAGCAGGGGAACGGAAATCAACTACCGGGTAGTGAGCAAGGCCATCAGTGCAGTCAGATCCTATGACGGTGCGGTGCCTTGTGAGGCCCTTTCTGAGGATTGGAAGGATGAAATTGAAGCTGATTATTGCATGAGACATAAAAAAGATAACGGAGATAAGCGCAACCGCGGCAGGAAATTTTGCGGCAGAAAATCCTGAGACTGGAAATTGCGGCAAAAAATCTTGTGATAAGAAATCCTGAGACAAGAAATCTTTAAACAGGAACTTGATAAAAAATCTTTTGATGGGAGGAAAATGCATGGAACGGAATTTATTATTGGACGGCGTTATGGGGCTTGTAGTGGGAGACGCACTTGGTCTCCCGGTGCAGTTCCTTGAAAGGGAAGAATTAAAGAAGAAACCGGTTACCAAAATGGAAGGAAACGGAACGTTTCACATGCCGGCCGGAACATGGTCGGATGACAGTAGCATGGCATTGGCAATCCTTCACAGCATCAGGGAAAAAGGCACTTTCGATGAGACAGATATCATGGAAAAGTTTGTTGACTGGTATAGTCACGGTGCGTTTACACCTTACGGCTTTGCGTTTGATATCGGCGCTACCTGCGGGCAGGCAATTTGTGATTATGCCCGGGATAAGGATATAAATACCTGCGGAAAAACAGGGGAGAGAGCGAACGGAAACGGCGCATTAATGCGGCTTATGCCGGCATGTATCCATGCTTACCAAAAAGAAAAAATGACAGAGATGTCAGAGAAAGAAGCGGTGGAATGGATGCACAAAATGGCTGCGCTTACCCACAATCATTTGCGGGCAAAACAGGCAAACGGGATTTATTACTTTTGTGTGAAAGCGGTACTGGACGAAGCGGGAAATTTAGCGGAGCGGTTACAAAAAGGAATCGATGCGGCCATGGCCTTTTATCGGAAGGATGTCAGTAATTATGCGCAATTGTCTCACTACGGCAGACTGATAAACCTGGAAAGTTTCGCAGACCTTCCTGAACAGTCTATTAAAAGCAGCGGATATGTGGTAGACAGTCTGGAGGCAGCAATTTGGTGCCTGCTTACCACAGAAAACTTTAAGGACGCGTTGTTAAAGGCCGTAAACCTGGGAGATGATGCAGATACGGTGGGGGCAATCACCGGTGGTCTGGCGGCACTGTATTACGGGTATGAGGCTATCCCTGGAGAATGGCTGGAAGTAATCGTAAAGCGGGAGGAAATTGAAGCGCTGTGTAAAGACTGAAAAGTAGCGCGGAGTGCAGGAAAAAAGCGAAGTCTGTAAGCGAACGCGGACTTCATGAAAAAACAGGAACTTCAAAAGGTGGCGTATCTTTCAGGATAAAAACTGAAAGATGCGCCATTTCTGACTCTCTACATGATAGCGCAGTTCCATAAGCCGCCGCCTGTCTTCAAAAACAGCGGAACAGATGAACCGCTTCTCCCATACGCCTACATACCTGCTTTCATCCCGGGAAATAGTCTTTTCAATAGAGACCTTCTGAATCAGATGGTCACTTGTCTCGAAACGGAACCAGATAGGCGTAAGTCTGCCGTTACGGTCTGTTACAGCCAGCATCTGGACCGGTATATTGACGGGAGCGGACTCCCCCATTTTCATGTTCGCAGCTGCTTCACTTACGTTAGGATATTTCTCATCCATGACCATCACCTCCAAACTAAAACGAACATATGTTTGGCATAATCATAACAGAATCACGGAAACATGTAAAGTGGAAATTTGCGGAAAAGAGTACAAATAATCGGACACCATATGGTTTATGCTGATTTTGTAAGAGAGATACGGAGGATTTTAATTATGATGAAAACAGCAAAACAGATTTCTTTAAAAATATTTTTTACAATGATTTTAGTGTTGACCATAGCACTGTTTATTTCCATAACGGCAGTCAGCCGGGACAAAAATGACAGACGGGCGGAAACAGAATATTACAGGGCCATGGAGCAGGAATATGTGCGTCAGGTGAGAGGCTTTTTGCAGGAAAAAGGATATGCAAACAGCGGTGTTACCATGACGGAAGTCGTAGATGAGGAAGGAAACAGGGCTTATACCGTAACCATCCATCACGGCAAAATAGAGACGCTTTCCGAAGCAGAAAGACAGATGCTGCTGGCGGGTTGCGGGGAACTGCAATTTGCAGATGCAGACAAGCACATTTCCCATAAATTTCTGGAGGCGGATTTTTAAAAGAAGAATGACAAGAAGCGGAATTGGGATTATACTTATTTGTAGTTAGTTTGTTTTTTAGGAGGAGATTTCCATGAACAGTCCCAAGCCCTGGCAGATTTATAAACATTTTAAAGGAATGCTTTATCAGATTATCACCCTTGCCGAGCATTCGGAAACCGGCGAGATGATGGTGATTTATCAGGCTTTATACGGAACATTTAAAATTTATGCAAGACCCTTATCTATGTTTCTGGAAAAGGTAGATAGGGAGAAATATCCTAACGTAAGTCAGGAATACCGGTTTGAATTGCAGGAAAACGTGCAGATGGCAGAAACTTCCCACGCGGGACTTTCACAGGAAAGTGCCGGAGGCAAAGCAGGAGCTTCGCAGGACACAGAAGAGGAATTTTCCTTGGACCCTATGGTATTAGAGTTTCTGGATGCGGATTCCTACGAGGAGAGACTGAATATCCTGACAGCCCTGCATCACCGGATTACCGATGATATGATTACTACCATGGCGGTGGCGGTTGATGTGGAAATTGAAGACGGCGACTTGGAAGAACGCTATGATGAGCTTCGTAAGTGTCTTCTTTTGTACGACAAGTTTGAGTGTAACAGACTCCGCTAAAACTTAGCCGAAAGGATTTTCTCCGTTTGACTTTTCTTAAGAAAAAGCAGATACGAATGAAAAGGGCAGAAACGGAGGAAGTATGGCATATTGTTTGGACAATCGTCTGGTAATCGGTGTTTCTTCAAGGGCATTGTTTGACCTGACGGTAGAAAACGAAATTTTCCGCACCCAGGGTGTGGAAGCATACTGTAATTATCAAAGAGAACATGAAAAAGAGCTTTTAAAGCCCGGAAACGGCTTCCGGCTGATTGAAGCCCTTTTAAATATTAATAAATTACCCGGACAGGAAGGCAGGGTGGAGGTAATCATCATGTCCCATAACAGCCCTGATACGTCCCTTCGGGTATTCAATTCCATCGCCCATTACGGGCTTGCCATTTCCCGTGCGGTTTTGGCAAGCGGAGCATCCTTGGCGCCTTACTTACAGGCATTTAGGACGGATCTTTATCTGTCGGCAGATGAAGAGGACGTACAGGCAGCTATTGATTGCGGAATTGCCGCAGGTATTATTTGCTGTGACGTGCCCCTTGAGGATACCGGCAAAGAGATTTCCCAAATCAGGATTGCTTTTGACGGGGATGCGGTGCTTTTTTCGGATGAATCGGAACGTATTTTTCAGGAAAACGGCTTAGAGGCCTTTGAAGAAAATGAAAGAAATCTGGCGGACCATCCTTTAAAAGCAGGACCTTTTGCCAAGTTTTTAAAGACCATTTCCGATATCCAAAAGGAATTCGATATGGAAAGCGCGCCCATCAGGACTGCCCTTGTGACGGCCAGAAGCGCGCCCTGTCATGAAAGGGTCATCCGTACGCTACGGGCATGGAATGTGAGAATTGATGAAGCTTTTTTTCTGGGAGGGATTACCAAAAGGGATGTGCTTAAGGCTTTTGGGGCGCACATTTTCTTTGATGACCAGGCTGTACATACGAAGGCAGCTTCGCAGGTAGTCCCGTCAGCAAGAGTGCCCTACAAGCAAAAAGGATAACAATTTATGAAATATCAAAATATCGTCGAGGGGCAGTTTGAAAGCCGCCCCAACCGGTTTATTGCTTATGTAAATATTGACGGAAAGAGGGAAAAGGTCCATGTGAAAAACACCGGAAGGTGCGGGGAACTGCTTTTGCCGGGAACCTCCGTTTATCTGGAAAAGAGCGACAATCCATCCCGCAGCACGGCCTATGATTTGGTGGCAGTGAAAAAGGGAGAGCGCATTGTCAACATGGATTCCCAGGCCCCCAATCAGGCGGTGAAGGAGTGGCTTTTAGAGGGCGGTTTGTTTCCCGGAGAGCGGACCGTCAGACCGGAGATGAAATTCGGCAATTCCCGGATTGATTTTTTTGTAGAAAGCGGAGAAGAGAAGATTCTCATAGAGGTAAAGGGCGTCACATTAGAGAAGGAAAATGTGGTGCTTTTTCCCGATGCACCCTCAGAGCGTGCGGTAAAGCATGTGTATGAGCTGATAAAAGCGGTGTCGGAAGGATACCGTGCGTACATCCTGTTGGTAGTTCAGATGGAGGATGTTGATTACTTTATTCCCAATGAAGAAATGCATCCGGCCTTTGCCAAGGCGCTGAGAGAGGCCCGGAAGGCAGGCGTGGAAATCCTGGCCTATGACTGTAAGGTGGAAAAGGATGAAATGTGTATCCGCAGGGAAGTGCCGGTGCGGCTGTCTGTGCTTGACCTAATTAGTCAACCTCTTCTTGCGTGGTATGACAGCGGTAGACGTATCTTGCCCTGGCGGGAGGAGCCTACTCCTTATCATGTGTGGATTTCAGAGATTATGTTGCAGCAAACCCGCGTAGAAGCCGTAAAACCCTACTATGACAGGTTTATGACAAGTCTGTCAGATATTAAAGAACTGGCGGAGGCAGAGGAAGAGAAACTGCTAAAACTGTGGGAGGGCCTTGGCTATTACAACAGAGTCAGGAATCTGAATAAAGCAGCCCGTATCATCATGGAGGAGCATGGGGGTAAGATGCCTTCTTCTTATGAGGAACTGCTGAAATTACCCGGAATCGGCAGCTATACTGCCGGTGCCATTGCCTCTATCGCCTATGGGCGGAAGGTGCCTGCGGTAGACGGAAATGTACTGCGCGTACTTGCAAGACTCCGCATGGATGAGCGGGATATTATGCAGCAGTCTGTCAAAAAGCAGGT
>JAFZDQ010000027.1 GCA_017561085.1 Lachnospiraceae bacterium
CAGCTTTCCGATGCATATGTATTCCAGGCTGGCGGCAGTCCCGATTTAGACGAAGCAGATGTGACACACGGTGCTGCGGACGTCGGGGAGACAGGCACGGACCCGGAAACCGGACTTCAGACGGCGGTAGATCAGGATGCGGTAGATGCCTATATTTATCAGCAGCTGATGGCGAAAAAAACTAAGATTAATTTGGAGCAGTTTACGATTCCTTTTGAAAGGTCAGTAGGAAATCTGATTTATAACGTGGTGAATGAGAATCCGGACCTTTATTTTGTGAATGTGGGAAGTGCGCTGGTTTTTGGAAATAATACCATAGTGACATATGCCACAGTCAGCTATTATGATTCCTATGATATAGCGGCTTTTGATGCGGCGGTGGAGGATGCGCTTTCTGCTTTGGATGACTCCATGAGCAGCCTGCAGAAGGCAATAGCCCTGCATGAATATATGGTGCTGAATTGTAAATATGATACAGGAAGTCCCATTAAGAGTAAGTCTTATAATGCTTATGGTGCACTGGTAGACGGCGTTGCCGTTTGTCAGGGGTATGCCCTTGCTTATAAATATTTGTTAAATAAGGCCGGTGTAGCGTGCTATATGGTCACCAGTGATACCATGAATCATGCCTGGAATATGGTAAAAACAGACGGGCAGTATTATCATGTGGATGCCACCTTTGATGATCCCCTTGCTGACAGGATTGGCTACGTGCGCCACCATTATCTGCTACGTAGTGACGCAGCCATGTTAAATGGCGACCACGAGGGCTGGAAGGTAGTCTACAAGAACAAATCTGCCGGCTACAAAGCAACAAGCACCGCTTATGACAATGCTTTTTGGGATGGCGTGAATTCCCCGCTGGTTATGAAGGGAAATGATTTGTTTTATATCAGTGATGCAAGCCGTGCCATCATAAAGCGCAGTATGAGTAGTGGCGCGGAAACGGTTTTGTATCAGGATTTTGAAAAGTGGAAGTCCATTGACGGAAAATATATCTGGAACTATGTCTGTTCCGGTCTGTTTCTGATTGGTGAAAGATTATATTTTAACTCCCCGGATTATATTTACAGTATTGATTTAACCGGCGGAAACGGCCGGGTGGAAACCAATAAGTTAAGTACTGCCCAAGGTTATGTATACGGCAGTGCCTGTATCGGCGGAAGTGTGAAGTATGCGCTCCACGCCAACTATTCCTTTAGCGGCGAAGAAACCGTTTCGGAAACCAAACTCCTTCACGGGGAAGGAATTCCGGTAAATAAGATTCTTTTGGACAAGGAAGAAGTGAAGCTTTCCGTAGGAGAGACAGCAGGGATTAGTGCCAAGGTTTATCCAAGTTATGTAAACCACGATGGAATTACGTGGAAAAGCAGCAATCCCTCTGTGGCCACAGTGGAAAACGGTGTGATTACTGCCGTAAAAGACGGAACAGCCACCATTACGGCCTCTGTAGGCGGGGTTAGTGCATCCTGCCTTGTGAGTGTGCGTTACCGCCTGAAAAAGCCCGTATTTACCCCTTATACGCCTTTTAGGGGGGATGAGAGCAGTGGGGAGGATACAAGCACCATAGACAAGGGCGCGCAGGTGACCATTACGGCAGAAAATGGGGCAGTAATTTATTACACCACCGATGGCAGCAAGCCGGCTTTGGCGGTAACGTCAAAGACCAAGGAATATACGGCACCCATTACGGTTTCCAAGAATATGACCATCAAGGCCATTGCTGTTCGGGCAGACGTCGATACAAGTGAAGTAACTACTGTAAATTATATCGTTTGTACCAATAATCTGGTACTTGGCGAGACTACCCTTACCATGACAGAGGGAGAAAGTAAGACCCTGCAGTTAACGGAACTGCCTACCACCAAAACTTTGGCGGATGTTACGTTTACTTCTTCAAATAGTAAGGTGGCAAGCGTGGATGCACAGGGGCAGATTACTGCTTTGTACGAAGGAACTGCTACCATTACGGCGCAGGTTACCGACCATCAGGGCAGAGAAGTGAAAGCTACTTGTGAAGTAACTGTGGAGCCTCCGGTTTATACCGTGACCTTTATGGGCAAGGGAAGCAATATCCCCATCAAAACCGAGAAAGTAAAAGCCCGCCGCAGTGCCACTCCGCCGGAGATTACGTTAGAGAGAACGCCTGAGGGGTATTACTTTATCGGCTGGAGAGGAAACTATACCAATGTTCAGGCGGATACGGTGATACAGGCCCGTTTTCAGGCCATTATTTATACCATTGATTATGAACTGGGCGGTGGCGTCTTTGAAGCGGCGGTGCCAGACAGATTCACTATAGAACATGACGATATCCTGCTTCCGGAGCCTACGCAAAACGGCATGAAATTTGCAGGCTGGTACTTGAATGAATCATTTACGGGCAGTCCTGTGGTGTGCATTGAAGGCGGCAGTGTCGGAGATGTCACCCTTTATGCCAAGTGGGTAAATGCAAAAGGACTTTGGTTCAAGGAAGCTACTACGGAGGAGGAAAATGTCATTCCTGCGAAAGCCTACACAGGCAAAGAAGTAAAGCCCTCCATTCAGGTATATTACGGCGACAAGCTTTTAAAGAAGGGCACCGATTATACTATTTCTTACAAAAATAACGTGAAGGCCAATCTTCTTCAGACGGAAAAAGAACTTGCCGCAAAGCCTGCCGTAGTGATTACCGGAGAGGGCAATTACAAGGGGACCTTGCGGAGGAACTTTGTGATTGAAAAAAAGGCCCTTTCTGACAGCGATATTCAGATTGATAACCTGGCGGTAGCCTACAACAAGGGCAAAGCCGTAAAACCCGTTCCTGCCGTGAAATGGAAGGACACCAAGCTGGTTTACAAAACTGATTTTACGGTTTCTTATCCGGACAGTGAAGAGAATCTGTCTGCTTATAAAGAGCCCGGTACTTACCGCGTGATTGTGAAAGCCAAAGCAGGCGGTAACTTTTGCGGGGAAAAGGAAATAACCCTGACCATTGCAAAGCCGGCAGAGGAGCGCCTGATTAGCAAGGCGACGGTAACGGCTATCGGGAAAAAGAA
Source organism: Lachnospiraceae bacterium (assembly GCA_017561085.1). Lineage (GTDB taxonomy): Bacteria > Bacillota > Clostridia > Lachnospirales > Lachnospiraceae > Suilimivivens. The sequence goes on from JAFZDQ010000027.1 coordinate 3,039, forward strand.
CTACACCGGTGAGGCGATTAAGCCTACTGCAGAGCAACTGAAACTGACTTACGGAAAGAAAAAGACGCCCCTTGTGCCGGAAGTAGACTATACCGTGAAATATGACGATGCGAATGACGATTATACGAATATCGGTACCCATCAGATTATCATTGAAGGACTGGGGAAATATGTGGGCCAGCGCAGAGTCAGCTTCCAAATTAAGGGAACTGACGTAAGTACCATGAAAATTAAAGTGCCTGTTTTGACTTATGACGGAACCGCGCAGATGCCTCCCGTCAATCCGCCGGAAGTATTTGAAAACGGTGTTTTGAAAGAGGGAGCAGACCTTTCCGGCAAAATCATTATCCGGGATAAAAACGGACAGGCCTTGAAGGAAGGGGAGCACTTTACCCTGAAATTCAGCAGTAATAAAAACGCAGGAACCGCCAAACTGACGGTGAAGGGTATGGGACCCTACACCGGAAGCGTAACCAAGGAATTTACCATTAAAAAGGCTTCTTTGGGCACTGCTAATGAGGCTGTGACGGCGGTATTTGCAAGCGATGCAGCAGGGAACGGCGCGTATGCGGGCGCCGGCGGCGCGGCGGCAGGAGGTGCAGGTGCAAATGCAAGCGGCGCGGACGTTTTCGCGTACCAGAAGGGCGGCACCAAGCCCAAGGTGGTAGTAACCTTTCGGGGACAGGTGTTAAAGGAAGGCACGGATTATACCTTAAGTTATGCAAATAATACCGCTGTGAGAGCGGCGGGCGATAATGGGGCCGGCGCTACCGCTAAATCCAAAGCACCCACCGTCACCATCACCGGCAATAAGAACTTTACAGGCAGCCGTAAGTTGACCTTCAGTATCGAAAAACAAGACTTATCAGCTGTGAAGATTTCCGCTCCTGACAAGGTGGCAAGCAGCAAGGCGGGCGCTTTTTACAGTACGCCTGTGTTAACCGACGTAAACGGCAAAAAGCTGGTTGCCGGAACGGACTATAAGAAAACTTATGTTTATAAAGATGGTGCAGGCAACACGCTGACGAAGAAGAGTAAGCCCGGCGCAGAAACTACCGTGACTGTCATCGTCACCGGTAAGGGTAACTACACCGGCACAGCATCCACTACTTACCGCATTATTAAGAAGAGCAACATGCTTTCTGAAGCGAAGGTGAGCTTTACCCGGAAGTTCTACTACACCGGCGAAAAGGTGGTACTTTCCAAGGATGATTTAGTAGTGAAGGTGGGCGGCAAGACCCTCACCCCGGAGCAGTATGAAATTGTCAGCACCAGCTACAAAAATAATGTGAAGTGCGGTACCGCCAAAGTGACCATTAAGGGCAAAGGTGAGTACGGCGGCACCAAGATCATAAGCTTTACCATTAACCGGCAGACGATGAAGTGGTAGCGGGATAGTAAAAGTAGAATAGAAGATAATTGAAGAAAATAAAACCGCGTGGGCGACCATGCGGTTTTGATATATGGCAATCATTAAAAATTTATAAAATGTATCTATCCAATTGTTTTTTTTATTCGTCAGTGTTATACTAAAAATGCCGAAAGAGAAATCTTTCCCGTATTTTACGGACACGCGATATAAGGAGCGTATCGCCGTTAGACCGGAAACGTTAAAACTATGCACCTACTTTACGAAATAGTTGATTTCGCATGAAAGTGGAAGGCTTTCAATTGGGTGGCACGCACCTAAATAAACCGGTATGCTTTGTAAATGTAGGAGTCTTGCAGATGCAGGACTCTTTTACATAGGAGAACTTAATGATTATCAATTCTAAACTTTCAGATGAGGCTTTGTTAAAAGCTATCTATCAAGCAACTTCTGCTTATTCTAATCTAATAGGTAATTCTTATCTGATAATTGGAAAAAATAAAAATTCCAATTATTTTTATTTCCAGAACTTTTTCGAGAAAAAACATCTTATGCATTTACTGGGGATTAATTCTAAAACCTTGAGTGCAACGGAATTTTATGAGAAATGTGATTTATACAATAAGGGAAAAGGAGCGGGAATAGCATTATCAGATTGTACTCCATCGAGAAATCATAATCGAACCACGATTAATGAGAAGTGTTCTTGTTGTGCTGATGTTTTACGTATACAGGATGCAAAGTATATGAAGATAGGCTTGAAAGATAAAATTTCTCAATATGTGAATTTTTCATTCGGATATGGAAATGAAGCAACTTTGGGATTTCAAAAAATACGAGATACTTCTTTTCCTGTTACGTTGATACCAAGAAGTATTGATGAATTTGTTTTGCAAAAATATAGAATTATTTTTGTGCTAGAGAAAAAAGCAGAAGAAGAAAAATTTTCCCGAATAATAATGGAAGTAAAAGGCGGATTGTTTAAAGAATTATATAGTGATTTCCCAGATGACTTAAAAAAGTTAATAAATTTTGAAAAGTAGCCATCAAAATAGTAAATATTTCCTATTTTTTAGTCGATACATATAAAGACTATCTTTTAGGAGGGGCATAAAATGAAACGAAGAATTTTCAGCATGATTCTGGCAGCGGTGATGGTATTTACCAATGTGGATATCACAGCTTTTGCGCAGACCGAAAGCGGCGCGGAAGTAATTGCCGTTACAGAAGATGAAACCATATCAGAAGAAGGAGAGGGCGAAAACGGTCAGACAGAAGGTACTGGTGAAGCGACTGCGGAGCCAACAGATGAGCCTACGACAGAGCCAACTAAGGAACCTACTGAGGCGCCAACGGAGGCGCCGACCACGGAGCCGTCACCTGAGGCGACTGTAGAGCCTACCGAAGCACCGGCAGCAAGCGAAACACCAACAGCTTCCATAGAGCCTTCGCCTGCAGCAAGCGAGAGTCCTTCAGCAACGGAGAATCCTACAGGAACTCCGGCAGCTACAGAAGAACCTACCACAGCGCCAACAGAAACGCCGGCAACATCTGCAGAACCGACTGTAGAACCCACTGTGGCACCCACCCAAGCGCCAACTACGGCACCCGAGGTGGACGTGGAGGATTTCCAAGTAACCCAGAATACCACCTTAACTGAGGATATGAAGGTTACCACTCTTTATATCAAGAAAGGCTACGACCTGTTCTTAGCGGTTATGACTTGGAAGTATATGGTGATGCTGAAATTTACGGAGATATTGATTTAGGTGGCGGAAGCCTGATTATACACGGAAATGTGTTGCACACCTACGGTGGAATAACCTTTGCGGGCGGTAGTATGACAGTCGCCGGAGATTATCACTTAGAAGAACTGGCTAAAGACGGCACCTATAATAAAGGCAGCGGTTCCTTCAAAATGGAAAACAGCGCAGACATCCTGGATGTAAACGGCGATTTTTATTGTAACAGCGCTACGAATAATCTTTCAGCAGGAACCATATCCTTTGCAGGGGATGTAATCATTAAGACCGTATTCAAGTGTACCGGTACCCACAAGATGATTTTTGACGGAACCGGAGAACAGGATATTTGCTTTGGTACCAATAATGACCAAATCTTTGCCAATGAGCTGGACATCCAAAATGACAAAGTAGCGGTAGAGCGCCTTAGTTTTGCAAAACTTTTGTCAGATGCAACGATAAGCGCAGACGAAGCGGATATTTGGGCATATAGTGATAACGCTGCCATTAATTTAGATGGGCACTCATTCGCTGTTAACGGTAATTTGAAGTTAAGAGGGACTGTTAAAAAAGGTATCGACCTTGCAGGCGGCGAACTTATTGTAAACGGCAATTTACTCCATTCCTCGGGAAAGGTTTTCCTGAATGGCGGTAAACTTAAAGTTTCCGGGGATTACCGTATAGAAACCAGAGAAACAGACGATCAGGGACAGGTAGTATATTCAAGTAGCGATGGCTTTTTGGTTATGACAAATCCGCAGGATGTATTAGATGTAGACGGCGATTTTATCACCAATAGTTCCGGTTCCAATTATGAAATGAATGCAGGAACCATTTATCTTGCGGGTGATGTACAAATTGCGGAAGGATATTTTAGGGGAACAGGAACACATCGGGTAGTACTCGACGGAACAGATGAACAAAGGGTTAATATAGCCAACAGTAACAGTTATTTTAGTGAACTGGACATTCAAAACCAAAGTACGGTAATAGAACGTATCGGATTTAGTAAATTGATATCAGATGTAACTTGCAGTGCCGATGACGCAGTGATTTGGGCAGGCGGTAAAGAATTATCTTTAGACGGCCATAGACTGACTTTAAATGGCGATGTCACGGTTGGCGTTTATCAGTATTTCGCTATGGACCTGGCAGGCGGCGAATGTATCGTAAACGGTGACCTTACACATACCGCAGGTGACCTTGTGTTCAACAAAGGTAAGCTTCAAGTTAACGGTGATTACCGCGCAGTCACCAAAGTAACCGGCGAAAACGGCGAGATTACTTATGATGACAGCCATACGGCTCTTTTCATGAATTTTGCGGAAGATTATATGGATGTAAACGGAGATTTTAACTCTGACAGTTCCCGTAATTCCAAGCATGAACTCAATGCCGGCGTTATGGAAATTGAAGGAAGTATCCTGATTATAGACAGATTTTTCCGTGGAAAAGGGACCCACAAGCTGGTACTTAACGGTACGGAAGAACAGAACATTTTTATGTATCACACGGATAGCTATTTCAACGAAGTAGAATTTTTAAATGAAAATGTTGTGATAGAAAGATTTGGTCTTTGCAAATTAGGATCCGACGCAGTGATTACTCCTGAAGACGCAGTGATTTGGGCGGGCGGTAACGAATTGTCTTTAAATGGGCATAAATGGACGATAAACGGTGATATTACCTTTGGTATTTACGGATATTTTGTGCTGAATCTTGCAGGCGGCGAGCTCATCGTAAACGGTGACCTTATCCATACCGCAGGAGACCTTGTGTTCAACAAAGGTAAACTGTTGGTTAGCGGAGATTACCAAGCGGCCACAAAGACAGTTGCCGAGAACGGTGAAATTGATTATGCGGCAGGTCACTCTGCGCTTTTCATGAGTTATCCTGAGGATTACATGGACGTAGATGGTGATTTTAAGTCAAACAGTACCCGTAGTAGCAATACGGAACTCAAAGCAGGTATTATGGAACTGGCCGGGGACGTAATCATCAGCGATACCTATTATAAATTCACCGGCACCCATAAGGTGATTTTGGACGGTGATGAAAAGCAGACCATCATTGTTACAGGCCGCAGTGCATTCTTTAACATCCTGCAGCTTACCAAAAAGATGGACAACTATGATTTCCATCCTTATGGTTGCTGGAAGATGCTGATTGAAGCAAAGGATTTCTTAATTAAGTACGTGGACACCTATTATTACACCGGACAGGCCATTAAGCCGGAAGTGGAGGTTTACGAAGGAGAGACTCTCTTAGAGAAGGATAAAGATTACACCGTATCCTACAAAAATAATATTAAGGTGAATGCCACTGCATCAGGAAAGACTCCTCCTACCATTATCGTAAAAGGAAAAGGCGGCTACAACGGCACCAACACGGAAACCTTCAAAATCCTGAAGCGGGATATCGCGGATGAGGAAATTATCGTAGAGGAGTTCACCGCATCCTATAACGGAACAGTACTGAAGAAAACGCCCGTGCTTTCTCATAACGGAAAGAAACTGGTGGCGAAAACAGACTTTACCGTTTCTTATCCCGACCTTTCTGCAGAAGCGTACAAAGAAGTGGGAACCTACTCCGTACTGGTGAAGGGCAAAGGAAGCTACACCGGTACAAGGGAAGTAATCTTTACGGTAACGCCCGTGAAGTTTATGCAGGATGTGAAGGTATCTGCCATTGCATCCCAGACTTACAAGGGAGAGGCTATTACCCTGCAGAATATGACAGCGGCTCCGACCATTAAGTACGGCACTACTGTGTTAACAGAAGGCGTACACTTTACGGTGGCTTATGAAAATAATGTGAAGGTGGGAACTGCAACCATTACCCTGACAGGAACCGAAAAAGAAACCCCGGAAGGCTTTTTCAAAGGAATCAAGACCGTAACCTTCAAGATTAGCGGCAAGAGCCTTGCCAAAGCGAAGGTGACGGGAGTTCCTACAGCTTTGACCTATACCGGTCAGGAAATCAATGAACAAACCGAAGGCTGGACGAAACCTATTAAGGTAACTCTTTCAGGAAAGACCTTAACCCGCGCGGCAAATGAAGATTCCGCAGGCGATTATGTGGTTATTTTTGCGAAAAATGTAAACAAAGGTACCGCTTCCGTGACCATCAAGGGTGTAAACAACTACGCCGGCAGCGTGAAGAAAACCTTTACCATTAATGCTTACAATATAAGTGATAATAAGGGTAAAAATCTTGTGACGGAAGAAATGGCTCCTTCCATTGTCTTTGTGAAAGGCGGCAGCAAGCCGGAGCCTGTGGTAAAATTCGGCGACACCGTTCTTCAAAAGGGCAAAGATTACACATTATCCTATGTAAATAACACCAAGTATCACAGTGGTACCGGTAAAAACAAACCTACCGTAACCATTACCGGTAAGGGCAATTTTAAGGGTAGCGTGAAACTTACCTTTGCCATCGATAAGCAGGACATTGGTGTTGCGACACTGACTGCGCCGGATGCAACCTACAAAAATGCTAAGGGAGCGTACAAGTCAGCCCTTGTGGTAAAGGATGTAAACGGCAAGGCGTTGAAGAGCGGAACCGATTATACTGCTGCTTACACTTATGCGCAGGATGTAACCTTAAAGAACAAGGCAGAGCGTAAGGAAGGCGATGCAGTAAAGGCTGCGGATATCGTACCTGCAGGTACACGCCTTAGAGTAACGGTTTCCGGTAAGGGAAGTTATACCTCTGAAAATCCCCTTACTGCTACTTATCTGGTAGTAAAAGGAAGCGTGGCAAATGCAACAGTTACCGTACCTTCCCGAACGTACACCGGTGAACCCATCATCTTTGAAAATACTGCAGAAGATAAAGCGAAAATTAAGGTGATGATTGGGAAACAAAGATTAAAATCTGAAGATTTTGAAATTGTGGAAGGAAGTTTTTCAAACAATACGGAAGCAGGCACCGCAAGCTTTATGGTGAAAGGTGTAGGAAACTACGGCGGTATCAAGAAAGTGACTTTCACCATTACCAAGAAGAAATTCGATGCATGGTGGAGAGTGATTTTCAGGTAAAAGATTAGGTAAAAGAATAGATAGAATGAAAAAACACCGGGACTTAATGTCCCGGTGTTTTTTATGGTGCTACAGACATATAGACAGATTTCGCTAATAAATGATAAAATAACTATATATTGCCTTTTTATCTGTAAAAGAGAGGAATTCACTTATGAAAAACCGTAGAAAAACAAAATTTTTGTCATATTTACTTTGCTTGGCGATGCTGGTAGGAAGTCTGGCTCCGGCCACCGTTTCTTATGCAGCCGGCCCCGGGGAGGTTTCCGGATACGAAGCGGTAGCGGAATCTATACAAGAGCCGTTAGCGGAACAGCTGTTGGAGGAACAGGTGGAGATGCCTTCCGAAGAACCAATAGCGGAATTCCCGGAGGAACCTTCCGGAGAACCTGACGAGGCAGAGACGCCGGAGGTAGTTGCAACGCCCGGAGTAACAGAAACTCCCGGAGCAGAAAGTACGCCTGTGTCAACAGAAGTCCCTGCGGGGGAAAGTACGCCCGAAGCCACGGAAACACCTGCGGCTGTAGAAACGCCCGAAGTGCCTGCAGAGACGCCTTCTGCAGACCCGAATGCAACCATTGACCCGAATGAGACAGCAGAGCCGGAGGCGACGGCAGACCCTGAGGCAACCATAGAACCGGCGGAAACAGAAACGCCCGAAGCAACGGAAGAACCCGAATCCACGGAAATGCCCGAAGAGACCGGGGAACCGGCGGATTTGGATTACATATTGGGACGTCCCATGACAGAGGCGGAGAGAGCGGCAGAGCAGGCAGCAATGCCCCGCACCCTTCGCGACTTACCGGAGGAAATACCGGTAGAAAGTTACGACAGCGGAATTGCCACATTTGCAAGAATACCGGCCTCTTACGACTCCAGAAATGAGGGCTTTAATGTTTCCGTGAAGAACCAGAATCCTTACGGTTCCTGCTGGACCTATGCTACCATTGCGTCCATGGAAAGTACCTTAATCCGTAAGGGACTTGCAGATGCATCTGAAGTGGACCTGTCAGAGTGGCATCTGGCTTATTTTGCCACCCATACCGGTGCTGATAAGCTGGGAAATACCAAGGATGATTATGTAAAAGCCGAAGGCGGCGTTCAATATATGGATAACGGCGGAAATATCCAGATGTCTGCCATTGCCCTGTCTAACTGGAAGGGGGCTACCCTGGAAAGCGACTATCCGGGAAATACAGATAAGAATGCTCTTTCCATGGCTACCCGTCTTATGAAGCCTGAAGACGCATGGCAAAAGAACCAGTATTATATGAAGAATTGTCATATGTCTCCTGCAAAAGACAGGGATAATGTGAAACTGCTTATTATGGAATACGGTGCGGTTTACGGTTCCTATTATCATGATGACTATTATTACAAAGAGGATACGGCGGCTTACAATTGTGATCTTATAGGCAGCAATCATGCCATTACCGTAATCGGTTGGGACGATAGCTACAAGAAAGAGAACTTTTATTTGCAGCCCGAAGGGGATGGTGCGTGGCTTTGTAAAAACAGCTGGGGAAAGGCCTTTGGAGATGAGGGATATTTTTATATCTCTTATTATGATGCGTCCTTCCACAGACCGGGTGGCAACGTAGCGGCCTACGAAGCAGAAGTGTTAACGGAAGGCATGAACAACTATTACTATAGCGGCGGCGTGGATTTTTACAATTTTTTAAGCTTGGATGGCATAGCGCAGGTGTATGAAGCAAAGGCTAATCCCGGCGGCGGCGAAGTGATTACCGGCACCGGTTTTATGACTTATAGTGCCAACGTGGAATACAGCGTACAGGTGTACAAAAATCCCAAGACAGTTAATGGTGTGGTAGAAGATCCCTTAAGCGGAGAGCCTGTTTGGAATGCGCCTGAAACAGGTGTGACAGGTTTTGCCGGCTATCAGACCATAGATTTTGAGAAGCCCGTACAGGTAGATGCGGGGGACTTGTTTGCAGTGGTGATTACCTTTGCGGACACTGCGGAGGTCGTTGTGGATATTAATTATGCGTTATATAGCGGTTACAGCTGTGTATATGATAGCCATAATGTGACTAAAGAAGGCGAGAGCTTTGCCAAATTACCGGTAATCGGTGGATTTCTTTCGCTGCATGATGAAAAAGAGGGCATTACTCCCCGTATGAACGTTTTTACCAAAAAGGAAAAGACCGTCAGACTCTTGCAGGAGAGCGGTTCCGGGCAGGAAACCTTGGGTGATTTTTATTCCCTTCAGGAAGCATTACATACAGCAGCGGAGCAAAATAATCCCAGCGGAAATTATGTGATAGAGTTACTTGCCCCCACAACAGCAGTGGGAGGTATCACGGTTCCGGAAGAAATCGGCAGTCTGAAAGTAACCGGCAGTAAGTTGACCGTAAAAGGCACGAAAGACGCAGAAATTACATCAGCGGCCAATCTGTCCTTTGAGAACATCACGCTGGAAAGCACAGACAGAACTTTTGACATTCAGATAAGCGGCAGCACTTTAACGCTGAATGATATGGTATTTTTTGTAAACCCTGCTACACTGACCGGTAACGGCGGACAGCTTTTCGTGGAAGGCGACGTTTCCATGGAATTTACCACGGAATTTTTGCAAGGTGAAATCAGCGGATTTGACAAGGTAGTAATTAATAATCTCTTTGTTTTAAAAACTTATACGGTGGAAGGAATTGCAGAAGGCGGAAACCTTAAGACAGAGGAACTCCTTTTAAATGCACGCCTGGATGTGATGGGAGACCTGACGGCGAAGGAGTGTGACCTGGCAAAGGGCACCAGACTGGTAGTGGGACATCCGGATAGCCCTTCTGATGCAAGTATTACCAATTTGCGTGCCATGGAGGACACCTATCTGACCATTACCGGTAAGTTCGTTTCTGACGGGTGCGTATCTTTCTACGGAACCAATATCGGTACGGTAGAAGAACCGGTTTATCTTCGTGCAGGGCTGGAAGCAGCTTCCGTAACCATGCAGGACGTAACCATGATGGAAGCCTGGATTGAGTCTGCAGGTACTTTTACAATTTCAGGAAATGTACTGAGTGAAGGCAGAGGCAATGTGCTGGTGACCAGACAAAAGCCCCAGGAAAATTATAATATCCCGAAAACCTATCTGGAAATTGCCGGAGAGGTAACGCTGGCAGAGCCGGAAGACCAAATTGCAATCTATGTGAAGGAAGAAAAAACAGACGATTCGGATAATGAAGCGGCTTACTTTTGGCTTGCAGCAAAGACCCCGCTGCTTGTTGCAGCAAAAGCAAGTACGAAGTGCTTCCGCGTATCGGATGAAAATCTGGCGGTAAGCAATAGCGGATGCGTACTGGGTAAGGTAGGAACTTCTATTTTCGCGTATTATGCCGAGAATTGGGAAATTGAAGTAATCAGGGAAAAAGACGGCCAGGAGACCTCCGTTGGCTGTTATCGGACCTTTGAAGACGCAACGGCAGCAGTAAATACCTTAAAGGATAAGAAGTCAAACTATATCTTCCTGTTAAATGACCATATCGGGGCATTGGATGAGCGGGTTAATCTTGTACTTCCTTCCTACGCCGCCCATGTAACGGTCCGTGGCAGAGAATTTGCGCAGACCATATACCTGAAGAGTCAGACCATTACTTTAAAGTCAGATACTACTTTGGATTATCTTGATTTGCGTACAACTTCCGGGAAAATAGATGTTGCTATGGGTGCATATGACCTGACCTTATGTGATATACGGGAAACCAACGGATTTGGTAAAATAACACATGATACCAAAAAGAAGGTGGCATTACGGTTTGAACAGGGAACAGAACGCAATCAGTATCAGTTTACGAGTGTTAATGTGGATGATTTATTCATTGCTGACGGCATAGGTGTAGAATTTGACGGAAAGTTGACCGTCGCAAACCTTTCTCTGGGAGCGGATTCCTGGATTGATGTTACTACCAAGGGCAACGTCATAACGAATCTGGTTTCCTATGTTCCGTATGTAGAAAACAGTAGTGTGGAATACTCCGCCATTTACATATCATCAAATGCAAATTTAACAATTAAGAATAATTTCGCCCACAGTGAGAGTGAACGGTTATATGTCGGGAGTTATGATGGGGCGGTTGCCAATTTGACCAAAGACAATTGGTTCGTTTCCGCGCCGAATGCGGCATTATCCTCTTTCTATTTTGATTACTTGGGAAGGGAGTTTAAAGGTTGCAAGCATGACGGTAAAATTTACTATCTGTCCCCATTTTCTGCCAATGTAACCCTGGCCTACGGGGAAAACGGCGGCTATGAAAGTGCGTTTATCGACTGGTATCAGGCTGTTGCCGAAATCAACCGTTTAAACAGGAAGAATGAGCATTATCTGCTTAAATTATCTAACAGTAGCGATACGGTACCCCGTTTGCTTTCTGCGGAATACAAAAAAATAAATACGCCTTCCGCGCTTGTAATGCCCGGCAAGGATAAGTGCGCTTCCTTTACGGCAGACGGCGATGCCGGCATTATCGTTTGGGCGATGAAGTACAAAGGAAACATTACCGCCTACGGTGATGTGACACTGAAGAATTTCTGTTTGGCGCCTATCAAGATAGAAAGCAAAAAGACCTACTGGGCACCCGGTAATCTGGTGTTAAAGTCCAATTCAAGCGGTGTCAGCAGACTGACTTTGGACGGGGTGGAAAGTGATTGGTCATTAGAAACTGTCAATGAAGGTTATGGAGTGGTCTTTAACAACATTACCGGAGAAGCAGGAAAGTCTGAGCTGTATTTGGAAAACGAAATCGGCATCAACATAAGCGGTAATGTGACCGGTTTGAAAGGCTTCTATATTGCGAAGGATTCTTATCAGCAAGGAGAGATTATCAGTCCCTCCATAGGCGGAAAGGTAACGGTTACGGAGCTTGGTATCTGGTCTAAAGATCTGCCTAAGACGGAAAACATTGGTATTTCTAACGGATTGTTGGTTTTGGGCCAGTTGACGGCTGACAGATTAGTGGGGGCAAACGGACTTTTATGGGTGCGGCAGACCTCTTCATCCAATAAAAATACCTTAGCACAAATTAAGAAAACAGTGACTGTACCTGACGGAAAACCCATGATGATTGGTATTATAAAGCCTTCATGTTCGACATATACCAAATTGATAAAAGCAAGTAGTCAGGGAAAAAATCCTTTTGTGGAATCCGTTAGGAACCTGCCTCTGATTAAAGCGCCGGCAGCTTCTGCCGAGAATTTTAGGGCACTTAACATCATAAGTGATGTGAGCCGCTTATCAATGTCTATTCCTTCCGGCATGCGCTATTACAAGGATACAAACGGTTACATCCGCGCAGAGGATGCGGATGCCATGAGTATCAGGATTACGGCAGTGCCTACGGAAGGAGAGGCTTCCGTAAGTTATGCAAGAAACTGGTATGAAGCCATGAAAGACATCACTAAGATGGGCAATCATTACGCAGAGTACAAGGTTGAACTTTGCGAAAACAGAGCCTATATGACCGGCTATAATACCAAGACGAAAAAGGAAACGTTCGGTTCCCTTACGATGCCTACAAAGACGAAAGCAAAGATTACCGTCACCGCCGAACAGGATGTGTCAGCAACTCTTGTCTACAGCGGCGAAATGAAGGTGCCGGATGGCGTAAACCTTGCCTTTGAAAAGGTTTCCGTGGATTGTCAGAACAGCAGCAAAGCATCCGTAGCCCACAAGGTGACCATCGGCAAGAATGCAAACCTGTCCCTGAACAGTATGACGGCTTCTTTTGGAAATATGTCGAAGATAGCAGCAGGAAACGGTAGTCTGACCCTGAAGGATACCGCCCTTTCCGTAAGCGGTACCACAAGTATTAAGAATCTTTATGTAGTATATGATAATAATAAATTAAGCGGTAAAGGAACCATTACCGTTCAGCATGTTGCGCCTGTAGGGGGCAGCCTGGGAACGGTAACTGTAGAGACCACAAGTGTTTATACCAAGAATAAAAACGGAACCTATACCAAAACGAAACTTTCCGGTTTTTCCGTAACCGGCGGCATTGAAGCCGGCGCAGAAGTGCGCCTTACCATCAAAAAGGACATGGCTAAGGAGCCGGAAGGAGCGTCTGCATCTTACGGCAAAGCAGACCTTCGGGTAGCGGATTTGGACGGACTTACCGCTCTGAACAGACTGGCAGTGGTGAAAGGAAATGCTTCCGAAAACAGAATCCGCATCAGACTGGAAAACGGCAGTCTTTTAAGTCATCCTGCGGACGGCCATTTGATTACCGAAAGCAGCGGCCTTTATTTGATACAGGAAGCCCCTGCCATCAAGGTGCTTTCCGAAGGTGGTACAACCACAGACTATTTGGGATATTTCAGAAGCTTTGACAAGGCTCTTGCGGCGGTAGAAGCATCTGCAAAGAAGGATTTTGCCATTTCTTCTAAGAACGCGAAGCGTTATGAAGTGATATTCCTTCAAGAACCCACCGGAGAAGTGACCGGCGTTTTACCCAAGAGTGCAAAAGAAATCGTGATTTCCCATGATCTTGGCGCGCGCAAGATGCCTCTTACCATTAAAGGCGGTATCAGTCACGGAAATGCAAGCGGAACCGTGACAATTCGGGATATGGAGCTGAAAACAACCGGTAATGTAACAGCATCCGCTTTGGTCCTTAGCAACACAAACATAACTACCGCAGGCAGCATCAGTCTGAAAAATCTGACGATGGAAGATGCATTTTTGTTAGGAAATAAGGTGGCGGTTACGAAGACCACTGCCATGGCGGAAAGTCATATTTCTGCGGCTGCAGACAAAAAAGCATCCACCGGTACATTGAAGCTGGCGAAGCTGATTGATACAAGCGTAGACGGACAGGGCATGAACTACCTTAGTGCCAAAGCAAATGATAAGGGCGCGACAGGACTTAGTATTTCCGGTGAGATTTTGGCTCTTCATGCGCGTAATGAAATCGGACAGCGTTTTGCAATCTGGATTTCCAAGAATAAAGATAATACGGTGCCCATGGCTCTTACGCAGGGCACGAAGCTTTGTGAAGCACCCAAGGCAGATGCGGGATTGCTCCGTCCTGCTTATTCCGATATTGATAGCTGGGGAATGGCACAGTGGCAGATGGACCGCGGCCTTTACAAGAAGGGAACAGCCCTTTGCTACGGCGATATAAGTAAGATAAAAGCAGTGCTTGTGAATGAAACACTGGCAGAAGATGCTGTGTACCCCGGCGAAACCTTGTGCGGCTCCGATACCGGCTTTTTGAGCCTGAAGGAAGCTTTTGCAGAAATCAACAGCAGAAAGAATAAGAAAGCCTCCTACCGCGTACTGGTTTACGGAGATGCGGCATTTAAAAGCAGCGGTAAATACACAGCCCTGACCCTTCCGGCCTATGCCAAAGAAATGGCACTGGAGGGAATCAGTGGTGCTTATGCAGAATCCGGAGAGCCGGAGGATTTGGTAACCCTTTCCTATCTTGGCAAGGTATCACCCAAGTATCCTTTAACCCTTCAGAATATCAGGCTGGATGCTTATAAGAAATCCGGTAAAAAGCAGATAAGCGGCGGTCCGGCGCTTGCAGGCGGCACAAATCCTGTCTTTGTAAGCGGTGCGGTAGTAATGAATGGCAGTGCAAATATTAATAAACTTTCCTTAAGTGGTGAGGCGGCACTTTATGTACGTGACGGTTTGAGCGCAGGAGAGGTATCCTATGAGGCGGGAGCCAAAGTTCTCTTAGACAGCAGCAGGCCGCTTACCTTAACCGGCACATTAAAGCCGGCGTCCGCAGGGGCGAAACTGTCTCTTTGGTTGCGGGAAACATCTGCAAAGAGTGGTACCAAAGTGGTAAAGACAGGCTTCTTTATGCAAAAGCCCGATTTGGATTGCCTTCAGGTAAAAGACGCATCCGGAAACAGTTATAAACTTTATCGAGACGGAAGATATGTCTACGTCAGAAAGTAAGGATGCTTCATGGGCGGAAAATGAAAAAACGGAGCGATAATTCGCGTATAAGAGGGAAACTTGACGCTTTTGAAAAAGAATGATAGTATTTATTGTTGAGTGATACATATTTTTATGAAATTTCATAAGAATAATTAAGAGCACAATAAAGGAGAAAGATATGCCAATCAGATATCATAATTTTGGTGGAAGAATCGGTTGGGAACTTCAGAAAAGAGTTCCGATGCTTTCATCAGAAAGTTATTTAAAACTGCAGCGTATGGCCAGAAACAAACTGCAGTCTAAGTATATTGAATATTTTTTAAACAGCGAAGAAACACCTATGCCGCTGGTAGTTAACTTAGAAACCATCAACCGTTGTAACAGTACCTGTTCTTTCTGTACAGCCAATAAGCATGCAGAAAAAAGACCTTACAAGCGGATGGAGGACGAGCTGTTTTATCAGATTATTGACCAGCTCCGTGATTGGGGATACAAGGGCCATCTGACCCTTTACGGAAATAATGAACCTTTCCTGGATACCCGAATCGTAGAATTCCACAAGTATTGCAGAGAGCAGCTTCCCGACAGCTTTATTTTCTTATCTACCAACGGACTGCTTCTGACTGTAGAAAAATTAAAAGAAATCGTTCCTTACGTAAATCAGTTTATTATTAATAACTATTGTAGGGATATGAAACTGCATGACAATGTACAGGAAATTTATGATTATGTAAAAGCACATCCTGATGAGTTTAAGGATGTGGATATCCTGGTGCAGATGCGTTATATGGATGCGGTACTTTCTAACCGTGCCGGTAGTGCGCCCAACAAGAAGACCAAAGAAAAACTGGTGAAGGAAACCTGTCTGATGCCTTATACAGATATTTTTATCTTCCCTGACGGAAGAATGGGTATCTGCTGTTGCGATAACTTTGAGGTGACCAATCTGGCTGACTTAACCAAGGTTTCCATTCAGGAGGCTTGGAACAGCGAAGAGTACAAGAAACTCCGTGCTGCCATCAGAGAAAGCCGCAGTAACTTCCCCTTCTGTAAGTATTGTGACTTTATCGATGCGGGACTTCGTATGGATGCTGTGGACGATACACTTCAGAACCGTGAGGCAAATCACGGCGCCCGCCAGTCCATGTTCAAGAAGAAATAAATAGTAACATAGCAAGTAAAATACGAAACGACCGCTCCTACATACCGTAGTGAGCGGTCGTTTTTGGTAAGCGGTAATGTCTGCTTCGCACATGCAAATCGTAGTGAGTGGTCGTTTTTAGTAAGCGGTATCCCCTGTTCTCGTAATGCACCGTGAGAAAGACCAAGCAAAATAATAAGTCCGTGGAGGACAGATTTTAATCTGAAAATCCACGGACTTTTATTTGCTTTGTCTTTGGCTTCGGTGTGTGAGAGAATTGGGGTACCGATTATCTAAGAACTATACCGCTTAATCTACCTCACCGGCATCGGAAGTCTTACTTTCTTCGTGATATTCCTTTTC
Organism: Lachnospiraceae bacterium; assembly: GCA_017561085.1. Classification (GTDB taxonomy): domain Bacteria; phylum Bacillota; class Clostridia; order Lachnospirales; family Lachnospiraceae; genus Suilimivivens. Next base: position 19,600 of record JAFZDQ010000027.1, read on the forward strand.
GGTGTTAACGCTCCAGATGTTATCTTTATTCTTTTCACCGGTTAAGATATTCTTAACGGTTTCAAAGGAGGTAACCATGGAGTGGTCGATATTGTTGTATCTGTGCTGACCATTACGTCCTACACAGTAAAGGTTATCAATAGTCTTTAAGTAATCAACCAGTGTGTCGATTTCATCATAGGTATCAAAGTAAGCAGGATATGCTTTCTTAACCTTTTCCATGTGGGTATCAATGACTACGTCTGCGCTGTCGATGAGACCTAACTTAATCATTTCTTCTACGCCAATCTTGGAGAATTCTTCTTCGCTCATGCACCAGAATTCATCGCCTTCGTTTACGAAGTATTCAAGACCGATCCAAACGGTATTTTCAAGGTCTTTAATCATGTAAGGAGACCAGTTGTTGTAAATCTGGAAACGTCCCAGTTTTACGTTTCTGTCCTGTACGTAAACCCAACAGTCGGGAACGATATTGCCAACGGTCTTGATGTCTGTTTTGTTCTCCAGATTGATTTTGGGAACCAGTACACCAAGGGTCATATAATCACGGTAAGGAAGTCCGGCAGCGATTCTTGCGGGATCTGCAGGAACATCATTCATACCTGCTACTAAATCCCTTACGGGCATGGAGGAGATGATGTAATCACCTTCTACGGTGATTTCCTGTCCGTCCGTTTCGTAGGTAAGTCCGGTCAGAACATTGTTTTCGTTTTTGTGAATCTTGGTAACTTTAGCATTTTTATAAATAGTACCGCCAAGCTTCACAACTTCATCTGCGGTTACATCCCATAACTGGCCGGGACCTAATTTGGGATATTTAAATTCTTCAATCAGGGAGGTTTCAACCTTACGGTTCTTCACCTTGAAAATCTTACCGAAAATGTCCTTCATAATAGCGATAATGGAAAGTCCTTTTACACGCTGTGCACCCCAGGATGCGTCAATCTCTCTGGGATGACGTCCCCAAAGGTTTTCGGTATAATATTCGAAGAACATGGAGTAAAGCTTGCGTCCGAAACGGTTTACATAGAAATTCTCCAAATTATCTTCAGGAAGCTTTCTGAATAAGCATGCAAGATAACTGAAGCCTACCTTCATCGTGGTGAGAAATCCCATGTTTTTCAAGGTTTCCATTTTCAGGGAAATGGGATAATCATAAAACTTGGTATCAAAAAGAATACGGGAAACACGGTGTCTGGTTAACATAACACGGTCTTCTTTTTCCGGGTCGGGGCCACCTTCGGTAAGAGGCATGGGACGATTTAAAAGAATATCATCATAAGTAGGATGTCCCTGCATGGGAAGCATATTGTCCCACCATGCGTTTACTTCCGGAATTTTGGAAAAGAAGCGGTGTCCGCCCATATCCATACGGTTGCCTTTATAATTTACGGTTTTGGAAATACCACCAAAACAATCGCTTTCTTCAAATACGATTACTTCAATGTCTTTTGACTTGGTCAGCAGTTCGTATGCCGCGGTAAGACCGGCAGGACCTGCACCGATAATCAGAGCTTTTTTCATAAATACCCATACCTTTCTCATTATATTACTGTCAGTATAGCACATTTCTGAAATAGTGTCTACTTTTGGCTGAAAAGGTCGTACACTATTTCAGGCAGACTTAAAAAATTTTTTTAAGAAGATTATTGGCCTTCCGTAAAAGAATAATTCCCCGATGAAAGTCCGTAAACGACTTGGGTTTCGTCCTTGGAAATAAGGGTTACGCCGTCGGCCTTCACAGCGGCTTTCTTTCCTTCGAAATAATCTTTTCCGTCGGGAAGCGCAGGCAGTGTCAGGGTGGCGGTGGTGTTGGCCGGAACCGTAAAGTCGAAGCGGTAGCCGTCCTTAGTCCGTTCCCATTTGGAGGCAATCAGCCCATAGGCACTTTCGTAGCTGCCGCCGGCGTAGGATAAGTCTTCCGTGACATGAGGCGCAAAATAAAAATGTTTAAAGCCGGGGTTATTTTCATCGCTTGTAATACCCAGGGTATGGGTATAAAGAAAACCGGCACTTGTACCGTAGGTGTAGTGGTTAAAGGAGCCGTCAAGGAAGTAGGTGCCGTCAGGCTCTTCCCGGTAAGCATCCCACATTTCCCAGGTGGTGGTGGCACCTTTTTGTACCTGGGACAAAAGGGAAGGCGCTTCTTTTTGTAAAAGAAGATTGTAAGCGGCCGCATCATGGTCCTGTGCACTTAAGGAGGGCAACAGGTAGCCTATGCCGGAAAAACCGGTATTTATATGATAATTACTGTTTTCAATTAGCTGTAAAAAGAATCCGGTGGCTGCCGGAACCAGCTCTTCCGGGAACAAACCGAAGGAAAGACCCAGCGCATAAGAGGTCTGGGAGTTGCAAACCGTCATACCGTCCGGCAGGATGTAGGCATTTTGCCAGGCGGTTTTGAAGTTTTCATAAAGCGCCCGGTAACGGGCTGCATCTTCGGGCTTATCCAGGATTTTGGCCATCCGGGACAAAAGGTCTGCACTGCGGGCACACCAGGCGGTGTCCGTAATTTCCGCGGGGGTACTTTCCAGGGCCAGATGGTCCCCGTAGCCGCCCCAACGACGGATATAATTTTCACTGGTGGCTTCCAGGACATCCACCCATTTGCAAAGGGCTTCATAGTTTTCTTTCAAGATGGAGACATCCCCGTATTGGGTGTAAAGGTTCCAGGTAATTACCACAGGCGCATCACCCCAGCAGTTGTTGGTGGCAGCGCCGCCTCTGCCCTCCGGATCTGTGCCGAAGTTTCTGGGTGCCATGTCTGTAAAAGAGCCGCCGTCTGTTTGTAAAAGGCGCATGTCATCCAGATATTTCCGGTAAAAAGAATAGGTATCCGCATGATAAGAAGCGGTGCCGGAAAAGACCTGCGCATCCCCGGCCCAGCCGTGCCGCTCGTCCCGCTGGGGACAGTCGGTAGGGTTGTCCATAAAATTGCTCTGCATACTGTTTACGGTGTTCTGATAATACTGATTCAGTAAAGGATCGGAGCATTCAAAACTGCCGGTTTGAGGCAGGTCTGTGGAAAGCACAAGTCCCTGTACATCCTCAGCCGCAAGGGGCTCCTTCAGACCTTCAATTTGCAAATAGCGGAAACCGTGATAGGTAAATTCCGGTACAAAGATTTCTCCCTTTGCATCGCCCTTTAACACATAATAATCGGTGGCGTCTGCGGTCAGCAGGTTTTCCGTAAATACCGTGCCGGGAAGGTCGTCTTTGTTGATTAAATTTTCTGTATTTAAATGTTCACCGTAGCGGAGGGTTAAGAGTTGTCCTTTTTCTCCTTTCACGCGGATGCGGCAAGTGCCGGCAAAGTTTTGGCCGAAATCATATACGGAAATATTTTCGGCAGGCGTGGTAACGGTAAGCGGCGTAAGCTCCCTGATACAAACAATGGGCTCACTGATTTTAGAGGCAGCAGGGAGCGTCAGGTACGCTTCGTCAACCTGATTTTCAGCGGCAGCAGTCCAATCGGAAGCGTCAAAGCCGGGCAAATCAAAGCCGGCAAACTCTTTGTTGGCATCATAAAATTCCCCTTGGTAAATATCATCATTTCTTACAGGGGTATCCGTAGAACAAAGGAAATTTTGGTCTGTGCCGATAACCTGCACAGTACCGTCCGTGTACTTGATTTCCAGTTTGCCAAGGAGCGCGTTGGTATCGCCCCAGGGGTTATAGATTTCAGGGTATCCCACCGCCCGGTCGTACCAGCCGTGGAGTAGGATTGCGCCCAGCACGTGGTTTTTTCCGGGAGAAAGAAGCCCTGTGATATCATAGGTTTCGTAGGCAATCTTACGGTTGTACGCAAGCTTTCCGGGAGCAAAATAATCATTGCCGATCCGGTTTCCGTCGAGGGAAAGGGCAAAGCTTCCCAGTGCGGTCATATAAATGCGCGCACTTTCTATCGTTTTGTCCTCTGTGGTAAATTCCCTGCGGAAATAGGGCGCAGGGGATTCATAAAAAGGAGTAAGAAGCATACCGCTTCCGGCTTTCAGACGACCTTCTTCAAGTACGGTATGGTAAGGTGCAAAGATGGTGTCTTTGTCTTCGAAATCTTCCCGATAAAGCTCTTTGCCGTCAGGCTCCGTCACCAGAATATTGTCAAAACGGGTATAAGAGGTACCGCGGCTTTTGTAATAGCCGATACTGCCGACGGGAATACTTTCCATAGAAAAGCTGCCCACAGGCATATCGTTAATCATTACGTTGAGGGTATTCTCGCGGACGGAAAGTATCACATTGTAGTTGGTTTCAGCTTTGGGGTCGGCGCCGTCGGCTGTAGCATTTGTACAACAGGCGGTGATATCAACGGATTCCTTGGAAACAAAGGTGCCGCCTTTCATCTTCTGGAAGGAAAAGGTGCTTTGTCCCTCCCGTTCCCAAATCTCACACAGGTACAAGCTTCCGTAGCGTCCTTCATGGGCCCCGAATACAAAAGAAGCACCGGTTCCTTTACAGGAAAAGTCATACGAAATATCATAGGAGAAAGCATCCGAAACAGGATGGTAAGCAATAGCATTTTGCTTCGGTGCGCTAATCCACTTGGCATCTCCGAAAACAGCGGCACATGAGTTGCCTGTTCCGCCTTCCGGCATGCTGATTGCACCGCCTTCCGGCATGCTGATTGCACCGCCTTCCGTCATGCTGCCGGCCTTGCTTGCAAGGGAACTTTCAGACAGGCTGCCTGACCCTGTAAGAAGTCCTGTTTCAAAAAAGGCTTCCTCCGTGGAAACTGCTTCCGTGTCGTTTTCGTCCCATACACTGACCTGCCAGTAATAGCGGGTTTGGGGCAAAAGAGCAGGACCTTCATAAGGGATTCCCACAGAAAGTCCGGAAAGAACCTTGCCGCTGTCCCAAAGATAAGTACCGCCGCTTAAGGCCTCTGCGCTTTCGGAAACCGTAATCCGGTAGGCGCTTTGTATACTGCCTCTTTTGCTGCTTTTCATTTGCCAGCCAAAGACAGGATAGGCATCATCAATGCCAAGAGGATTTTGGTAATGACAAAAGGTAAGTTTTTCAATGGAAAATCCTTCCGGAGCCATAGCCGCCTCTTTGGCGGAAAGGCGCCCCAAAAGAAGGAGTACGATGCCTAAAAGAACTAGTCCCGGCAGGAGATAAAGAAGTATATTCGGATGGTTTGCTTTTTCTTTGGTATGATGTAACATAATTTGCTTCCGTTTCTTTTGTTTATAACATGTATTGTATTGATAGCATTTATTATAAGGGAAATAACGGGCGGCTTCAATTGTCAAAACGTAAAATCCGGGGAATTTGGAAATAGATACTAGTGCTTACAGGGAATTTGTTGTAAAATGAATTTTGTATGAATTGTTTGAGTAAAGACGAGGTCTGACTATGGTTTTTTTGAATTGTTTGGGTCTGATATTCTGGCTTTTGGTACTGCCTTTTGGCATCGGCCTTTTGCCGGCAGCCTTATTACCGTCTAAAGACAGAACCCCCGGAGTAATCTTCCTGGCGGGATACTTTGGCGTGTTTGCCCTGTTGGAGCTGGTGGGAATCCCTATCGTGCTTACGACGGTTTATCACGGCTTTTCCTATCTGACCTATGTTTATATGAGTGTCTGCCTTCTGGCAGCGGCGGCAGGCGTTCTCTTGTTCTTACAGAAGAAAAAGAAAGGACTGTGGCGCTTGGAAGCCGGCATTTGCCTAAAGCGCTTGTCCATGGAAGAAAAGATTGGGTATCTTTTGTTTTTCCTGGTGCTCGGATTCCAGCTTTATATGGCTTTTACCCGCGCATCCTTTGACGGGGATGATGCTTACTACGGGGTACAAAGTGTGATAGCGCAGCAGATTGATATGCTGTACCGTTTTAATCCTTATACCGGAGACAGTATGCCTCTGGATGCCAGACATGCCCTGGCGCTGATTCCTGCCTGGGAGGCCTTTGTGGGACGGATGAGCGGCGTACATGCCACCATCATAAGTCACAGTGTGATGCCCCTTGTATTGTTGCCGCTGACCTACTTATTGTATTTTCAGATTGGTAAGAAATTATTGGCAGATAAAAAAGAAATGCTGCCTATGTTTATGATTTTAATTTCTCTCTTCCAGATGTTTGGGAATGTTTCCATTTACACGGCGGAAACCTTCCTTCTGACCAGAACCTGGCAGGGGAAATCCGTGGCGGCGAATCTGGTATTGCCTGCGGTGATTTGGATATTCCTTATGTTGTTTGATGAGGCGAAACAGGAGCAGGAAACGGATATAAACGGAAACGACGGAAGTTCTGCGGCGTCCGGCTATTTTGTGCTTCTTGCCTGCGTCATTACGGCAGCAGGCGTCAGCAGTTCCCTGGCAGTGCTTTTGGCAGTGATTTTGTCGGCAGGACTTGCGGTGCTGTTTGCAATCAAAAACCGTAGCTTCGGCATCTTGGTAAAGACGGGACTTTCCTGTATTCCGGGTGCGGTTTACATGCTGGTTTATCTGCTTGTCAGTTAATCTTTTGGAGAAAGGTGTGGCTTTTTATGTACGGAATTTTTATGGAAAGCTTTGTAATCCTAAAACTTTATACCGGTTTAAAGCCTTTGTTTTTACTGTTTGCGGCGGCCTGGCTGTATTTGTTATTCACTGAGAAAAACAAGACCCGCAGGCTATTGTTCGTGACGGCACCGATTTTGATTATTGCGTTATTTTTATTTCCCCTTAGCAGGAAATATTTTGTGGCACTGTTAGACGGTACCATTTATTACAGGGTGCTTTGGACCATCCCCTATGGGGTGATTGTGGTGTATGCGGCTTGCCGGTTGTTTGAAAAACACCGCAGGATCGGGCTTTTGGTGATGACGGCGCTTATCGTCCTTTGCGGCAGCCTTGTTTACAAAAGTCCCTATATATCTAAGGCAGAGAATGCTTATCATATTCCGGAGACGGCAGTGAAAATATGTGAGTTGATTGGCCCTGAAGAAGACGGGGATTTTGTGAAGGTGGTTGTGCCTGAGGAGCTGGTGTATTTCATCCGCCAGTATGATGCGCGAATCCGTATGCCTTACGGCCGTGACATGATTGAAAGTCAGTGGGGCTATTATCATGAAGTGCATCAGATTATGGAGAATGCCGATGGCATCGAACTTGAGAAACTTCTGGAGGTTTTGCGGCCGCAGTATTGCAGATATATCGTGCTTTCTCCGGCGAAAAAGGTGATTGGAGACCCGGAAAAGCTGGGACTTATCTGTCTTGCGGAAATTGACGGATACCGGATTTACAGTGACCCGGTGACGGAAAAGGCATTGGCAGAGCTTGAGGAAGCGTATTATTAAATGTCTGAATGGGCAGACTGACGCCGGTTATACCGTTTGGACAAAGAATCAGAGGGGGAGCTATGAGTTTTCATTCATTTGCTTTTGTATTTCTCTTTTTTCCCTTGTGTATGTTGGGATTTCATATGGTAAAAAAGACAGGAAAAGCTTCCTATGCCAAGGCTTTTCTTGTTTTGATGTCCTTGTGGTTTTACGGTTTTGTAAGCCCGGTGAATTTGCCGGTGCTGCTTGTGAGCATGGTGGTGAATTTCGGGATTGTTTTTCTGATGAAAAAGGCAGAGGCGAAGAAACCTTATCTGATTGCGGGCCTTTTGCTTTCCGTCGGGACATTGTTTTTCTTTAAATATACAGGGCGGCTTTTTGTGCCCTTATCTATCAGCTTTTTTACCTTTAGTCAGATTGCCTTTTTGGTGGAAAACTACAGAGGAACTTTGCAAAAGTCAGAGTGGCTGGACTACGGCTTTTATGTGACCTTTTTCCCGAAGATGATTCAGGGACCCATTGTGCTTCCGAAGGAGCTGGAAGGGGCGGTAGAAGAGGTGCTGGAACAGCCCTTTGACTGGGAGAAGTTTTACAGGAGTCTTCTTTTGTTTATTATGGGACTTGCCAAGAAGGTGCTTTTGGCGGATACCTTAGGGGCAGCGGTAGCGTTCGGTTACGGAAACCCGGCGGCCTTAAGCAGTAAGGAAGCGTGGGTTTTGATTTTGGCTTATACCCTGCAGCTTTATTTTGATTTCAGCGGCTATTCGGATATGGCCATGGGATGTGCCGGTATGCTGGGCTTTTCTTTGCCGGTGAATTTCTCATCGCCCTATAAAGCAGCCAATATCATAGAATTCTGGAAGGGCTGGCATATGACCCTGACCCGTTTTTTTACCCAGTATGTGTATATTCCGCTGGGAGGAAAAAGAAAGGGACTTGCCCGGACCTGCCTTAATATTTTGTTTGTGTTTTTTATCAGCGGCATCTGGCACGGTGCAGGCGTCACCTTTATTGTCTGGGGACTGATGCATGGAGTGGCCTATGTGGTTTGCCGCCTGTTTGATAAAGCGAAAAAGCCTACCGGCAAAATCCTGCGGGTGTGCGGTGTGCTGCTTACCTTTTTGTATGTGAATATTGCCTGGGTATTTTTCCGTGCACCATCTGTTTCAGATGCAGTGTCTGTCTTAAAAAAAGCATTTACCTTCAGTGCCGGCAAAATCGGTAAAAATTTCGCACAGTGCTTTCAGCTGGATGAGTTTTGGTATGTGATTAAGGTGCTGGGGATGGATTCCCTTCCCTTTGCCCATTTGATTCTGCTGTTTTTCATGCTGGCAATTGCCCTTCTCCTGGTATTTTGGGGCAAACCGGCCCATGTCATCTGCGAAAAAATAAAACCCGGCTTTTTCGTGACAGTTATCGCGGCGGTGCTGTTTGTGTGGTGCGTGGTTTCGTTAGGTCAGGTCAGCAGTTTCTTATATGTGAATTTCTAGAGAAGTGAATTTGCGGATTGATGGAGCTTCTTGGGTTTCATTTGCGGAATTTAAAGTTTGATTGTGCGGAGGAATTGGTTTACGTGGTAATACTTGGTTTGAAAGGGACGTTTCGGATGGAGAAAAAGAAGCTTGCCCAAAGTACAACTGAATATCATAAGCCCGGTAAAGAGAGAAGTAAAAAATCCGTGAAAGGATTGCTTGCCCTGTTTGCCCTCTCAGTGCTTGGTATGCTTTTATGTGTGGCACTTTTGGTAGCATACGTGGATCCCTTTTTCCATTACCATAAGCCACTGCCCGGCTTCCCGTATCAGGTGGACAATCAGTTGTCCCAGAATCCCGGTATGGCGAGGCATATGGAATATGACAGTGTGCTCCTTGGCTCGTCCATGACGGTGAATTTTAACACCCGTTGGTTTGCCGAGCTGATGGATTTAAATACCTTAAAACTCAGCTATAGTGCGGCTTATCCTAAGGACCAGGCCAATATCATGGAAAAGGTTTTCGGCAGCGGTCACGAGGTGAAGCAGGTGTTTTTGGGAATAGACGTGATTACTTATACCGGCGGTGTGGAGGAAACCAAATATCCCATTCCGGAGTATTTGTATGATGATAAGCCCATCAATGATATTTATTATCTGCTGAATAAGGATGTGCTTCTGAACTATATTTTACGGCCCATAGCGGACCCGGAGCCTACGGATTTGGCTACCATGTATGCCAGCTGGTGGACGGAGGAGTATTATAGTGAGGATTGGGTGCTATTAAATTACGTGCAACCGGAAATCATCAGCGAAGAGACCAATCCGGAGGATTTTACAGGCAGGGCGAAACGTAACCTGGAAACCAATATTTGTCCCTTTATTGAAGCAAATCCGGATACGGAGTTCGTGATTTTCTTCCCGCCTTACAGCATTTTGTTTTGGAATAATGTGCTTAGGGAGAATCATATGAAAGCAACCATAGAGGAATACCGCTATATTGCCAATCATTTGAATTCCTATGACAATGTGGAACTTTATTTTTTCCCGGACAGGGAAGATATCGTACTTGATTTAAACAACTACGCGGATTACAGTCATTATCATCCTAGGTTTAACCGCTTCATGGCAGAATGCTTTGTGGACGGAACGGGAATTGTGGCAAAGGAGTCCGGCATACCTGCAGATGCCTCCCAGGAGAAGGAAAAGCGCTATGAAAAGGCGCAGACCATTGATGCCTATCTGGCCCATATGGAGGAAGTGGTGGAAGCCTTTGATTTTGACGGACTTTTAAATTAAAAAACCAAAAACGAAAAACCCGGAATTCCCTGTGAACAAAGGAAATGCCGGGTTTATTTTTATGGTTTGACATTTGATGAAACAAGCCCCATGGGCACTGTTTTAGTTACTGTTTACCACGCCAAGGTTATTGTTAATAATATCTGCAATACGCTGCGCTAACTTGTCGTAGCCTGCATCATTGTAATTCATGTGATCAATCATATATTCGGAATAATTGTCTTCATTAATGGTTCCGTAGTAGTTGTCGATAAAGGAAACACCGCAGTCCATAACCGCCTCTGCTTCCTTCACCAGATAGTGGTTTAAGGTTCCGTTACCCAAATCGGTCTGGGTGCCGTTACGCAGATTACCGTCTCCGTCTAAATACTGTGCGTAGGTGGGAGACATAACAAAGGTTCTGATATGAGGCCAGGTGGCGGTAATGTTCTTCAGGGTCGTTCTGAGGCCACCGGTAAAAGCAGTTACATCATAAGGGTTTCCGGGGTTGTCGGAAGGAGTACCGTTATTGTAATCGGTACTGTCATACATCACAATGATGATATCCACCTTATCCATATCCACGGTCTTCATCACATCAACAGCCTGCTGGTATCTGGGGTCCACTTCATGGCTGGCAATGGAGTTAATGGCGGTAAATTCGTTGTTACGGAAGCATTCCACTACATAGTAGAAGTTGAAATGATCCTGAGGGAATTCCGGGTTGTAAATGGGATACTTACAAGCGGCGGAAGACACGGGGAAACCGCAGTTATAAACAACAGCGCCGGTCTTTTCGGCGATTTTGACAGCCAGTCCGTTTTCCCTGTTTTCGGAAAAAGGATTATTGCCCAGACAAAGGATGGTGGTCACTCCGTCATCTTCGCGGCCTTCTAAGCGGGAAGCATCCATGGGAATAATCATATCCAGTGTTTCCACATCAAATTGGGAAGGGTCTACGGAAGGATCGTCTTCAATGGTAGTACCCTGATTCCAACGCAGCAGACGGATTACGGAAACTGCAACAATAATCAGAATTGCCAGTATGATAATGAAGTGAAAATTGGGACGGAAGGAGCGTTTCTTTTCTTCGCCGGTATTTTCAGTGATATTTTCTTTATTTTGATTCATTCTTTTTCTCCTTACTTAAAACATTGCTTAAATACATTACTTAAATACATTACTAGTCATTTTACTATTATTTGTTAAAAAAATCCACATATTCATAAAAATTTAATATACGCCGGCTTTTTTGTGTGCTAAAATCTAAAAGCGAAAGGGCCTGCAAATAAGCAGGTTTGGGTGAAAAATGAAAACCGGAATGAAACTGAAAGACATCCTGCTTTTGCAGTTTGTATTTTTGATTTACAGCATGAACAGCATTGTGGCGAAATTTGCCTCAACAGAGGAATTTGGCCTTAAATTTATCCTGCTTTACGGATTGGAAGTTGCTATTTTGGGGATTTATGCGATTTTGTGGCAGCAGGTGATAAAGAAATTCGAATTGTCCGTAGCCTATGCTAATAAGGCGGTAACCCTCATTTGGGCCATGCTTTGGGGAAGTGTTCTTTTTAAAGAGCAGATTACCGTAAGCAAGGTGGCCGGTATTTTACTGGTGATTACGGGTATTGTGATTCTGAACAGTAAAGATAGGGAAAAAGAAAAGGAGGAGACGGTATGAGTATGCATTTTTGGATTCTGCTTTTGTCGGTGCTGATTGCCTCTTTTTCCCAGATTTTGTTAAAAAAGAGCGCAGAGAAAAGCTATGACAGCTTTTTGAAAGAGTATTTGAACCCGTACGTGATTTTCGGTTACGGTATGATGTTTGTTTCCATGTTTCTGACTATTATTGCCTATGCGGGGATGGAATTTACGGGCGTGCAGATTGTGGAAGCGACCGGCTATATCATGGTGCTGGTGCTGAGTTATTTCTTTTTCCGTGAGAAGATTACGGGAAGAAAACTTCTTGGGATGGCATTTATTTTTGCAGGAATTGCAGTGTATTATTTGTAAAGTTTTTATAAAGTTTATCTATAAAAAGGAAAGTGAAAAGCCGGATTGTTCTTATGCAATCCGGCTTATATTGTTATTTCTTTCTTTATCTTTGGCGGGGAAGCTTAGGTGTCCGGTGTTTCAAAAATCCGGGTTTCCTGTTGTTCTTTGGTTTTGGCGGAAAGCAGGGTGCTGACCGGAAGATGCTCCGTGTTGTTTTCCTGCAGATTCCGGTACCATTTACTGTATTTGTACATTCGGTAGGTGGCGCTGAGTTTGCTTAACTGTTCCTCGTCCCGGCAAGCGTCCACGTACGCTTTTCTTTGGGCAACATCCAGATTTACATACTCCAGATAGGAGATACGGAGTTCCGCAAGCGGTTCCGTGCATTTGGGACAAATGATTTTGTGCCCGTTCAGCATGAAAATCCGTTGACAGCAATTACAATAATGCATGTACATCATAATAAATTTCCCCTTTATGATTCTGTTTTCATGGTGCGGTTGTAAGCTCCATTATTTGGTCTTTTGCGAAAAAAGTCAATTACTTATACCTGATTCGCAAGAGGATTCCGTCGCGCAAAAATACCGGTTAAGAAACGGGAGAGTTATGTAAACCGGACAGGGCGTTTTTCTTTAGTCTTTCTTAAGGGAAACCTTAGGATAAAAAGATTGTGTATATAGGGCAAAAATGGTATAATGCAAAAAGAAATAAGTGAAATGTTACAAATTTGTTACGATGGAGAAGTTATATAAATGAGCAAGTTATTGCATGGAAATAAAAGAAAAACATACAACTCTAAGTCTAAGCGGGACTTGGAATGGATGGATTTTGATGATGATGATGTCTTCGAAAACGGCAGAGCCGGTTCCTTGGCGCAGGAAGCGTCTTTTGATGCAGAGTACGACGAAGAAGCGTATGAGGATGACGCATATGAAGATGACACATATGAGGATGAAGATTACGACGACGGGTTTGATGACGACGAAGACTATGATGAAGACTATGACGACGAAGATGATGACGATGAAGAAGATGATTACGACGACGATGATATCATAGGATATATTCCTGCAGCAGGAAAGAAAGCCCGGAAGGTACGTCGCCGGAAGAGTTTGTCCGATTATATGCTGATTGTTACAGGAGTGCTGGTGGTAGCCCTTTTGGCGGTAACCGGAAGTCTTGTGATGAAAGAACGGATGGAAGAAAAACAGGTAGCAGCTTTTGCGGAACTGGGCGCCGGTTTGGAAGAGATTCCCGTCATC